>NZ_JBEYUI010000028.1:0-65007 GCF_040643455.1 Micromonospora sp. NPDC047134
AACGGGCCGCACCCGTCCTACATGGACCCCCGAGCCTGCCCTCCTCCAAAAGAACCCAGCTCAGCCAACCCGCAACCGACTACGCAACAGCCCTGCCCGCACGGCGATGAGTAGCCGAAACAGCAGCAACTGCGCCGTCTGTGCGCTGCGCGAGCAGTATTCTTCGCTCGCTCTCTACACTCCCGTGCCCGAACTTCTGGACAAGCACCGCACCTGGCTGCTGGGCCTGCTGGCGCCGCGTACCAAGCAGGACCTGTTCGCAGAGCAGACCGCAGACCTGTTCGGCGCAAACCTCAGCCAGCCGGAGTGTGCGGAGTATCTGCGTTGGCGACTGCGCCTGCGTGACGCCGAGGTCAACACCAGGCGCCGACAGCGGGTGGTCCACTGGCTGGACATCGCTCGGACTGACCGGCGGTTCCGCGATCCATTGATACGGCTGCTGGTCGCTGAGTCGCACTGGCTCTCCTCAGCGCCGTTGGTGTTCCCGGAACACCGCGCGAAGATCGAGGAGATGGCGGTTGCGATGCTGGCGGGCAACGCCGCGTTGCTCGTCGAAGCGCGGCTGCGAGTGCAGGCTGCCGTTCTGCTGGCTCGCATAGCGCCGGACCGCTTCGCCCGCGAGTTGGGCCGGATCGTGCGCGTCAATCACGGCGAGGGTCTGGTGATCCCGCAGGTGTTTCTCGAGGCGTTGATCCTGCTTGCAGGGCCGCACAGCGCTGCTCCTCATTCACGGCAGCGGATCGCCCGGCGAATCGCCGATAGCCTCGAGCATCTCCTGAACGGACTCCGGGACAAGGACGATCTCACGACGACCCAGTCCGACTATGTCAACCTGCCGCTGATCCGCTACCTGCTGCTGCACACTCGCCGGCCACTGCAGGAGCCGCTGGCTGGCAAACAGGAGGCATGGTCACGGCTGCGCCATGAGATCAACTCCGCCGGCCATGACTTCTCCGATCCATGGTGGGCAGTCCGCACCGACATCGACCTTGCCGATGCGGGACAGCATGATCTCGATCCGGAGAAGATCTGGGAGAACTGGGCTCGCTGCGAGAGTCACCTTCAAGAAGCAGTCCTACCTTGCCTAGAGCCCATTCGCGACATTTTGATCAGTCGCAGCGTCATCGGCGACGTGGCGCGAAGCGAGGTGCCGCGCTGGGACGAAACCCTTTCCGCGGAAGGTCCTCAGGCCGTAGAGAAGACCACCGCGCGCATCTTCGATGTGGTCGAACAGCTCAGGCAGGGCCACCTCCCCCGGCCAGAACAAGCCGCGGTGTTACGCGCCGACCTTGAATGGTGGGGGCGATTCGCCCTTGATGCCAGGTCGGCACTGCTGCGCCGAATCATCTCCCGTGGCCCGGTGGATATCGTCGAGGCTGTCCGGGAATTCTTCCACGAAACCGATGACGAGATCGAATATCAAGATCTTCCAAGCCCTCTGGTCTTCTGCACCGACCGGCTGATCCGTCAGGTCTTTGAACACATCCGGCACAACGCCCGACAGACCCACCGGGACAGGGATGCCGAACAGCAGAGGTATCGGGTGGAGCTTGGCTTCGAGTCGAACTTGACGGTCGTCACGGTTCGGAACACCGCCAGCAGACCACAGGCCGGCGGCGGTGGCAGAGGCATGGAGACGCTCCGGCACCGGTTGGAAAGGTTCGGCGGGACGATTGAACCGGCGGCATCCGAACGACCCTGGACTTACGCGGTCACGGTGAAGCTAGAGAGGTGGAGGATGCCCGCATGACCAGGAAGCCACGTGGGCTGATCGTCGACGACAAACCCGACGTGGTCCAACGGGTCCGGAAGATCCTCGACTACGGCTTCTCGAAGCTTGGCGATGATTGGGAAGTTCAGTGGCACAGCGCCGGCGATCCGGTCGAGGCACTGAAGCTGGTGCGCGAGGTCAAGTTTGATTTCGCGTTGATCGACTTTGAGCTCCAGGAAGGTGAAACCGGTCTGAGCGTGGTGGAGGAACTGCGCCATCTGCGTAAGAACGAGTGCTACATCCTGGTGACGACTGCGGAGGCGAACCGCAACCCAGATTTCGAGCGCGTCTCGAGGAACGCTGGAGCGGACCACGCGATCATACGCACCAATCGACTGACTGTGAACCCTGCCCGCGGTGATGATGAGGGGTGGGACGCCTACAGCCTGGCACGCAAGATCCGCCGCCGGTTACGGGTCCTGGACCGTGCAGACGAATTCAAGATTGTCTTTGCGGAAGAGGCCGGTGTCCAGTCGATGCTGCACAGCCTGGGAGACCCGCCGGGCGAGCACCACAATGCTCGTACGCGCGGTGAACTGATCGCGCGTACCCTGATCCTGGAATGTCTCGAGAGCGAAAGCGATAATGACGCCACGCTGACCGTCCGGCATCTCGCAGCCGGTCGGTCTGGAGCCTACGTCTGCAAAGTTGTCCGGGAAGAGCCGGGCGAAGCCGTCGAGTCGTTCGTGTTGAAGATCGGGCTGGACCGAGCGGCGCTCGAGGCGGAGAAGGCCGCCAACCGTGCGGCGGCTCGAACGCTCAGGTCGCACGTGCTGGTCCGGCTCGACCGCGATCTCAAGCGCGACGAAGCGTCCGGCTACAGCGCGATCGCGGCGGAACTGGTCGACGACGCCGTAACGCTCGGCGAATGGCTGCAGCGGCCGGGAACGACTGTCGAACAGGTGATCACATTGGCCGACGAGCTGCACGGCCACCAACTGATCCATCTGCTGCAGAAAAACCTGTGCCGTGAGGCGCTCACCGCAGACTGGCTGACGATGTCTCCGGTACTTCGTCTACGAGTGTATGACGCGCTGAACGCATATGCAGAGGTGTGGAAGGACGAGCGCGGCGCGGGCCAGCGTGACACGGAAGAGATGGCGGCCGTGATCCGGGCGTTCGTCGAGTCCGGTGTGCTACCGGCAACGGCCAAGGAGCGTCTCGGTAACCGCGTCATACACGCACACGGCTTCGGCGATCTCCACTCGGCGAATGTACTGGTCCAGGTCACTGACTCCCCCCGGGCGCTGCTGGTCGACGCATCCAACTACGCCGTGCATCACTGGGCCACTGACGTGACCCGCCTGCTGGTCGATCTCGTTCTGCGGGTTCGCCGTCCCGGCATTGAGTCGATGCTGTGGTCCGAGGTGTCCGTTGAGGCCGACTTCGCCAGCGGGCTCTGCCACTGCACCGGCGAAGTCGCGGTAGGCGACGCCGCGCTTGTCGACGCCTACATCGCCCGGGTGGTGGCCGAGCGGAGCCGATATCTGAGCCTCGACACACTTCAACCCCGCGAGGTGGACTGGCATTGGCAATGGCACGTAGCGCTGGCTCGTGAATTCCTACGACAGGGATCGCGGCCCGGCCTGATACCGACACGGGCCGTTGTGGCGTTGACGGCGGCCGCGCGTCATCTCGATCAGGCAGCCGCGTCCCTGCGCGACTAGACCATGTGCCTGGTTCAGTGAGGGCTAGGTGGCGGCGGAAGGACGGAATGCGAGCGCGGGTGTCGGAGGGGTGCGAGTTCGGTACCGGTGATGCGACCCGCGACCGCAGGCCGGGGTGCGGGGAGCCGGGGGGCACGCCGGAGGGGCGTGCCGCCGCGGCCGCACCGCACCGTCAGACCCGGACGTCCAGAGCGCAGAGCTGAGCCGCGCGTACCAGGTGCAGGATCCGGAACCGGGACTGCCCGGCGGTGTACGTGGGGCGTACCAGGCCACGCAGCACCAGGGAGCGGACGGCCCGGCCGCTGTCGGGCAGGCTGTGGCCGGTCAGGGTCATCACCTCGGCCAGGTCGAAGGTCTCTCCCCGTACGCAGAGGGCGTCGAGCAGTTCGCGTTCGGGGGCGGGCAGGGTGGCCAGCCGGCGGTCCAGGGCGTCGCGCAGGTTGATGCCGCCGTCGGGGCCGGCGAGGTGGTGCAGCAGTCCGGCCGGGCCGTCGTGCAGGCACTGGTGCAGGGTCGCGATGTCGTAGACGACGAGCCAGGACGCGGCGGCGTGGATGGCCTGGGGTACCCCGTCCAGTCGCCGGCAGATGTCCGCGATCAGCGCGGCCTCCCGGATGTCGGGGTTGACGTCGGGACGGAACCGGCGGGCCCGCTCCATGAAGATCCGGACCGCGGGGACGTCCACGGTGAACGGTTCGCCTTCCGCGGGTACGGCCAGCGGGTTGAGCAGGAAGTGTCGTTCACCGGGTGCCCCCAGGGGGAATGCGGCGGTGACCAGGATCCGTAGGCCCGGGCAGTCGCGCAGCAACTGCCCGATGCGGTGGGCATGAGCGGCCTCGGTCACCCCGTCCAGCACCAGCAGCGGCGGCCGGTCGGCGACGATCTCCATGAAGGCGGCCAACTCGTCCGGCCCGTTCGCCGGGGGTGCACCACCCCCGGTGCCGAGCAGTTGATCGGCTGTGGCGCGGACCAGGGTGGAGAGGCGGTCACCGCCGGTCGGGCCGGTGAGGGGGCACCAGAGCACCGGGATGCGCTCGGCGGTGTGCAACCGAATGGCCACCTCAAGGGCCAGCCGGGTGCGGCCGACCCCGTCTATCCCGACGATGGTCACCAGCCGTTCGGCGCCGGTGCCGAGTTCGTCGACGATGACGGAGGTCTCGGCCTCCCGCCCCAGTTGTACGTCCACGGCCAGGGGTGGGGACGGCGGGTCGGCCTCGTAGCCGGCCTTCACCGCCCAACTGGTCCGTCCTTCCCCGGCGGCGGACTCCAGATCGGCGCGGGCCCGTGTTCCGAGTCGCAGGCCGTCGGCGATCAGCCGTACGGTGTCCTGCCGTGGTCGGCGGGCCCGGCCCTGTTCGAGGTCGCGGATCGCCCGGACGCTGACGGTGGACAGGTCCGCCAGTTCCCGCTGGGTCAGCCCGATGCGGGTGCGATGCCGGCGGACCAGCGACCCGAACAGCGGCACGTTATCGGCGATCGGCACGTCGATGCTCATCTGTTGTCCCACTCCCTATCACGATTGCGTGGTGACGGGGGTGGCGCGCCAGGAAGCGCCGCCCGGCGGATCTGGGACACCGGGACAACCGCCGTCACGACCCATCGTCCCGATCTCACTATCGGCCGACCATCATGGCGCCAATCGTCAGTGCGGATCTGGGCAGCGCCGTCGCCCCGGCGTGGTGATAGCGGTGATAGCGGCGCGGGTCAGGCGGTGGCGAGCTCCTGCGCCAGCCGCTCCGCCTCCCGTAGTTCCGGGCGCATGCCTCGGGCCCGGAAGGTCTCCGTGGCCTGCTCCAGCAGCCCACCGGCCTCGACGAACTGACCACTGTGGTATGCCAGCCGAGCCAGGTCGAGGCGTACCACGGCGGCGCCCCCCAGGTCGATGATCTTCTCGCGTACGGTCAGGGCCTGGGTGTAGGCCTCCCGGGCCTGGTCGTGGCGTCCGCTGGCCTCGTGGACCTCACCGAGGTTGCGCAGCAGGTGGCCCTCGCCGATGATGTCGCGGCCCCGACGGACCATCTCCAGCACCTTCGACAGCACCTGTTCGGCCTGGGCGTGCTCGCCACGGCACAGCAGCACCTGCCCCGCGCGGCGCAGGGCGTGCGCCTCTCCGTGGGCGTACCCGACGGAACGGAACACCGCCAGGGCCTCGTCGAGCTGCTCCTGGGCCATCGCGGTGTGGCCTCGGCGCATCCACACGTATGCGCTCTGGGTCAACACCGTGGCCCGACCGATCACGTCCCCGACCTGATCGAAGTCCCGGGCCGCCTGCTCGTAGCGCCCGAGCGCCCGGTCATCCTCTCCGCTCTGCCGGTCCAGCAGGGCGAGATCCCGACGGCACAGGGCCAGGCCGTGCAGATCGTTGAGCTCGTCGAAGATCTCCAGGGCGGCGTCGAGGGACTGCCGGGCCTGGTCCGGTTGCTGTCGGCTCAGGTGCATGGTGCCCAGCGAGGCCAGCACGGCCGCCGTACCCCGGCGGTTGCCGGCCTCCCGGACGGCCTCCAGGGCCCGCCGGTGGGTCCGTTCCCACTGGTCGAAGTAGCCGCGCGCCTCGAAGAGGGTGACCAGGGTGGTCGCCAGGTTCCAGGAGAGTTCGTGCAGACCCATCCGGGCGGCCTGCTCGACGGCCAGGCAGAGGTTGGGCTGCTCGTTGTCGAGCCATTCGAGCGGCTCGGTCAGCAGGTTCTCGACATACGCGGGCGGCGGAGGCCAGCGCAGGCCGTCACCGTGCAGCAGGGTGTAGGCGCCGCCGTAGATGCGGGCGTGGGCCTGCTCGGCGATCGACAGCCAGCCGCCGATCATCCGCTCGGTCGCGGCCAGTTGGACGGCTTCCCCGTCGTGCAGGGTGAGCTGTTCGCGGGCGAACAGGCGGATCACCTCGTGGAACCGGTAGCGGAACTCCCCGGTGCGCTCGATCGCCACCGCGTCCAGCATCTGCACGTCCACCAGGGGTTCCAGCAGGTCGGACGGGAAGGGGCGGTCGTCGTCGAGCAGGGCGCCCGCGATCCAGCCCGGCACGGTCGGCCCCTCCGCCAGGCTGAACAGCCGCAGCAGCCGCCGGTCCGGGCGGTGCAGGCCGTCGTGGGTCAGGGAGAGGCTGGCTCGAATGGTCATCTCGCCGTGGGCCAGTTCGTCGAGCCGGTGCCGCTCGTTGGCCAGCCGGTGCACCATCGAGGCGAGATTCCAGTGCGGCCGGGCGGCCAGCCGCGCGGCCACGATCCGCAAGGCCAGCGGAAGACCGCCGACGGTACGTACCAACGCTATGGCGGCCTCCGGTTCCTGGTTCACCCGATCGGCGCTGATCACCCGGCTCAGCAGTTGCAGGGCCTGGGCCTGGTCGAGCACGTCCAGCTCGACCAGTTGGGCGCCGGGCAGGGCGGTCAGCCGCGACCGGCTGGTGACCAGGACCGCGCAGCTGTTGCTACCGGGCAGCAGCGGCATGATCTGGGCCTCGTTCGCGGCGTCGTCCAGGACGACGAGCATCCGACGCGCGGCCAGCAGGGTCCGGTACATCTCGGCGCGTTCGTCCGTGCTGTCCGGGATGACCGGGCCGGGTATGCCGAGCGCCCGCAGGAACCGGCCGAGGGCGTCCTTCGCGCTGACCGTGTCGGCGCCGACCCCACGCAGGTCGCAGTAGAGCTGGCCGTCGGGGAACCGCTGGGCACCGAGGCGGTGGGCCACATGGGTGGCCAGCGCGCTCTTGCCGATGCCGGGCTTACCGGCGATGACCACGAGCCCCAGGGCTCGCCTCCCGTCGCCGCCGACCAGCGCCGCCTCGATCGTGTGCAGGACCGGCTCGTTGACGACGAAGTCCGCCGTGTCGGCGGGGAGCTGGTGCGGGTGCTCCTCGCCGTACGGAGACAGCGGCGCGGTGGGGACGGCGGGGACCCGCGGCGAGGCCGTCACCGGAGCCGGTGTTGCCGGCAGGTGCAGGGCGGGGTCTCGGGTGAGGATGGCGGTCTCCAGCTGGCGCAGCTCCTCACCCGGCTCCAGCCCCAACTCGTCGTTGAGCAACTGCCGGCCGGAACGGTAGACCTCCAGCGCCTCCGCCTGACGGCCGCAGCGGTGCAGGGTCAGCATCAGCTGCCCGCGCAGCCGCTCGCGCAGCGGATGTTCGTGCAGCAGTTGGCTGATCTCGCCGACCAGTTCGTGGCTGCGCCCGAGGTTCAGTTCCAGCCCCAGGTAGGTCTCGATCGCCGTCAGCCGCTCCTCGTCCAGCCGTAGGCCACGGGTGCGCAGGGTGTCGCTGGGCACCCCGCTGAGACAGGGGCCCCGCCACAGTGCCACGGCGGCGCGCAGGGTCTCGGCCGCCTCGGCCAACCTGCCCTCCTTGACCAGCACCCGGGAGGCCATCACCTGCCGGTTGAAGACCTGAAGGTCCACCGCGTCCTCGTCGGCCTGCAGCAGGTAGCCGGGGGCGCGGGAGACCACGGAGGCGTTGACTCCGGCTTCGGTGAAGCTCTTGCGCAGTCGGGACACGCAGATCTGGATCTGGGTGCGGGCGGTGTCCGGTGCCTCCTCCGGCCAGACGAGGTCGAGTAACCGGTCGGTGTCGACGAGTCGGCCCGCCTCCATGAGCAGGCAGGCGAGGATGATTTCCTGACGCCCCGGTGGGATCCGGACTGTCCGGGTCGGCCCGTCCACCTGTAGGGGACCGAGGACTCGGAAGACGATTCCAGCCTCGGCGGCCGGGCTGGTGAGGGTCAGGTTGCGCATGGTACTCCCAGGCCGACAGCGTGCTTTGTCGGAACAGTGGACTCCATTGGGGACGGATTGTCCAGCAGGCGAAAACGAATGGGACAGTATTCCATGGCTATCGATAGAAATTGCCCGTTTCATTGTATTCCTGCATCTGTGCAGGCTGTTGCCCTACGGAACTGCCGGAAGATGCAACTCCCGCCACCGCGGGCCGCCGCTGTTCGGCGCAGGGGAACCGTCCTGAAAATCTCGGCACGGATAGGCGCGTCGGTGAAGAAAGCGCCGTGATAGGCGGGAGTTGTCCGTCTCGTGGAGATTATCTTCGCCGGCCGCACACGGGTGGGGCCAGCTAGACGGAGGAGACCGCGGGATGACCTGCCATGGGGGTTCGCTGAATCACAGTGCCGCCACTGCGGTCGGGGTCGACCACGTGCGCCTGTCGTACCACTATCTCAACATCGGCGACATCGACGGATACGGCTCACTACTGGATGAGAACGTGCAGGTCCAACGACCGGACATGGCGCACGGCAGCGGGCGCAACGAGGTGTTGCGTACCCATGTCCGGGTTGCCGGGCCGCCGAGCCACCACCAGATCTACAAGGTGATCGCGGACGGTGACGGTGTCGCCGTCACCGGTCGGTACACCGATCTGCCGGGCAAGCGCGGCCAGGACTTCGTCGACGTGTTCACCCTGACCGACGAGGGGATGCTGCTGGGTTATCGGCGTTTCTACTACGTCGCGCCGGACTGACTGACAGGGCAGCGGCCGGGATCCGGGGGGTCAGCCCACGGATCCCGGCCGCTGCACCCATATGGGGGGCACCGGGTCAGGGTGCACCGGTCTGGGGTCACACGTTGCGGCTCGCGGTGACCAGAACCTGGTCGGCGGCCGGCGCGGGATCGGACCCCTCGAAGGCCGCCGGCACCGGCTGCGCCTCGACCGTCGGCTGCGCCTCGGCGGGGGCCGGAGTCGGCTCGAGATCGGTGGTCGGTGCCGCCGGGTCGGTGCCACCCAGGCTCTCCGGCCCCGGGGGCGGCTGGCGTAGCGCCTGCAGCGCCGCCACCGGCGCGGCCAGGGCGACCACCCCGCACACGAACCAGGTGGCGGTGACCCCGATCACGGCGGAGAGCGCACCGAAGACGACGATCGACACCGGAGTGGTGCCGATGCCGGCCAGCGTCAGCATCGACATCGCCGTTCCCAGCCGGGCGCGAGGAGACGCCTGCTGGTAGACGGTGACGATGGCCGGGCCGTTCAGGCCGGCCATCAGACCGACCAGCGTGCCGACCGCGGCGAGGGTGAACACCGAGTTCATCGCCGCCATCGCCAGGATGCCGAGACCGATGCCGACGCCGGTGACGACCAGGCGCACCATCAGCGGGATGCGGTGGGCGAGTAGGGCACCGGTCAACCCGGCGGCGATCGCGCCGCAGCTGAACGCGACCACGACCACGGCCACCGAACCGACACCCCAGCCCCGCCCGTCGACGATCAGCGGCAGGGCCACCTCGATCGGCCAGCCGAAGGCCATGTCGAGCAGGAACGCGCAGATGAACAGCCAGCGCAGGCGGCCGTACGTGCGCAGCAGGCGGATGCCGTCGCCGGAGCGTCGGAGCATGTTCTCGCCCGGAGTCCGGTCACCACCGGCCATACCACGGGTGACCACCCACATCGCGGCGAACGAGACCCCGCAGGTGGCCGCCACCACCGCCATCGCCTCCCACAGCTCACCGGTGGCGATCAGCCAGGCGCCGATCGGGGTCCCGATGATCGGCGCGAGCCGGGTGACCAGGGACGACAGTGAGTTCGCCCGGGCCAACTGCTCGCCCTGGGCCAGCCGGGGCATCAGGGTGCTGGCGGCCGGGCTGCCGATGCCCAGCAGCACCCCCTCGATGGCGGCGATCACCACCAGCGGCCAGAACCACGGCGTGGTGAAGACGACCACCGCGCCGGCGGTGAGCAGCACGGCGCGGGCGGAGGTGGTGCGCAGCAGGACGAACCGGGCTCCCAGCGTGTCGGCGATGGGGCCGGAGAAGATCAGGGTCAGGGCGCGGGGGACGGTGCCGGCCAGCATCAGGGTAGTGATCGCGCCGACGCCGCCGAGTTGGACCGCGGTCCAGGCCAGGGCGACGAGCAGGACGTAGTCGGCGGTCAGCGACAGGCCCTGGCTGGCGGTCAGGGTGATGACCTTCCGCCACTGGACCGCCGCCTGGACCCCGTCGGGGGCCTGGGACTTCTGCGTGGAGGTCATCGGAGTTCCTCACTCTGAATGGGGGTCGCGGGTGGGGGAGCGGACGGGTTCGGGGTGTCCGGGCGGTTGCGGTGCCGTGTGGACGGAGGGCGAGGTGGCGGGAGCAGGACGGTGCCGCAGCCGCCGTGCAGGGCGTTCTCGACGGCCCGCCGGGCGGCTAGGCGTTCGGCGGCGGCGTCGGCCGAACCGGGTGCGCTGACCCGCAGAATGCCGCCCAGATCCGAGCGGCCCAGGCGGGCCAGGGCCTCCGCCGCACCGCGTAGCGCCGCTTCATGCCGGGCGGGCACACAGCTCAGGACGGGTATCGCCGAGGGGGTGAAACGCATCCGTGGCACCGCATCGGGCGGGTACGGTCCGCCACCGCCTGGCCGTTGGGCGATGCACCGGTCGTCCGGCCCACCGCCGCGGCCCCGGCCCGGTCCGGTGGGGCCGGCCGGGCGGCGGCCGGTGGGCTCCGGATGGTGTCTCATGCGGCTCTCCTCGCTACGTGGGGCGGGGACGAGTCCTCGTCTCCGGGTGGTGGGGTCGCCTCGGGTCGCTCCGGTGGCCGGCCGGTCGGTGCCTCGGTGTGGCCGCCGTACGGGTAGGTGTGCCAGTCCCACTCGAACATCCGTAGCCGCGGGGGCCGGTCACCGATGGTGGCCAGGGTGGCTACGAAACCCGGCGGGGCGGGCAGGTCCCGCAGCGACCAGCGCTGCCCGGCGAAGGCGCCGGTGCCCTCGACGGTCCCGGGCACCAGGACGCCGAGGCGCAGCCCGTCCAACAGCCGTCCGCCGCTGGCTTTCACGCACGACTCCTTGCGCGACAGCAACCGGTGATAGGCGGCGTTGCGGGCGGCGTCGTCGGGCTGTCCGGCGACCTCGGCGGCCTCCTCGGGCGGCATGAATCGGGCCGAGAGGGCGTTGGCCTGGACGTCGTCTCTGATCTGTTCGATGTCCACCCCGACCGGGTCGTGCAGGCGGACGGCGAGCAGGGCGTGGCCTCCGGACCGGCTGAGGCTCCACTGCCACCGGCGCCACTCGCCGTCGAAGTACGGCTTGCCGTTGGGGCCCCGGGCCCAGTGCAGCGTGTAGCCGGCGACGTCGAGATAGCTGCCCAGTACCGACCGCACCGCCCCGTGCGCCGCCACGAAGCGGTGGGCCGCCTGCTCGTCGCGCAGCCGGCGCGCGCGACGCAGCTCGCCGGCGTCGAGCAGCGCGGTGAACGGGTCGACGGTCTCGCGTGCGACGTCCAGCACGATGTGCCAGACGTCGGTGCCCGGCGGCACTCCGACGTCGACCCAGACCGGATCACGCGGCGCGGACATCGGAAAGCCGTCCTTGCAGGTAGCCCTCGGCGAGGGTGAGCCGCTGAACGTTGCCGGTGCCTTCCATGAACTCGAAGGCGCGGGCGTCGCGCAGGAGCTTGTCCAGAATCGGGTGCTCCCAACGCGCCCCCGGCCCGAGCAGCCGGACCGCCGTGGTGGTGATCTCCTCGGCGAGGCGGGTGGCACGCAGCTTCGCCGCGGCGGCGAGGGTGCCGTCGCCCGGATTCGCGTCGGCGGATCGGGCGGCGGCCAGCACCAGGGCGCGGGTGCCGGTGAGACGCTGCTCCCAGTCGGTGAGCAGGTGCCGCTCGGCGGCCCGGTATCCGCGGCGTTCCGTGACGACCAGGTCGTACGCGGCCTGGGCGACCCCCAGCGCCAGGCAGGACACCACCGGCCGGTAACGGTTGAAGGTGCGGGTGGCCGCCCACATGCCCTGCCGGGTGGCGGAGCGGTGCCGGCCGAGCATGTCGTCCTCGGTGACCGGTACGTCGGCCATCCGCAACTCGCTCAGCTGCAACGCGCGTACGCCCCGGGTGGACAGGGGTGCGGCGGTGAACCCGGGCAGGTCGGTGTCGACGAGGACCGCCACCATGCCCAGCGGACCGGCGCCGCGGCGGGCGAAGACGACGCCGATGCGGGACCGTGCGCCGTTGCCGATGTACCGTTTCGTGCCGTTGAGCAGGAAGCCGTCACCGTCGCGGCGAACGGTGGTGCGCATGCCGCCCGGATCGGAGCCGTGCGTCGGCTCGGTCATGGCGAAGAAGGCCCAGGTGGGTTCGGCGGTGACCCGCTCCCAGAACCGTTGCCGCTGGTCGTCGTCGGCGAGGTCCCCGATGACGGACGAGGACATCGACGGGCCGGGCAGGGCGAGCACCGCACCGGCGTCGACGCGGGCCAACTCCTCCAGCACGACGACCCGTTCGACGCAGCTGTGCAGCAGGACGGGCCGGCCGCCGACCCGCAGCGGCTCCGGGTTGTACTCGGCGGGCAGGCCCGCGAAGGGGCGCCACGGCAGTCCGCAGCCGGGTGACGAGACCGCGAGGTCCGGGTTGCGGTCGCGGTCCAGCGCGGTGGGGCGCAGCAGGTCCGCATACGCGCGGGCATGTGCCCGCAGATCGGTGAGGAAGTCGGTGTTCATGACGCCTCCATGTCGGTCGGGGGCGGGTAGGTCTCGGCGAGCAGCTCCGACACGTGCAGGTCACCGCCGGGCCCGTCGGTCAGGAAACCGGCGGCACCGAACAGGTGCAGGCAGTTGCGGCCGCTCTCGTCGAGGGCGCGGTGCACCCGGTGCAGATCTGTCCCGTACCCGTCGGTGTTCAGCAGCGCCCGTGCCTCGGCGATCCCGGCGGCGGCCTCGGCGAGGATTCCCCGCACCATCTGCAGGTGCAGGGTGAGGACACCGCCGACGGTCCGGCCACGCAGGTGTTCGGCGGCCTGTTCGAGCAGCCGGGTGGTCAGGCCGAGCCGGATCCAGGCGATCCCGGCGGTCCAGGCCGTCGCGGTGTCCGGGTCGGGGCCGCCGCCCGGTACCCGCCAGGCGATCAGCTCTCCGTCGCCGGTGACGACGCGGTCCAGCACCGTCTGGCCGTACGGCTGGGGTCGTGGACCCTGCGGTGTGGCGTACCGGTCGCTGGCGGCGTAGACCGCGGCCGGCAGCAAGGTGTGTCCGCCCGGCCCGACCGGCACGATCCCGGGGCTGGTTTCCGCCTGGAGCGCGCCCAGCGCCGTGACCACCCCTGCGGTGTACGCGAGGCGGTGGTACCGCGCCAGGTCGGTGGCGGCGGCCGGCGTGCTGACGGTGACGGTCATCGGACCAGCTCCCTCACCTTCTGCGGACGGATGGCCAGGTGCGGCATGGCGGGTGACGCGATGTCGCCGGCCGGGTGCCGTGGTGGTTCGGGGCGCGACGCCGGCAGGGTGACGGTGACGGCGCACCGGTACGGCAGCACCGGATCGCGGTCGGCGATCAGCACCCGGCCGCCGTCCGGACGGCTGTCGAGCAGTTCGGCGAGGGCCAGCCACACCCCGGCGCAGGGGTGTCCCGGCTCGGCCCGCCGCACGGGTACCCCGGTCGGCAGGTCGGCCAGAGCGGCACCGGCGACGACCAGGTCGACCTCGCTCGTCAGCGCCCCAGCCGCCCCGGTGCGGGTGACCGTCACCGTCGGCACGTCGAGTCCGATGGTGCCCTCCGGGCCGAGCAGCAGGGCCACCGCGACGTCCCGGACGGGCCGGACCGCCGCGTCGTCGGGCGGCAACGTCGACTGTTCCATGATCAGGATCAGGGCTCGGGTGGCCGCGCCGGAGCGCAGGTACTGGTGGGCGACCCGCAGCGCGGTGTACGGGCCCGCCACCCCCTGCTCCGATACTCCGAGCATGATCGGGTCGCCGGGCAGGAGGTGTGACAGGACCGGCCCGGGAAAGCTCTGGTGCCGGCAGTCGGGACTGGCGTCCACCGTGATCGCCAGGTCGACGCCGACGAGTTCCGGGCCGAGCTCCTGGACGACCGTACGGACCATGTCGTGGTAGCTGACCATCGGACCGTCGGTCAGCCAGGACAGGTCGGTGAAGTCGCCGTAGAGCGCCTCCATGCGTTCCCGCAGGTTGATCCGGTCGGCCGGGTCGCCCGGGGTCACCGGGTGGGTGAAGGTGCGGGCGACGATGCGTTCCAGCGCCGGCCCGGCCCGTTCACCGGGTTGCCGCAGGGCCGACATGGTCAGCGGCTCTCGGCGAGGAAGGCGGCCAGGGATCCCACCGACTCCAGGTGGGCCTGTTCCAGGCTCTCCGGGTCGACCTGCGTGTCCAGGGCGTCCTCCAGGGTCATCAGCAGGGCGAGGACGCTGGTGGAGTCCAGGTTCAGATCGTCGAAGAGTCGGGTCTCGACGGTGATGTCGGTGAGGTCCTGGCGCAGCACCTCCTCGAGCGCGGTGACGATGACGGTGACGATCTGCTCGTTGCCGGTCTCGACGGTCGTGGCGTTCATTGCGGGCCTGCCTTTCGGGCGTGAGATTGGGGGAGGTGACGCGGTTGGTACGGAAGCGACGCAGGTGGTGCGGAGTCGAGCCGGGGTCAGCGGAAGTCGTGCAGGATCTGCGCGGCGAGCAGGCTCTCCACGTCGTCCCGGGTGCGGACCAGCCGGGGCTCGCCCTGGTGGATGAGCACCTCGGCCGGGTAGCCGTGGCTGAGGAAGTGCACCGGCGAGGCGGTCGGGCCGTACGCGCCGGAGCGCTCGACCCCGATCACGTCGCCGGGGCGCAGGTCGCCGGGCAGCTCGACGGCCTTGCCGATGGTGTCGTTCGGGGTGCAGAGCGGACCGGTGACGTTCCACTTCACCGGCTCGGCGGTGCTGTCCCGGTTGAGCAGCCGCATCGGGAAGTTCCGCTTGACGAAGGAGCCGATGCCGACCGCGGCCATGTGGTGGTTCGTGCCGCCGTCGGCGACCGCGAACCGCTCACCCATCGACTCCTTGACGTAGCGCACCTCGACGGCGTAGGTGCCGCTGTGCCCGACCAGGTACCGGCCCAGCTCCATCACCAGGGTGGTCTGCGGGTGGCGGTCGTGGAAGGCGGCGAAGACCGGGTTCAGCTGGTCGGTCAACGCGGGGATGTCGAGGTCCCGCTCGCCGGCGAAGTACGCCACACCGAGCCCGCCACCGACGTCGACGATCTCCAGGTCCACCCTGAGGTGCTTGCCGAGTCGTTCGGCCAGATCGAGGATCCGCCCGGTGTTCTCGACGATCGTCTGCTCGGAGAGGAACCGGGTGCCCAGGTACGCCTGGAAGCCGCACAGCCGCACCGACGGGTGCCGGCCGGTGAGGTCCGACTCCGCCAGCAGAGCTGCCTCGTCGATGCCGAACTGGCGGGGTTTGCCACCCATGGTCAGGCCGCTGCCCTTGACTGCGAAGCTCGGGTTGACCCGCAGCACCACCCGGGCGGTGGTGCCCAGCTCCGCGGCCAGCTCGTCGATGAGGGCCAGTTCGCCGAAGGACTCGCAGATCAGGGTGACCTCA
The DNA here is from genome assembly GCF_040643455.1 of Micromonospora sp. NPDC047134. Taxonomy (NCBI): domain Bacteria; kingdom Bacillati; phylum Actinomycetota; class Actinomycetes; order Micromonosporales; family Micromonosporaceae; genus Micromonospora; species Micromonospora sp. NPDC047134. Next base: position 15,704 of record NZ_JBEYUI010000028.1, read on the forward strand.
CCCTTGAGACACGCGGTGAGTTCGGTGCGGCTCTTGCCGGGACCGAGGAACATGATGTCCTCGGCGGGGACCCCGGCGCGTTCCGCGGTGACCAGCTCGGTCAGGGAGGAGACCTCGGCGCTGGCGCCCAGGGAGTGCAGCAGGGCGCAGACGCTGATGTTGGGGTTGGCCTTCAACGAGTAGAACATCCGCACCGCCGGGTGCAGCCGGTCACGCAGTTGCCGGTACCGCTCGGTGATGGTCGCCCCGTCGTAGACGTACAGGGGGGTGCCGAACCGTTGCACCAGCTCGGTGACGGGGACACCGCCCAGGGTGGTCGACTCAGACATGGACGGTCTCCTTGTGAACAGCCGCGACGACCGCGTCGTCGAGGTCGGTGATCTCCTGTTGGGTACGGGCCAGCAGCAGCCCGTACAGGCGCCCCACGTACGGACGGGTGTCGCCGGGTTCGGGGGTGGCCGCGTTGACGGTGGCGAAGTTGTTCACCACCAGGCCGGTGCCCCGATCCCGGTCGAACAGCAGGTCACCGAGCCAGTGGCGGAGGTCCGCGAAGGTGACCGGCCGGGTCAGCCGCAGGTCGTACTGGCGGGCCAGGGCGACGTTGTCCGGGCCCATGAAGCGCTCCTGCAGTCCGGTCTGGTACGTCGACATGTTGTTCCGGGCGTTGATCTCCAGCACCGGCAGCAGACCGCCGTCGGTGGTGGTGATGGCGTCGACCCCCACCACCCCGTGGAAGCCGTCGGCGGCCAGCCGGGCGCCGAGCCGTTCGCTGGCGATGACGAGCTGGGCGGCGTGCTCGGTGGAGAGCCGGGCGGGGAAGCGGTGTCCCTTGTGGACTCCGTTCTCGGTCAGCGCCTCCTTGACGAAGTCGAATCGGACCGAGCCGTCGCGGGCGACCGTGAAGTGGTAGTTCAGGTCCAGGGCCTTGTCCGCCCACTCCTCGATGACCAGGGCGACCCGCTGGTCGCCGGTGCGTTCGGCGCGTCGGGTGACCATCCGGACGAGCTGGTCCATCCGGCGGATGTCATCGACGACCATGATGCCCTTGCCGGATACTCCGTACGCGTCCTTGACCCCGACCCGGCGCCCGGCGGCGACGGCGCGAGCAGCCTCGCCGGCCGCGGCGACGAACTCGTCCACGGTCTCGCACTCCCAGCCCACGGCCTGGGGGAGTCCCAGGTCCGTCGCGACCCGGCGGCTGTAGATCTTGCTGTTGACCGCCTTGACCACGGACACCGCCGGCAGCGCCGGGGCGAGCCCGGTCAGCTCGCACAGCTGCTGCTCCAGCAACGACATGCCGTGCGGCAGCAGGTACGCCCCCTGCCCGGCCAACGACCGCAGCGCCGCCAGCAACCGGGGCGAGCGCAGCGCGTCCTCACTGACCGTGGCCGCTGGGTCGTGCTCGTCGGTGAGCAGGATCCCGGGAAGCTCGATCCCCAACTGCACCAGGTAGTTCAGGTAGTCGGGGTCGGGGGCGGACTTCAACACGACGTGGTCGCCGGGCCCGGCCAGCAGTACGGTGAACTCGTCCATCCGGTTGACGATCGCCGTGGACGCCCTACCGCCGAAGACCGGCAGGCCCACCTCGTCGCGGGCCCACTCGTCCTCGACCTCGAAGTTGCCCAGCAGGACGAACGGCGTGCCGGTGGCTCCGGTACAGGCACTCTTGACACCCTCTAGGAACGTCGGATCCGGAGGTGACATCGGCTGTTTCCCTTTCTGCGACGAGGTCGACGGGTCAGTGCCGCAGCACGGCGGCGGTGAACGTCGCCCCGAGCCCGACGGCCGCCATCAGGTACAGATCGCCCGGGCGCAGCCGGTCGGCCGCGCGGGCATGGACGTAGTTGATGAACGGATCGGCACCGAAGCAGTGCCCGGTGGCCGCGATGTTGTCCAGGTAGACCCGGTCCAGCGGGACGTTCAGCAGCTGACAGGTCCACGACCAGGACAACTTGTTGACGTTGTGGGGCAGCAGCAGGGCCAGGTCGTCGACGGCGACCCCGGCGTCCTGGCACGCCTGGCGGATCACCTCGGCCAGCACCTCGTTGTGGTCCTTGACGAAGTCCGGGTGCAGGGGCTGCGGCGGGACCGACTCGGCGAACTGGCCCAGGGTGCGGGTGGCCACGCCGAGCAGCCGGTCCCGATCACCGTTCGCAGTGACCAGGCAGGCGGCGGTGGCCTCCCCCATCACGGTGCTCTCCGGGATGGTCTCGAGCAGCGGCATGAAGGTCTTCTCGCCGGTGAGCACCAGGGCCAGGGCCTCCGGGTCACCGTCCGCGGCCAGCAGCCGGCCGGCGAGGTCCACGGCGAGCAGACCGGCGGCACAGGCGCGCTGGGTCAGGGTGAACGCGACCGCGTTGGGCAGGCCCAGCGTGGCGCAGACATCCTCCAGCAGGGTCTCCCCGGCCCGGTTCGCCGGAGCGATGGTCCGGCCCAGCACCACGTAACGGACCCGGTGCTCGTTTCCGCGCAACTCCGTGAGGGCTTCGGCCGCCGCGACCAGCAGCGGTCGCAGGTCCCGCCCGGGATCGCGGAGCACCTTCTTCAGCCCGAACAGCCGCCGGTAGGTCCACATCTGCTTCGGGTCGGTGTCCACACAGATGTCACCGATGTCCACGCTCAGCGCCGGCAGGTGACATCCGACGTCCAGCAAGGCGGTCATGCCGGGCTGCCGATCGAGGCGGTACGCGCCGGTGACACGGTCGTCGGGGTGGCACCCGGCCACCACAGATCCTCATCGGTCAGCGCGTCGGCGCGGTACTTGCCGACCGCGCTGACCAGCAGTCGGGCCTCCAACGCCAGCGCCTCGACCAGGCGGGTGAGGCCGTCCTCGGGATCCTCGTCGACCGCGAGCAACGCGGCCCGACCCAGACCGACGGCGGTGGCGCCCATCGCCAGCGCGCGGACCGCCCGGCCGCCCTCCCAGATCCGGCCGGTGGCCAACAGACATCCCTCGGGGCGGCCGATGCGGCGCAGGCACTCGGCCAGCGGCAGGCCGACCTGATCGAGGAACGCCCGGGGCGCCCATCCCGTGCCGCCCTGCGCGCCGTCGACGGTCACCGCGTCGCTGCCGGCCTGCCAGGCCGTGGTCGCGGCTGAGGCCACATCGCGTCCGGGGTGGAACTTCACCCACACCCGGGCCCGTGGGAAGTTGTTGCGCATGAACCGGACCTGCTGGCGCAGGATCTCCTCGGTGAAGGTGCCGGGGGTGGCGCAGCGCAGCCACCGGTCCGGGCCGAGGACCTCCCGGACGGCGAACTGACCGGCCAGCCGGGCGGCTTCCTCGGCGTCCACCGCGGTCATCCCGCCCAGTCCCGGCTTGGCGCCCTGGCCGGTCTTGAGTTCGAAGCCCAACCGACCCGAGTCCCGCAGTTCCCGCACCGAGGTGTCGCTGTAGACCAGGTTCCACACCTCGGAGTCGGCGTCCTCGGTGCTCTGCTGCACCACCACACCACCGACCCCGGGCGGGCACTCCTGCGCGTAGGCACGCAGCCGGGCCAGGATCGGCGACTGTGCGGCCTCGGCCCGCCGGTATCCGCCGACCGGCACCATGTTCTCGCCGATCACCATCGGGATGCCGAGCCGGCCGGCCTGCCGGCTGGCGGCGATCCCCGCGTCACCCGAGGCGACCCGGGTCGAGCCGAACGCGGAGACGTACACCGGCAACGGCGAGCGGAAACCGCCGATGACGGTTTCCAGGTCCACGTCGTCGTGCAGTGGTTCCCGGCCCAGATCGATCAGCTTCTCCAGCCGCCGAGGCATGAACACCGGCGGCACCAGGCGGGCCAGGTCCAGCTCGTCGGTGCACCCGGAGGGGCCGGACAGTTCCTCGTCACCGGCACCGTGCAACTGCCGGCCGTACGTGTCGACCGGCGGGAACACCGCAGCCGTGCCCTCGCGGGCCCGCTGACGGATCAGCCCCTCGGGCAGGCCCGGCGCGCAGACCCCACTCACGGGGACACCACGCCGGGAAGCTTCGGGTAGGCGCTGACCTGCCAGAGTGCGTCCAGGCCGGTCAGGAACCGGACCAGCCGCTGCAACCCCATGCCGAAGCCGGCGCTGGACGGTAGGCCCTCGCGCATCAGCCGCAGGTACCAGTCGTACTTGGCCGGGTTCTCGCCGCTCTCCCGCATCCGGGTCACGAGGGTGGCGTAGTCCGCCTCCCGCTCGCTGCCGCTGACCAGCTCCCCGTAACCGCCGTGGGCGATCAGGTCGAAGTTGCGCAGCACGCCCGGGTCGCCGGGGTTCTCCTTGTCGTAGAAGCCCCGTGATCCCTTGGGGTAGTCCGTGATGAAGAAGGGCCGGTCGGCCTCCCGGGACAGGATCTCCTCACCCGCCCAGTTGATCTCGGCGTCCGGGCTCTGCGGGTGACCCTGGTCGCGCAGCCGCTGCACCGCCTCGGTGTGGGTGCAGCTGTCGAACTTGCCGGTCAACAGTTCGGCGAAGTCGAGGGGGTCACGGCCCAGCTCCCGCAGCACGTCCGGCACGGTGTCGAACACGTGCGCGACGACGTGGGTAAGCAGCCCGGCGGCGGTGTCCATCGCGTCCTCGCGGGTTCCGCCGGCGATCTCCACGTCGATCTGGTGGAACTCCACCAGGTGCCGGCCGGTGTCCACGGTCTCCGGCGGTTCCACCCGGATGTTCGGTGCGATGTAGAACAGCTTCGGGAAGCCGCGCAGCGAGGCCTGCTTGTAGAGGATCGCGCTAGTCATGATCTTGTACGTGTGGCCGTAGAAGTCGACGTCGAGGGCCTTGGCGCCCCGGGCGCCCGGGTCGGTGACCGGCCCGATCAGCGGGGGCAGCAGCTCGGTGAAGCCCTGACCACGCAGGAACTCCCGCGCCGCGTACAACGCCTCCTGCTGGACCGCCATGGCGGCCTTGGTCTTCTCGGCGATCAGATGCTCGCCGAGGAGACCGGGGTAGGCGGCGGCTTTTCTCACCGCCACCGTTTGCTCTGCCTGGTACATCTCGCCTCCCGGGGTGGTCATTGGTCGTGTCTGGTTACGACGGCCGGCAGCGCCGACAGCACACGTGCCGGTTTTCTGAGAATCCGACCCGGTACCGCGAAGGGAAACTGCGTCCCGGTTCGCGGTCGACGTATCCGGTGGTTCCATTTCGCACAGGTCGAATATAAGAGCGGCCGATGTCGGCGGACGGTAGTTGGACGGGCAGGACGGTGGGCAGTCGGACCGGCAGTGACCGAACACCGGCACACGCCGGCGGCCCCTGCTCACGACGTGAGCAGGGGCCGCCGGCGCATGATCCGGGTAGCGGTCGCCTATGCGTACTGCTCCACCAGGCTCCGCGGTCGGATGTCGGTCCAGGAGTTCTCGACGTACGCCAGGCACTCCGCCCGGCCGGCCGGGCCGAAGGCGGTCTGCCAGCCGCCCGGCACGGCGGCGAAGACCGGCCAGAGGCTGTGCTGGGCCTCGGCGTTCACCAGCACCAGGAAAGTGCCGTCCTCATCGTCGAACGGATTCGCCATGTCATTTCCCCTCTCGAAGGTTTCCGGAGTTCTCTTATGCCATTTCGGCAAGTCTTGCGGCGAGCTTCTCGCCGATTTCCGTGAGTGGTTCCCGTTCGGTCATCCGAAGATGGGTGGTGGCCACGTCGTGCCACTCGATGGCGCCGCTGAAGTGCTCCTCCCACAGTCTCGGTGACGGGCCGTCGGCCACGCCGGCACGGCTGGCGGAGAAGAACAACAGGTCACCGGCGACCACCCCGGGCCGGTACGCGGCCATGATGTCGGCGTGGTTGACGGCGGCCCGGACCAGGGCGTGGACCTCGCCGGGGGTGAAACCGGCGAGCACCGGGTCGCGACGGCGCAGGACCTCGACCACCGCCGCCGGGTCGTACCGGTCGAGGAGCCCGTCCGGCAGCTCGCCGGTCTCTCCGTGGTCGTCGCCGAGCAGCATCAGCATGGTCTCGCGCTCGGTGCGCGGCCGGGCCGCCTCCTCGACGGACACCGGGTAGGCGTCCATCATGGCCAGCAGCTCGACCTCTTCGCCGGTCTGTTGCAGCGCAGTGGCCATCGCGTGTGCGACGACCCCGCCGAAGGACCAGCCGAGCAGCCGGTACGGGCCGTGCGGTTGCACCCGACGGATCTCCGCCAGGTACTCCTCGGCCAGCTCGGGTACTCCTGCGGCCCGGTAACCGGGCAGGCTCAGCGCCCGGGTCTGCAGGCCGTAGATCGGCTGATCCGGGCCGAGGTGCCGGGCGAGTCCGGCGTACGACCAGCTCATGCCGGCGCCGGGGTGGACACAGAACAGCGGGCGGCGTCCGCCGGACGGTTGCAGCGGCACCAGGACCTCGGAGGCCTCCCCGCGCCGCGTCCCGTCGAGCAGCCCGGCGACGGTCGGCCGGTCGAACAGGTCGCGGACCCGGATGTCGAGACCCAAGGTGTCGCGGATCCGGCTGACCAGCTTGGTGGCGAGCAGGGAGTGCCCGCCGAGTTCGAAGAAGTTGTCGTCGACGCTGACCGCTGCGACGTCGAGGGCTTCGGCGAACAGGCCGCACATGAGGTGTTCGTCGGGGGTTCGGGGGGCTCGCCCGCTGCGCTGTCCCTGCTGGGGGGCGGGTAGGGCACGGCGGTCGAGTTTGCCGTTGGCGGTGACGGGGAGTTGGTCGAGTACCACCACCGCGTTCGGCACCATGAAGTCGGGCAGGGTGCGGGCGGTGAGCTGACGTACGGTCGCCTCCCAGTCGCGTGGGGCGGCCGCCTGGGTGGGGACGATGTAGGCGACGAGTCGCTTGTCGCCCGGCCGGTCCTCGCGGACGATGACGGCGACCTGCCCGATGCCGGGGTCCTCGCCGATGGTGGCTTCGATCTCGGCCGGTTCGATGCGGAAGCCCCGGATCTTGACCTGGCCGTCGGCTCGACCGATGAAGCGGAGTCGTCCCTGGCTGGTCCAGGCGACGAGGTCGCCGGTGCGGTACATGCGAGCGCCGTCGGGGTCGTACGGGTCGGCGACGAAGCGCTCGGCGGTCAGCCCCGGCCGTCCGAGGTAGCCGCGGGCGACCTGGTCGCCGGCGAGATAGAGCTCGCCGGTGGCGCCGAGGGGTACGGGGTTGAGGTGTTCGTCCAGGACGTAGGTGCGGTTGTTGTCGAGGGGACGGCCCAGGTGGATGCCGCCGAACTCGCCCCGGTCGGTGTCGAAGCGCTGGTGGTGGGAGGCGAAGGTGACCTCGGTGGGGCCGTAGCTGTGGACGACGACCGTGTTGGGGCAGTGGTCGAGGACTCGTTGCATGGCGGCTGGTGAGGCGGTGTCGCCGCCGGTCCAGACCTCTTCGAGTCGGGCGAGGGTGTCGAGTCCTTCGTCGGCCATGATGTGGAACAGGCCCATGGTGAAGTAGGCGGCGGTGATCTGGTGCCGGGTGATGGTGTCGGCTAGTTCCGCCAGGTCGGCGCCTTCCCCGGGGGCGATGACGAGTTCCCCGCCGAGCAGCAGCGGCACCCACATCTCGTAGGTGGAGGAGTCGAAGCCGTAGTTGGAGTGGACGAGCATCCGGCGGTGGTGGTCGGCGTTCCAGCAGCGGTCGGCGGCGAGTTCGCGGACGTTGTGGTGGGTGACACCCACGCCCTTGGGTCGGCCGGTGGAGCCGGAGGTGAACATGACGTACATCAGGGACCGGTCGTCCAACGGCAGGTTCGGGTCGTCGTCGCGGCCACCGGTCGGACCGTCGAAGGGCACGATCACGGTGCCGTGCTCCCGCTCCGCGTCCAGGGCCGGGTTGGTCTCGGCGTGCCGGTCGACCAGCAGCACCGGAGCCGCCGAGTCCGCCATGATGGTGCGTACCCGGGCCGGTGGGAGGGTGGTCCCGACCGGCACGTACGCCGCACCGCACTTGAGCACCGCCAGGCTGGCCGCGATCAGGTCCGCGCCCCGGTGCATCAGGACGCCGACGGTGGACTGGGGTGTGACGCCGGCCGCGATCAGACGGTGGGCCAGCAGGTTGGCGCGTCGGTTCAGCTCGGCGTAGCTGATCCGCTGCTCGCCGAAGGTGACGGCGGTGTGGTCGGGGGTGCGCCGGGCCTGCTCCTGGAAGGCTTCGTGGACGCAGCCTCGGGTGGCGGGGACGGTGGTGTCGTTGTAGGCGACGAGGAGTTGGTGGCGTTCCTCGGCGCTGAGAAGGTCCAGTTCGCCGACGCGCTGTTCCGGGTCGGCGACGGCCGAGTGCAGCAGTCGGGTGAGTCGTCCGGCGAGGAGTGCGGCGGTGTGCTCGTCGAACAGGTCGGTGGCGTATTCGAGGGCGCCGTCGAGTCCGGCGGGTGCGCCGGTGGCGTCGGTCAGCTCACCGACGGACAGGGTCAGGTCGAACTTGACGGTACCGATGGCCAACGGGACGTCGCTGCCGGCGAAGGGTGAACCCGTGGTGTCGGTCGGAGCGGTGTTGTTGACCATCAGCATGATCTGGAACAGGGGGTGGTGTGCGGTGGTGCGGGTGGGGTTGAGTTCTTCGACGAGGCGTTCGAAGGGGAGGTCCTGGTTGTCGTAGGCGGCGAGGTCGGTGTCGCGGACGCGGGTGAGGAGTTCGGTGAAGGTGGGGTTGCCGGCGACGTTGGTGCGTAGGACGAGGGTGTTGACGAAGAAGCCGACGAGGTTGTCGAGGGCTTCGTCGGTGCGTCCGGCGACGACGGTGCCGATGGGGATGTCGGTGCCGGAGCCCATCCGGGACAGCAGGGCGGCGAACGCGGCCTGCAACACCATGAACACCGACGTACCGGTGGTGCGGGCCACCCGCAGCAGCGCCGCATGGCCGGCCGCGTCCAGGGTGAACCGGACGGCGTCACCACGGTGGCTGGCACGGGCCGGTCTCGGCCGGTCGGCCGGGAGGTCCAGCACCTGCGGCGCGTCGGCGAGGGTGGTGCGCCAGTGGTCGAGTTGCCCGGCGAGCAGGCTGTCGGGGGCGTTCGCGTCGCCGAGGAGATCGCGTTGCCAGCGGGTGTAGTCGGTGTAGCTGACCGGCAGCGGAGTCCAGTCGGGTACGTGGCCGGCGGTGCGGGCCTGGTAGGCGATGGTGAGGTCGCGCAGCAGGGGCGCCATGGAGGCGCCGTCGCCGGCGATGTGGTGCAGGACGACGACCAGCACCTGGGCAGCGCCGGTGGGTCGCAGGAGCCAGGTCTTCAGCATCGGATCGGTGCTGAGATCGAAGACGTGTCCGACAGCGGCCTCGACGGCCGCGGGTAGCTGGTCGGGGGTGAGGTCCGCAACGGTCAGTCCTGGTCCGGGATCATCGAGGATGACCTGGTGGGGTTCGCCGTCGATGGTGCGGAACACCGTACGCAGGGCGTCCTGGCGGTGCAGGACGTCGGTCAGGGCGGCGGCCAGGACGTCCGCGTCGAGGTCGTGGTCCAGTTGGAGGGCGACGGGGATGTTGTAGACAGCGCTGGGGCCGTTGAGTTCGTTGATGAACCAGAGCCGGTGCTGGGCGTACGACAGCGGCACCGGACCGGTCGACTCGGTTGCCACCAGCGCGGGCCGTACGGGCGTGCCGGCCAGCTCCCGGATGCGGTGCAGCAGTCCGGCCGGGGTCGGAGCTCCGAACACGTCCCGCACCCCGATCTCGGTGCGGAAGACCACCCGGATCCGGTTCACCAGTTTGGTGGCGAGCAGTGAGTGTCCGCCGAGGTCGAAGAAGCCGTCGTCGACGCCGACTGCGGGGACGCCCAGGGCTTCGGCGAACAGGTCGCACATGAGGTGTTCGTTGGGAGTGCGGGGCGCCCGTCCGGTGCTTTGGCCGTATTCCGGTGCGGGCAGGGCGCGACGGTCGAGTTTGCCGTTGGCGGCCAGCGGCAGCCGCTCCAGCATCACGAAGGCGGCCGGCACCAGATGGGCGGGGAGTGTCTCGGCGGCGGCGCGGCGCAGCTCGCCCTCGTCCAGCTCCGACCCCTCCGCAGCGGGCGTCAGGTACGCCACGAGCCGTTTGTCGCCGGGCCGGTCCTCACGGACGATCACGGCCACCCCGCCGACGCCGGGCTGTCGGGCGAGCACCGCCGCGATCTCACCGGGCTCGATTCGGAATCCTCGGATCTTGACCTGGTCGTCGGCCCGTCCGACGATCGCCACCGCGCCGTCGCGGGTCCAGCGGGCCAGGTCGCCGGTGCGGTACATCCGGGCGCCGGCCGGATCGAACGGGTTGGCGACGAAGCGCTCGGCGGTCAGCGCGGTCTGGCGCAGGTACCCGTCGGCCAGCCCGGTACCGGCGACATAGATCTCGCCGGTGACCCCGACCGGGACCGGCCGCAGCTCATCGTCAAGGATGTAGCAGGCGCGGTTGACCAGTGGCGCACCGACCGGGACCGGCGCATGGTCCGGCGGTGCCTGGACCTGGTGGCAGTTGGTGAAGATCATGCTCTCCACCGGCCCGTAGGCGTGGATCAGGCGCTGTCGGGGCAGCAGGCGGCGGGCCCGGGCCAGGTGCTCCACCGAGGGCGCCTCACCACCGGTCATCACCTGCCCGACGGCGGCGAGCGTGTCGGGGTATTCGTCGAGCATGACGTTGAACAGCCCGGCCGACAGCCACAGGGTGGTGATCCCGTGGCGGGTGACCAGTTCGGCGATCCGGGCCGGCTCCGGCCGCTGGCCGGGGTGCAGCACGCAGCTGGCGCCGTGCAGCAGCGGGCCCCAGAAGTCCAGCGCGAACGCGTCCCAGGAGACCGGCGCGCTCTGCAACCACACCTGATCCGGTCCGAAGTCGACGAAGTCCTGCCCGGTGAGGGTTCCGACGATGGCCCGGTGGGACGCGAGCGCCCCCTTGGGCGTTCCGGTGGAGCCGGAGGTGAACATGATGCAGGCCGGGTCGCCGGGGTCGCCGGCAGGTAGGGCGGGCACATCCGCCGGTGGCGCACCGGGGACGGCGCCCGCCTCGTCGACCAGCACGGTGACTGCGGGACGCGCGGTGCCGAGCCGACCGGCCAGGTCGTTCGCGGTGACCAGCGCGGCCGGCGCGGCGTCGTCGGCCAGGGCGGTCAGCCGGGCATCCGGAAACTCCGGATCGAGCAGGGCGTACGCGGCACCGGCGCGCAGCGTGGCGAGCACGGCGACGGCCATCGGCAGGCCACGCTCCAGCAGCACACCGACGATGTCCCCGCGCCGTACGCCGACCGTCACGAGATGCCGGGCGAGCCGGTCGGCGGCGAGGTCGAGTTCGGCGTACGTCATCCGGGTGTCGCCGTCGATCAGCGCGATCCGGTCCGGGCCGGCGGCGACCTGGCGGGCGAACACCTCGGTGACCCGCAGGTCCGGTGCGGGCGTGCCGCTGTCGTTGAAGGTGGTCAGCAGGGTGTGCCGCTGATCGGCGGTGAGCAGGTCGTGCCGCCCGACGGGGGCGTCGGGTTCGGTGGCGAGTGCGCCGAGCAGCCGGGTGAAGGTGGCGCAGAGGTCGTGGACCGTCTCGGTGTCGAAGAGGTCGGAGGCGTACTCGAGGAGGCCGTCCATCCCGTCGGGGGCGCCGGTGGGATCCTGCCGTTCGGCGACGGAGAGGGTCAGGTCGAACTTGACCGTGCCCACCTCGAAGCCGACCTCGGTGCCGGCGAACGGGGATCCGTCGGCGTCGGCCCCGACGGCGTTGCGGACCATCAGCATCACCTGGAACAGCGGGTGGTGTGCGGTGGTGCGGGCCGGGTTGAGTTCCTCGACGAGACGCTCGAAGGGAATGTCCTGGTGTTCGTATGCGGCCAGGTCGGTCTCCCGGACCCGGGCCAGCAGTTCGGTGAAGGTGGGGTCACCGGAGACGTCGGTCCGCAGCACGAGGGTGTTGACGAAGAAGCCGACCAGGTCGTCGAGGGCCTCGTCGTCCCGACCTGCCACCACAGTGCCGATGGGGATGTCGGTGCCGGAGCCCATCCGGGACAGCAGCACCGCGAAGGCGGCCTGGACCACCATGAACATCGACGTGCCGGCGGCACGGGCCACCTGCCGCAGCGCGGCATGGGTGGCCGCATCCAGCGTGAACGGCACTCCGTCGCCCTGGTGGCTGGCCCGCGCCGGGCGGGGCCGGTCGGCGGGCAACTCCAGCACCTGCGGTGCGTCGGCCAGGGTGTGCCGCCAGAAGTCGAGCTGCCGGGCCAGGAGGCTGTCCGGGTCGTCGGCCGCGCCGAGCAGATCCCGCTGCCAGAGGGTGTAGTCGACGTACCGTACCGGCAGGGGCGCCCACTGCGGTTGCTGTCCCACGGTCCGCGCTGCGTAGGCCGTCGACAGGTCCCGCAGCAGCGGTGCCATCGACATGCCGTCACCGGCGATGTGGTGCAGGACCACCACCAACACCTGGGGCGCACCGGCCGGGCGCAGCAGCCAGACCCGGACGGGGATCTGCGTGGCCAGGTCGAAGACGTGCCCGGCCGCCGCCTCCACCGCCGCCGACACCTCGTCGGGGGTCAGGTCCCGCACGGTCACCTCGGGGCGTACCCCGTCGAGAACCACCTGGTGGGGCTCGCCGTCGGTGACCTGGTAGACGGTGCGCAGCACCTCCTGCCGTTCGACGACGTCGGCGAGGGCCGCCGCCAGGACGTCCGGGTCGATCGCCTGATCCAGTCGGATGGCGACGGGGATGTTGTAGATCGCACTCGGGCCGTCGAGTTCACCGAGGAACCAGAGGCGGCGCTGCGCGTAGGACAACGGCACCGGGCCATCCGGTGCGGACGCCACCAGCGCGGGCCGCACGGGCGTACCGGCCAGCTCGCGGATCCGGTCGAGAAGCCCCAGCGGGGTCGGTGTCTGGAAGACGTCCCGGACCCCGATCTCCGCTGCGAAGACCGCCCGGATCCGATTCACCAGTTTGGTGGCCAGCAGTGAGTGCCCGCCGAGAGTGAAGAAGCCGTCGTCGATGCCGACCGTGGGAACTCCGAGGACCTCGGCGAAGAGGTCGCACATGAGCTCCTCGTTCGGGGTGCGGGCGGCACGGCCGACGCGCTGCTGCTGCTGGGGGGCGGGCAGGGCGCGGCGGTCGAGTTTGCCGTTGACGGTGACCGGTAGTTGATCGAGCACCACCACCGCCGAGGGGACCATGTAGTCGGGCAGGGTCCGTGCGGTTCGTTGCCGTACGGCCGTCTCCCAGTCGGCGTCGGGCCGGGCGGCTGCCCCGTGAGCGGGCGCGATGTACGCGACGAGCCGCTTGTCGCCGGGCCGGTCCTCGCGGACGATCACGGCGACCTGACCGATGGCCGGGTCCGCGGTGATGGTGGCCTCGATCTCGGCGAGTTCGATGCGGAAGCCGCGGAGTTTGACCTGTCCGTCCGCGCGGCCGACGAAGCGCAGCTCGCCCCGGCTGCTCCAGGCGACGAGGTCACCGGTGCGGTACATCCGCCCGCCGGCCGGGTCGAACGGGTCGGCGACGAAGCGTTCGGCGGTCAGTCCCGGCCGTCCGAGGTAGCCGCGGGCGACCTGCTCGCCGGCCAGGTACAGCTCGCCGGTGCCGCCCAGGGGCACCGGGCGTAGCCGCTCGTCGAGCACGTACGTGCGGTTGTTGTCCAGCGGCCGGCCCAGGTGCACCCCGCCGAACTCGCCTCGGTCGGTGTCGAACCGCTGCTGGTGGGAGGCGAAGGTGACCTCGGTCGGGCCGTAGCTGTGCACCAGCACCGTGTCCGGGCAGTGTGCCAGCACCCGGGCGACGGCGGCGGGGGAGGCCACATCACCTCCGGTCCAGACCTCCTTCAGCCGGGCCAGGGTGTCCAGCCCTTCGTCGGCCATGATGTGGAACAGACCCATGGTGAAGTAGGCGGCGGTGACGTCGTACCGGGTGATGGTGCGGGCGATCTCCGCCAGGTCGGCGCCTTCTCCGGGGGCGATGACGAGTTCCCCGCCGAGCAGCAGCGGCACCCACATCTCGTAGGTGGAGGAGTCGAAGCCGTAGTTGGAGTGCACCAGCATCCGCCGGTGGTGTGCCGCGTTCCAGCAGCGGTCGTTGACGAGTTCGCGGACGTTGTGGTGGGTGACACCCACGCCCTTGGGTCGACCGGTGGAGCCGGAGGTGAACATGACGTACATCAGGGACTGCTCGTCCAACGGCAGGTTCAGGTCGTCATCGCGACTGCCGGTCCGATCATCGGTCGGGTTGTCGAAGGGAACGATGACGGTGCCGTGGGCGTGTTCTTCGGCCAGTGCGGGGTTGGTGCCGGCGTGGCTGTCGACCAGCAGCACCGACGCCGCCGCGTCGGTCATGATGGTGCGGACGCGGGCCGGTGGCAGGGTGGTGCCGACCGGTACGTAGGCGGCTCCGCACTTGAGTACGGCGAGGCTGGCGATGACGAGGTCGGCGCCGCGGTGCATGAGGACGCCGACGGTGGATTGTGGTGCGACGCCGGCCGCGACGAGTCGGTGGGCCAGCCTGTTGGCGCGTCGGTTCACTTCGGCGTAGGTGAGTTGTTGTTCGCCGAAGGTGATGGCGATGTGCTCGGGGGTGGTCCGGGCCTGCTCCTGGAAGGCTTCGTGCACGCAGCCCCGGCTGGGCGGGACGGTGGTGTCGTTGTAGGCGACCAGGAGCTGGTCCCGCTCCTCGTCGCTGAGCAGGTCGAACTCGCTGACGCGTCGGCGCGGGTCGGCCACGGCGGCGGTCAGTAGCCGGGCGAACCGGTCGGCCAGCATCGCGGCGGTGTGCTCGTCGAACAGGTCGGTGGCGTACTCGAGGGTGCCGTTCAGTCCGGCGGGGGCACCGATGGTGTCCACCCCCTCGCGGATGGAGAGGGTCAGGTCGAACTTGACGGTGCCGAGGTCGAAGGGGATCTCCGTACCGTCGAAGGGCGAACCCTCGGGATCGGGCTGGGCGGTGTTGCCGACCATCAGCATGATCTGGAACAGGGGGTGGTGTGCGGTGGTGCGGGTGGGGTTGAGTTCTTCGACGAGGCGTTCGAAGGGGAGGTCCTGGTTGTCGTAGGCGGCGAGGTCGGTGTCGCGGACGTGGGTGAGGAGTTCGGTGAAGGTGGGGTTGCCGTCGACGTTGGTGCGTAGGACGAGGGTGTTGACGAAGAAGCCGACGAGGTTGTCGAGGGCTTCGTCGGTGCGTCCGGCGACGACGGTGCCGATGGGGATGTCGGTGCCGGAGCCCATCCGGGACAGCAGGGCGGCGAACGCGGCCTGCATCACCATGAAGATGGTCGTGCCACTGTCATGGACGAGTCGCAGCACCGCCCGGTGCATGTCCGCGTCGAGCCGGAACGGCACCGCACCCCCGCGGTGGCTCGCCTGGGCCGGTCGGGGCCGGTCGGCGGGCAGGTCGATGACCTGGGGGGCCCCGGTCAACGTCTCCCGCCAGAAGGTCAACTGCCGGTTCAGCAGGCTGTCGGGGTCCTCGGCGTCGCCGAGGAGGTCGCGTTGCCAGAGGGTGTAGTCGGTGTAGGTGACCGGTAGTGGGGTCCAGTCGGGTGCGTGGCCCGCCAGGCGGGCCTGGTAGGCGGTGGTGATGTCACGCAGCAGGGGGGCCATGGAGGAGCCGTCCCCGGCGATGTGGTGCAGGACCACGACCAACACCTGGGCGGCGTCGGCGGGGCGCAGCAGCCAGGTCTTCAGCATCGGGTCGGCACTGAGGTCGAAGACATGTCCGACGGCGGCTTCGACGGCTGCGGGTACCTCGTCGGCGGTGAGGTCGAGGACGGTCAGCCCTGAAGCGGGGTTGTCGAGCACGACCTGGTAGGGCTCGCCGTCGATGGTGCGGAAGACGGTACGCAGCGCCTCCTGGCGGTGGAGGACGTCGGCCAGGGCGGCGGCCAGAACCTCCGCGTCGAGGTCGTTGTCGAGTCGGATCGCGACGGGGATGTTGTAGATGGCGCTCGGGCCGTTGAGCTCGTTGATGAACCACAGCCGGTGCTGCGCGTACGACAACGGCACCCGCTCCGTCGGCGCCGCGGCCACCAGCGCGAGCCGGTCCCGACCGGTCAGCTCCCCGATCCGGTGACCCAGCGCGGCAGGGGAGGGGGCGAGGAAGATGTCGCGGATGCCGACCTCGGCATCGAGTACCGACCGGATCCGGTTGACCAGCCGGATCGCGAGCATGGAGTGTCCACCGAGGGCGAAGAAGTCGTCGCCCGGGGCCACCGTGGGCAGGCTCAGCACCTCGGCGAACAGGTCACACAGGAGCGCGGTACGGGGAGAGCCGTCGTGCCCGCCGACGAATGCGGGGACCGCGACCGGGCGGGTACGGGCGGCGCGGCGCCGCTCATCCAGGCCCGCCTGCTCGGCGGCGGTGAGCACCTCGAGGGCGCTGACCGGGGTGCTCGGGTCGGTGGCGGCGGCCCGCAGCAGCCGCAGGTACGTCTCCAGCATCAGGGCCGCGGTGTCGGCGTCGAACAGGTCCACGTCGTACTGGAGCCAGATCTCGACCTCGGCGTCGTCGGCGGTGGCGATGCAGGAGAAGCTGAGGTCGAACTTGGCGGTGTCGAGGCCGGCCGGGGCGATCCGGCCGTCGAGGTCGAGGATCCGCAGCTGGTCCGGGGTGGACGTGTTGACGGTCAACATCACCTGGAAGAACGGATGGTGCGCCAGCGACCGGACCGGGTTGAGTCGCTCCACCAGCAGGTCGAACGGGACCTCGGCGTGCGCGTACGCGGCGAGATTGTTGTCGCGTACCCGGACGAGCAGGTCGGCGAAGCTGGGGTCGTCGGAGAGGTCGGTGCGCAGCACGGCGGTGTTGACGAAGAAGCCGATGAGGTCGTGCAGCGCCTCGTCGCCGCGTCCGGCGACGGGGGTACCGACCGGCACGTCAGGGCCGACGCCGAGCCGGGTGAGGGTGGCCGCGAGCGCGGCGTGGAGGAGCATGAACGCGCTGGCCTGGTGGGTGTCGCCGAGGTTGCGCAGGCGCTGGTGGGTGTCGGCGTCGAGGACCGCGCACAGCGAGGCGCCCCGGTGGCCGAATTCGACCGGGCGGGGCCGGTCCAGTGGCAGGTCGAGCACGGCCGGCAGATCGGCGAGGGTTTCGCGCCACCAGGACAGGTGGCGGGCCATCAGGCTCTCCGGCTGGTCGGCGTCGCCGAGCAGTTCCCGCTGCCAGAGGGCGTAGTCGGCGTACTGGACGGGCAGCGGCTCGAAGTCTGGTTCCGTTCCGGCCAGGCGGGCCCGGTAGGCGATCTCCAGGTCGCGCAGCATCGGGGCCAGTGACCAGCCGTCGGTGGCGATGTGGTGCACCAGCACCACCAGCACCGAGCGCTGCGGCGTGTCGACGAGCAGCAGGGACCGCAGTGGCGGCTGCGTCGCGATGTCGAAGGTACCGTCGATGAACTCGGCCACCCGGGTGTCGACGTCGTCGCCATGGCAGTCCTGCACGACCAGCAGCCGGGGGCCGGGGTCGTCGAGGATCCGCTGGACGGGCGTGCCGTCGACCGAGGGGTACACGGTGCGCAGCACCTCGTGCCGGGTCGCCAGGTCGGTCAGCGCAGCGGCCAGCGCCTGCTGGTCCGGTACCCCGTCCAGTTCGATCACCAGCGGCATGTTGTACGTCGCCGTCGGGCCCTCCATGGCGTGGAGGAACCACAGCCGGTGCTGGGAGTAGGACAGCGGGATGAGTTCCTCGCCCGGCTCGGGCCGGTACTCGGCCGACCCCGAGCCGGCGTACGGCTCGGCGGCGGTGGGGCCACCCGGCCCGGACGCCGGGGTGGCCCGCAGCGTGCCCCGGTCGATCTTGCCGGTGCTGCTGCGGGGCAGGGCACCCACGAGCCGGACCACGCCGGGCACCGCCGCGGCGGGCAGCCGCTGCGCGAGATAGCCGCGGACCTCGTCCGCGCTGACCGTGCCGGCCACGTACGCCACCAGGCGCTTCATGCCGTTGCCGAGGTCCTGGGCGACGACGGCGCATTCGCGTACCCCGTCGAGGCCGAGCAGGACCGACTCGACGGCCGCCGGATCGATCCGGTGTCCGTTGATCTTGACTTCGTCGTCCAGCCGGCCCAGGTAGTCCAGTTGACCGTCGTCCCGGACCCGGACCCGGTCACCGGTGCGGTAGGCGGGCTGCCCGCCGAGGGTGGTGAAGCGGTCGGCGGTCAATTCCGGGCGACCCAGATAACCGTCAGCGAGCGCGCCGCCGAGCAGCCACAGCTCACCGTCGACGACGGCCGCCCGCACCCCGGGCAGGGGCAGCCCGATCGGTACCTCGTCGGCGTCGTCGTGCCCGGACAGGTCGGCCACGGTCGCGACCACGGTCGCCTCGGTCGGCCCGTACGTGTTGAGCAGCCGTACCCGGTCGCCGACGGCCTGCCGCCAGCGGGCCACCCGCTCGGGTAGCGCCGCCTCACCACCGATGATCACGGTCTGGAGGGTCGGCGGCAGCTCGGCGACCCCGGTGGCGAGAGCGTACGCCAGCTCGTGCCAGTACGCCGTCGGCAGGTCCAGAACGGTGATCCCGTGGCGGACACAACCGGCCAGCAGCGCCGGTACGTCGAGCATGTCGTCGTCGCGCAGCACGAGTGTGCCGCCGGCGGTGAGGGTCAGGAAGATCTCCTCGACGCTGGCGTCGAAGTGCAGGGGGGCGAACTGGAGCATCCGGTCGTCGGCGGTGACACCGTACCGGCAGGTCGCTGCGGCGACGAAGTGTGCCAGGGCGGCCTGTCCGACAAGGACCCCGTTGGGCGTTCCGGTGGAACCGGAGGTGTAGATGACGTAGGCCGTACCGACTGGCACGCCTGCCCCGCTGAGCACCACCTCGCCCTGCGCGATCACCTGGGCCAGGGCCGGCGGCGCCCCCGCGCAGGCGTCGGCGAGGATCGCCTCGTTGCGGGCGGCCGGCGCGGCCGGATCCAGCGGCAGGTACGCGGCCCCGGTACGCAACACGGCCAGGACCGAGACGATCGCCTCCACACTGCGGGCCCGGCAGACGGTCACCAGTCGGCCAGGTCCGGCACCCTCGGCGTGCAACAGTTCGGCGCGCAGTGCGACGGCCGCGTCCAACTCCGCGTAGCTGAGGCGGGTCGCCCCGGCGACCAGGGCCGGGCGGTCCGGGTCGGCGGCGACCCGCTGGGCGAACGCCTGCGACACGCCGACGACCGGCCCGGTGAGCGGCCCGCCGTTGAGGACCGTGCTCGCCCGGCGGTCGTCGCGGCCCGGCCCGGCCTGGACAACCGGTTCCGCGTAGTCGATCGATGGCATTGCACTTCCTCCTGCGGTATGCGGACGGGGTGAGCCCCGGACGGTCGCGTGTCTAACTCCAAAGTGGACGGAACTGGTGCCGCGTCCGGCCGTCGACTGCCGGCGGAGAGGGCCCGCCGGAAGGGAAAAGCCCCGGCGGTGCGCTGACATCAGGCTAGTCAGCACACCACCGGGGCAGCGGCAGTCGGCGCGGCAGGATGCTCCCGCCTCCGGAGCAGGTCTACCGCACGCCGGCCCGACGGCGCAGGGTCGGCCGGGCCGGCGTCACGGTGGCCGTCAGCCGTTCCACGAGCGCCGCCACGGTCGGCGCCTGGAACACGTCCCGGATCGTCACCTCGACCGACAAGGTCGACCGAATCCGGTTGACCAGTCGCACCGCCAGCAGCGAGTGCCCGCCGATGCGGAAGAAGTTGTCGTCGAGACCGACCGGGCGCCCACCGAGCAACTCCGAGAAGATGTCCCGCAGCACCTCCTCGCGCGGATCCCGGGCGGCCTTCCCGGCACCGGTGTCCTCCGGGTCGGGCAGCGCACAATGATCGAGCCGACCGTCTCCGGTGAGCGGAACCGTCGTCAACACCACGACCCGCGCGGGCACCAGGTGCTCCGGCAGAAGCTGCGCGACATGCCGCCGCACCTGCGCGACATCGACCGACGACGTCGTCGGCACGACATACGCCACCAACTGCTCGCCACCCTCGGCGGCTGCCCGGACGGACACCACCGCCCAGCGCACCGACGGATGACTGATCAACGCCGCACTCACCCGCTCCGGGTCGACCGGCACCCCGTTGCAGGTCGGCGCGGCGACCGGCCCGTGCACCCGCAGACCACCCTCGGCGGACCAACTCGCCGAGGTGCCGGTGGCGAACATCCGGCCACCACCCGCATCGGCGACGAAGCGGGCGGCGGTGGCACCGGGTCGGTCCGGGTAGCCGTCGGTGAGTCCGGGACCGCACAGGAACAGCTCGCCCCGGACCCCGGCGGGCACCGGCCGCAGTCGATCGTCGAGGACGTGACAGCGCAGCCCGTCCTGAGCCACCGGCACATCCGGGCCGGCCGGGGGTGTGTCGACCACCCGGCCCAGCGCCCACCATCCGCCCTCGACGCCGCCGTACCCGTGCACCAGGCGCAGCGTGGGATGACGATCTCGGGCCAGGGCCAGGTGGGCCGCCGCCGTACGACCGGTGACGAGGATCTGCCGTAGCCGGGCCAGCACCTGCGGGTGTTCCTCGACGAGCAGCGCGAACAGCTCCGCGGTGACCGCGAGGCTGGTGACGCCCTGCTCGGCGACCAGCCGCGCCAGCCGGGCGGCGGACGGCGGGGCCGGTGCCGGCAGCACGCAGGTGGCTCCGGTGCTCAACGCGGACCACAGCGGCATCAGGAACTCGCCACCGGTCGGCGCGGCCCACCCCAGCCAGACCTGAGCGGCGTCGGTGTCGAGGCCGACCCGTCGTGCCGCGCCGACCAGGGCCCGATGCGGGTACCGCACCGCACGCGGCCCGTCCGCGTCATCGACCACCAGTACGACAGCCCCATCGCCGGGGTCGCGTGGCCCGGGCGGTGGGGCGGCCGACCGCTCACGCCAACCATCCACGTCGGTCAGCACCGTACGGCCGACCGGCAGCCCGGCCAGCCGGGTCGCCTGGTCCGAGGTGGTGACCACCGCGGCGAGCACGACCGTACGGATGTGGGCGGCCAGCCTGTCATCGCGTGCCGCCGGGTCGAGCGGCAGGTACGTCGCCCCGGCCCGCAGCGCGGCGAGAACGGCCACCGCCAACGTCGGACCCGCCTCCAGGAGCACACCGACGGTGTCCCCCCGACGTACGCCGCGCGCGGCCAGGTGCGCGGCGAGCCGGTCGGCGTCGGCGTCCAGTTCGGCGTACCGGAACCGGTCGGACCCGGACACCAGGGCGACGGCCTGCGGGTTCTGGGCGGCGTGCCTCGCGACCAGGTCGGCGAGCCCGACCGACTCGGCCCGGCAGCCGTGGTCGGCCGCGGAGCCGTAGCGCCGGCGCTCGGCGGGGGTGAGGACGTCGAGGTCGTCGATCCGGGCGCCGGGGTCCGCCGTCACCGCACGTAGCAGCTGGACGAAACGGTCGGCCAGCAACTGCGCCGTGGCCGGGTCGAACAGGTCGGCGGCGTACTCCAGCGCACCCTTGAGGCCCTTGGGCGCACCCCCGTCGAACTCCTCCCGTATTCCCAGGGTGAGGTCGAACTTAGCGGTGCCGGTGGCGAACGGGACCTCCGTGCCGGCCAGCGCGCTCGGCCCGGCCGCACCGTTCTGCGCGCTGCCGGTGTTCTGCAGGACCAGGGTGACCTGGACCAGCGGGTGGTGTGCGGTGGACCGGTTCGGGTTGAGTTCCTCGACGAGGCGTTCGAAGGGGAGGTCCTGGTTGTCGTAGGCGGCGAGGTCGGTGTCGCGGACGCGGGTGAGGAGTTCGGTGAAGGTGGGGTTGCCGTCGACGTTGGTGCGTAGGACGAGGGTGTTGACGAAGAAGCCGACGAGGTTGTCGAGGGCTTCGTCGGTGCGTCCGGCGACGACGGTGCCGATGGGGATGTCGGTGCCGGAGCCCATCCGGGACAGCAGGGCGGCGAACGCGGCCTGCAACACCATGAACACGGTCGTGCCGCTGTCGCGCGCCGTACGCAGCACCGCACGGTGCAGATCCCCGTCCATTCCGAACGGCACCACATCACCGCGGTGGCTCGCCTGGGCCGGTCGGGGCCGG
Organism: Micromonospora sp. NPDC047134; assembly: GCF_040643455.1. Classification (NCBI taxonomy): domain Bacteria; kingdom Bacillati; phylum Actinomycetota; class Actinomycetes; order Micromonosporales; family Micromonosporaceae; genus Micromonospora; species Micromonospora sp. NPDC047134. The sequence continues at coordinate 37,500 of NZ_JBEYUI010000028.1, forward strand.
TCTGCGGGCAGGTCGAGGACCTGCGGTGCACCGGCGAGCGTGGTGCGCCAGAAGTCGAGCTGCCGGGCCAGCGCGCTGTCCGGATTTCCGGCACCGCCGAGCAGATCACGCTGCCAGAGCGTGTAGTCGGCGTACTGCACCGGCAGCGGCTGCCAGCCCGGTGCGGTACCGGCCAGCCGCGCCTCGTAGGCCACGGCGAGGTCCCGCAGCAGGGGCCCGGTCGACCAGCCGTCACCGGCGATGTGGTGCACCAGGACCACCAGCAGTTGACCGCCGTCGTCACAGCGCAGCAGCCACACCCGCAACGGGATCTGGGTGCCGAGGTCGAAGACGTGTCCGGTCACCGCGTCGATCACCCCCGGCAGATCGGCGACCGGCACTTCCAGCACGGTCACCTCGGGTTCGGCCCGGTCCAGCACCACCTGGCAGGGCTCACCGTCGATGACCGCGTACACGGTGCGCAGCACCTCGTGCCGATCCGCCACGTCGCGGACCGCCTCGGCCAGCGCTGACGGTTGCAGCGGCCGGTGCAGGCGCAGCACCACCGGGATGTTGTACATCCGGCTGGCCCCGCCCATCTCGTCGAGGAACCACAACCGGCGTTGCGCGTACGACAGCGGCAGCAGGTCCGGCCGGACCGCGGGGGTCAGCGGGGGGCGCGCCCCGGCCCCGGCCAGGGTCCCGATCCGGCGGTCCAGCCCGGCCACCGTGGGGTCCAGGAAGAAGTCCCGCAGCCCGACCTCCACCCCCAGCACCGCCCGGACCCGGTTGACCAGTTTGATGGCGAGCAGGGAGTGCCCGCCCCGGCGGAAGAAGCTGTCGTTGCGCCCGATGCGCTCCACGCCCAGTGCGGCGGCGAACAGGCCGCAGAGGATCTCCTCCCGCAGGCTGACCGGCCCGTCGTCCGGCAGGTCCGGCCGGCGTACCCCTGCGGTCTTGGCCCGGGCGATCCGCTCGGCGAACCCGGCGCGTTCGGTGTCGGTGACGACGTCGAGGGCACCGACGGTGCTGCTCGGGGCGAGGGCCACGGCCCGCAGCAGCCGCAGGTAGACCGCGAGCATCGACTCCACCGTGGCCCGGTCGAACAGGTCCACCGGGTACTGGAACTCCACCTGCACACCGGTCGGTGTGCCGCCGGAGTCACGCAGCTCGGTGCAGTAGACCGTCAGGTCGAACTTGGCCACCCCCAGGTCGACCGGGAGGGTCCGGGCGGGCAGGTCACCCAGGCGCAGCTCGGTCGGGGTGTGCGTGCCGACGGTCAGCATCACCTGGAAGAACGGGTGCTGTCCCGGCGCCCGGACCGGGTTGAGCTGCTCCACCACCAGGTCGAACGGCACCTCCTCGTGGGCGTACCCGGCCAGGTCCGTGTCGCGTACCCGGGCCAGCAGGTCGAGGAAGGTCGGGTCGCCGCAGACGTCGGTGCGCAGCACGACCGTGTTGGCGAAGAAGCCGACGAGATCGTGCAGGGCCTCGTCGGAGCGGCCGGCCACCGGGGCACCGATCGGTACGTCGGTACCCGCGCCGATGCGGGTCAGGGCGGCGGCCAGGGCGGCCTGCATGGTCATGAAGGTGCTGGCCCGCTGGGCCCGGGAGAGGTCCACCAGGCGGCGGTGGGTGTCGGCGTCGAGCAGGCCGGTGACCGTGCCGCCGGGCCCGGAGGCCCCGGTCGCGCGGGGCCGGTCGAAGGGCAGGGGCAGCGCCGAGGGGGAACCGGCCAGGTTCTCCCGCCACCAGGCCAGGGATCGGGACAGCTCGCTGTCCGGGTCCTCCACCTCCCCCAGCAGTTCCCGCTGCCAGAGGGTGTAGTCGGCGTACTGCACCGGCAGGGGCTCCCAGGCCGGGGCGGCACCGCCCAGCCGGGCCCGGTACGCGGTGGTCAGGTCCCGCAGCAGTGGGGCGATCGAGGCCCCGTCGGTGGCGATGTGGTGCAGCAGCAGCACCAGCACGGACTCCTCGGGCCCGCCGACGAACAGCCGGACCCGCAGCGGGGACTGTTCGGCGGCCAGGTCGAAGGTGCTGGTGCAGAAGCGCCTGACCTCCGCGTCGACCTCCTCCGGCGGGCACCGCCGGACCGGGACCGCGACCGTGGCCGTGGGCAGGACCCGCTGCACCGGCTCGCCGTCGGCCAGCGCGAAGACGGTACGCAGCACCTCGTGCCGGTCGACCACATCGGTGAGCGCCGCGGCCAGCACCTCGGGGTCCGGTACCCCGGACAGGGCCAGCACGACCGGCGCGTTGTAGGTCGACGAGGGGCCTTCCAACCGGTTCAGGAACCACAACCGGCGTTGCGCGTACGACATCGGAATCACGGGGGAACTCCTCCTGCTCGGCCACGACCCGACTACCGCCGCGCAGCCGTGGTACTCACGAAAGTCAGGGTCCGGATGGGGATCGGCGTGCGAGCTGCCCTAGGTCAGCTCGCACGCCGGTGGTACGTGCCGGTCAGGCCGAGGCCGGGGCCAGCCGGGTCTCGATGGCCCGGGCCAGATCCCGCAGCCGCGGGTTCTCGTAGACCGCCCGGATGGGCAGGGCCAGGCCCAGCTCCGCGCGGACCTGGGCGACCAGTTTGATCGCCAGCAGGGAGTGGCCGCCGAGCTTGAAGAAGTTGTCCTCGGCGCTGATCGAGGGCTGCCGCAGCACCTGGGACCAGACCTGGGCGATGAGTTCCTCCACCCGGCCGGTCGGGGCGGACTCGGCGGGCACCTGCGGTGCGGCCCCCGGCGCGGGGGCCGGCAGGGCAGCGCGGTCCAGCTTGCCGCTGTTGGTCCTCGGGAAGTGCTCGACGCTGACGAACGCCCCCGGCACCATGTACCCGGGCAGGCTCCGCGCCGTCCACTCCCGCAGGGCCGCGGCCTCCACCGGCGCGGACTGCCGGTAGTAGGCGACGAGCAGTTGCCCGTCCTCCTCGCGAACCAGCACTGCCGTCTCGGCCACCGCCGGGTGGGCCCCAAGCACCGACTCGATCTCGCCCAGTTCCATCCGGTGGCCGCGTACCTTCACCTGGCTGTCGACCCGGCCGAGGAACTCCAGGCGGCCGTCGGGCAGTTGCCGGCAGCGGTCCCCGGTGCGGTACATCCGGGTGCCGTCATCGGAGTCGAGGTCGGCGACGAACCGTTCGGCGGTCAGGCCGGGGCGGCGACGGTAGCCGCGACCGACCCGCGAACCGGCCAGGTAGAGTTCCCCGGCCTCACCGGGGGCGACCGGGGTCAGGGTGTCGTCGAGCACCCGCAGCCGCAGGCCGGGCAGGACGGCGCCGATGTGCGGGGCCTGGTCCGAGGTGATCCGGCCGACGGTGGCGTCGACCGTGCACTCCGTCGGCCCGTACGCGTTGACCGCCCGCAGGATCCCGGCGTCGACCAGCTCACCGAGGCGACCCCACAGGGTCGGGCTGATCGGTTCGCCACCCACGATCAGGGTCAGCGGCCGGTCCTCGGCCCCGCGCGGGGAGGCGGCCAGGTGTTCCAGCAGCGTCTCCAGGTGCGAGGGGGTGATGTCCAGGTCGGTGAGGGGATGCCGCTCGACGAGGGCGCCCAGCAGGGCCGGGTCGGTGCGGGTCTGCTCGTCGAGCACCACCACGGTGTCGCCCCGGCACAGGCGGATCCACTGCTGCACGGAGGCGTCGAAGGAGGGCGAGGCGTTCCAGCCGACCGTGCCGGGACCGGGGCGTACCACCCCGGTGGACTCCAGTTCGGCCAGCAGCGACGCGAGCGCGCCCCGGCTGATCTCGACGCCCTTGGGGCGGCCGGTGGAGCCAGAGGTGTAGATGACGTATGCCAGGGTGTCCGGGCCGACCGGCACGGGCGTGTACCCGGCGGCCGGAGCGTCCTCGTCGGTGGTCAGCGCCGCCAGGGACACCTGCGGGGTCTGCGCGGTGCGGGGCTCGGTGTCCCCGTCGACGATCAGCAGGTCGGCGCGGGCGTCGTCGACCAGGTAGCGGCGCCGGTCGACGGGCAGTTGCGGGTCGACCGGCAGGTACGCCGCGCCCGCCGTCAGGGTGCCGAGCAGGGCCGCCACCAGGTCGAGGCCCCGGGGCAGGCAGAGGGCTACGACGCTCTCCGGACCGACCCCGCGGGCGGCCAACCGGCCGGCGACGAGGCCTACCCGCTCCCGTAGCTGCCCGAAGGTGAGGCTGGTGTCGCCGCAGACGACGGCCACCCGGTCGGCCGGCACCCCGGCCAGCCGATCGAGCAGGTCCGGTGCCGCCGTGACGCTGGGCTCGGCCACCCGATGGTTGATCAGCGCACTGGTCATCGTCGTCTCACTTCCCGTCCGACACGGTGGTGGACGGGGGAGTCTGCGGGGAACAGTCGGCCAGGGCGACCGGGTCACCCATCGCCACCAGGATCTTGCGGGCGCCGGAGAAGGCCTCCCGCCCGTGGGCGTTGAGGATGTTGTCGACCATCAGCAGGTCGCCGACCTGCCAGGTTTCGCGGACGGTCACCTGCTCGTACACCGAGGCGATGGTCTCCACCTCCTCCCGGGTCAGGGCCGAGCCGTCACCGACGTAGGTGTCGAACGGCAGCCCCTCGTCGCCGTAGGTGTCCAGCAGCACGTCGCGCACGTCGGCGTCGAGGGTCCACCGGTTCCAGAAGGCGTAGTGGTTGAACCAGCTCTGCTCGCCGGTGACCGGGTGGGTGATGATCGCCGAGCGGCGCTGCCGGGTGCGCAACTCCTCCTCGTCGAGCCACTCGTAGCCGATCACGTTCTCGTCGCAGTAGGACTGCACGTCGGCCGGGTCCTCGCTGGCGAAACTGGTCTGCCAGGGCAGACCGGCCAGCTCGGAGTAGTTGCGCACCAGCAGCCAGCCGTGCGTGGCGAAGCGCTCCCGCAGCTCGGCGGGCATCAGGCGCAGGGCCTCCCGCATGTCGCCGACGGTCGTCGCACCCCCCTCCTCGGGCGCGGTCACGCACCCGAACAGCAGGGTGCCGGGGAAGTCGAGGGTGTAGCTGTTCTCGTTGTGCAGCCGGATCGGCTGGGCGGCCGGCAGGTCGGTGGAGGAGAAGACCCCCTGACCGAAGTCGGTACGCGGAGTGGCCTTCTCCCGGTAGCCGGTGCGCTGCGGCATCAACACGTCGCGGACCCGGGCGAAGTCGGTGGTGTCCCCGACGGACAGGCCACGGATCATCAGGCTGCCGCAGTGCAGCAGTTCGGCGCGGATCGCCGCACGGTTTGCGGTGAGCCACGCGACGGCCTCGTCGAGGTCGTCGAACGACGGGGTGACGAGGATGGCCGGCTTACCCGGTTCGTGACGTACGTCGAGGTGGGCTACGGGCGCTTGGACGGTGAGGGACATCGAGATCCTCCTGAGCGAGGTGGAGTGGGTCAGGCGAATTCCGGCCGGACGGCGCAGCCGTCGAGGACACCGGTGACCAGGGTGAGAAAGGCTTCGAGTTGGTCGTTGAAGTAGAAGTGGCCGCCGGGCAGCACCTGGGTGGTGACCGGCCCATCGGTGATCTCGGTCCAGCGGCTGAGGGCCTCGGCCGGCACCACCGGGTCGGTGCTGCCGCCGAAGACGACCACCGGGCAGGTGAGCGGTGCCGCCGGTGGGCTGTGGTACGCGTCGTCGATGGCGAAGTCGGCGCGGATCGAGGGCAGCACCAGCTCCCGCAACTCCGGCTCGTCGAGGATGCCGTTCTCCGTACCGCCCCGTTCCTTGATCGCGGCGACCAGCTCGTCGTCGTCGAGCTGCTCCGGGTGCACCGGGCTCGGGTTGACCAGGAACGGCGCCCGGCAGGCGGAGACGATCAGGGCCCGGGGCGGGCGGCCGGCCTCGGTCAGGGCCCGGGCCACCTCGTACGCGACGAGGGAACCCATGCTGTGCCCGAGCACGACCAGGTCCTCGGTGTCGGCGGGCAGGCTGGCCAGGACCGGGCCGACCAGGTCGGCCATCGTCTCGGGCAGGGGCTCGCTGAACCGGGCGCCCCGGCCGGGGTACTGCCCGACGAGCAGGCGTACGCCCGCCGGTAGCAGGTCCCGCCAGGGTGCGTACGCGTGCGCGTTGCCGCCGGAGTGCGGCAGCACCAGCAGCGAGGTGTGGTGCGGGGCGTCCCCGGCGTCGCCGGGCAGTACCCAGACGACGTCGTCCGGGGCGGGCGACGGATGCCGGTCCGGCATCGCGCCGGCCGGGTCGAAGGGGGCATGGTCCACGGTGCGCTCCATTTCTGGACTGCTTCAGGGGCGGATGGGTCAGGTGCTCTGCGGGCCGGTCGGCAATGCCTTGCCCGCCTCGGTGCGTCGCCGCAGGGTCGGGCGGCTGCGGGCCGGTGCGGCCGAGGGCAGCTGCGCGGCGAGGGCGGCGATGGTGGGGGCCTGGAAGATGTCGCGGATGGTGAGTTGGGTGCCGAGGATCGCGCAGACGCGGGCGGCGAGTTTCGCGGCCAGCAGGCTGTGGCCGCCGAGGTCGAAGAAGTTGTCGTCGATGCTGACGGTCGGCACGCCGAGGATCTCCGCGTACACCCCGCAGAGGATCTCCTCGCGGGCGTCGCGGGCCGCCCGACCGGTCCCGGCGACGGCGGTGAACTCCGGCTCCGGTAGGGCCCGCCGGTCCAGCTTGCCGTTGGGGGTCAACGGCATCCGGTCCAGCGCCACCACGGCGGCGGGCACCATGTGCTCGGGCAGCCGCTCCCGCAGCCAGGGTCGCAGTCCGCTCGGGTCGGCGTCGCCGACGACGTAGGCGATCAGTCGCATCGTCCCGGTCGGGTCGGGTCCGGCGACCACGGCGACCTGGGCCACCTGGTCGTGGCCGCGCAGCACCGACTCGATCTCGCCGGGCTCGACCCGGAAACCCCGTACCTTCACCTGGCCGTCGAGGCGGCCGGCGAACTCCAGTTGCCCCTCGACCGTCCACCTGGCCAGGTCCCCGGTGCGGTAGAGCCGGTCGCCCGGGTCGCCGAAGGGGTCGGGCACGAACCGCTGCGCGGTCGTGCCGGGCTGGTTGAGGTAGCCGTGCGCCAGGCCGATCCCCGCCAGGTACACCTCGCCGACCACACCGACCGGTGCCGGGCGCAGCCCGTCGTCCAGCACGTACGCCCGCTTGTTCGCCACCGCCCGACCCACCGGCAGGCTGCTCGCCTCGGCGAGGTCGCCGGGCACGGGGTACACGGTGCTGAACCCCATCGACTCCGCCGGCCCGTAGGCGTTACCGACCCGCAGGTCCGGGTAGCGGGCCAGAATCCGGGCCACATGCCCGACCGAGGAGGTCTCCCCGCCGGTGAAGGCGTACCGGACCCCGTCGAAGGCCTGCGGATACTCGTCCACCAGCAGGTTGAACAGGCCGGAGGAGAGTTGCAGCATGGTGATGCCGTGCTCGCGTACGAGGGTGGCGATCAGGGCGGGTTCGGGGCGTTGCCCGGGTTGCAGCACACAGGTACCGCCGAAGAGCAGGGCTCCCCAGAACTCCAGCGAGAAGGCGTCCCAGGACACCGGTGAGCACTGGAGGAACACCTGATCCGGGCCGAAGTCGGTGTAGCGCTGACCGGCGAGGGTGCCGACCAGGGCGCGATGCGAGGTCAGGATGCCCTTCGGGGTACCGGTGGATCCGGAGGTGAACATCACGCACGCCACGTCGTCCGCGCCGACCGGGGCACCGGGGTCGGTGGCCGGCCGGGCGGCGATCAGCGCGGCGTCGGTGTCCACCCGCACCACCGGCGCGTCGGTGGTGATCCGAGCGGCCAGCGCGGCGCGGCTGACCAGGGCGGTGGCGCCGGTCTCGGCGACCGTGCGGTGCAGCCGCTCGTCCGGGAACTCCGGGTCCAGCACGGCGTACGCCGCACCGGTCTTCACGACCGCGACGACCGCTACCGCGAACTCCATGCCCCGGTCCAGCAGGATCCCGACCACGTCGCCACGACGCACCCCGGCCGCGCTCAGGTGCCGGGCCAACCGGTTCGCCGCCGCATCCAGCTCGTGGTAGGTCAGGGCGGAGGTTTCGTGACGCAGCGCCACCGCGCGCGGGTCGGCCGCCACCCGGGCGGCGAACCGGGCGGCCAGCGAGTCGTCGTCGACCTCGACGGCGGTGGTGTTCCAGTCGTGCAGCACGGCCGACCGCTCCACCGGATCAAGGGCGTCGACCTCCTCGACCGGGCGGGACGGATCGGCGAGCACCTGCCGCAGGGTGCGTTCCAGGGCGGCGAGCAGCCGTTGCACGGTGGCCTCGTCGAAGATGGCCGTGCGGTAGATCAGGCCGCCGCCGATGCCGTCGGCGCCCTCGTCGCGCAGCAGGAACTCCAGGTCGAACTTGGCCGCGCCGGTGACGACGACATTGCCGCGCTCACCGCGCAGACCGGGCAGGTTCAGCTCGGCGTCGGTGGCGTCGTCGAAGCCGAGGCAGATCTGGAACAGCGGGTGCCGGGCCAGTGTGCGTACCGGGTTGAGCTCCTCCAGCAGCAGGTCGAACGGAAGCTCCTGGTGGGCGAAGGCGTCCAGGTCGGCACCGCGTACCCGCACCAGCAGGTCGGCGAAGGAGGGGTTGCCGGAGGTGTCGGTACGCAACACGACCGTGTTGACGAAGAAGCCGACCAGTGGGGCCAGGGCTTCGTCGGAGCGGCCGGCGACCGGGGTGCCGATGGCGATGTCGGTGCCGGCACCGTAGCGGCGCAGGGTCAGGGCCAGTGCGGCCTGAAGCACCATGAAGGCGGTGCAGCGCTGCTCCCGCGCCACCTCGCGGATCCGACGCGCCAGGGCAGGGTCGATCCGTACCGGCACGGCCCCGCCGTGGTGGTCGGCGACCGCCGGCCGGGGCCGGTCCAGGGGCAGCAGGGTCTCCTCGGGCAGCCCGGCGAGGGCCTGACGCCAGAAGCGCAGATCGGTGTGGTGGGTGCTGTCCGGGTCGTCGCGGTCGCCGAGCACGGCCCGTTGCCAGAGCGCGTAGTCGGCGTACTGCACCGGCAGGGGGGTCCAGTCGGGGGCCTGGCCGTGGCATCGGGCGGCGTACGCGGTGGCCAGATCATCGAGCAGGGGACGCAGCGACTGACCGTCGGTGGCGATGTGGTGCAGCAGGATCAGCAGCACGTACCCGTCGTCGCCGCGCTCGAAGAGGGTGACCCGCAGCGGCGGTTCGGCGGCCAGGTCGAAGACGTGTCCGGCGGCGGCGGCGAGCTGCCGCTCGAACTCGTCCGAGGCCACCGCGCGCCGGGTCACGACCACCGGCGCCGATGCCAGGATCCGCTGGTACGGCTGGCCGTCGACCGCGGTGATGACCGTCCGCAGCACCTGGTGCCGGTCGACCAGGTCGCCGACCGCCGCGGTGAGGGCGTCGACATCGAGGGCCCCGCGCAGGTGGAAGGCCATCGGCACGTTGTACGTGGTGCCGGGCCCCTCCAACGAGTCGATGAGCCAGAGGCGGCGCTGGGCGTACGACAGCGGCGGCTGGTCGCCGTGTGCCGTGGCGACGAGGGCGGGTCGGGTGCGGGCCGTACCGGTGGCGGGCAGGCCGGCGGTGAGGGCGGCGACCGTGGGGGACTGGAAGATCTCGCGGATGCTCAACTCGACACCGAGTACGGCCCGCGCCCGTGCGGCTAGCCGGGCGGCGAGCAGCGAGTGCCCGCCCAGGTCGAAGAAGCTGTCCTCCACCCCGACCTCGGTGATTCCGAGGACTTCGGCGTAGAGGCCGCACAGGATCTCCTCCCGGGCGTCCCGGGGGGCCCGCCGGGAGGTCGTCGGGAGGGCACCGAAGTCCGGCTCCGGCAGGGCCCGCCGGTCGACCTTGCCGTTGGCGGTCAACGGGATCCGGTCCAGCAGCACCACGGCACCGGGCACCATGTGTTCCGGCAGCCGCTGGCGCAACCACCCCGTCAGGGTGGCGCCGTCGACACCGGTGGTCCTCGGCACCACGTACGCGACCAGGCGCAGGGTGCCGTTGCCGTCCGGCGAGGCCAGCACCACGGCCTGCGCGACGTCGGCGTGACCCAGCAGGGCCGCCTCGACCTCGCCGGGTTCCACCCGGAAGCCACGTACCTTCACCTGGCCGTCGATCCGGCCGACGAACTCCAACTGCCCGTCGGCCGACCAGCGGGCCAGGTCGCCGGTGCGGTACAGCCGTTGCCCGTCGCCACCGAAGGGGTCCGCGACGAACCGGTGTGCGGTCAGCGCCGCCTGGTTGAGGTAGCCGTCGGCCAGCCCCACCCCGGCCAGGTAGATCTCGCCCGCGACACCGGCCGGCGTCGGCCGTAGGTGGCGGTCCAGCACGTACGCCCGCTTGTTGGTCACCGCCCGGCCCACCGGGACACCCACGCCGGTGAAATCGGTCGGTACGTCGAAGGTCGTGGTGAAACCCATCGACTCCGCCGGCCCGTAGGCGTTGGCCACCCGCAGGTGCGGGTGACGGGCGGCCACCCGTTGCACGTGCGGGCCGGAGGAGGGTTCACCTCCGGTGAAGGCCACCCGGACCCCGGCGAAGACCTCGGGGTACTCGTCGACCAGGACGTTGAACAGTCCGGAGGACAGTTGGAGCATGGACACCCCGTGCTGCGGCACCAGGGCGGCGATCACAGCGGGGTCGGGTCGCTGCCCGGGATGCAGGACGCACACCCCGCCGAACAGCAGGGCCCCCCAGAACTCCAAGGAGAAGGCGTCCCACGACACCGGTGAGCACTGCAGGAACACCTCGCCGGGGCCGAAGGTCGCGTACCGCTGACCCTGCAACGTGCCCACCAGGGCCCGGTGCGGCGCCAACACCCCCTTGGGGGTCCCGGTCGACCCGGAGGTGAACATCACGCACGCCACGTCGCCCGGGTCGATGTGCGGCTGCGGATCGAGGGTGCCGCGACCGGCGATGGTCGCGGCATCGGTGTCCACCCGGACCATCGGGCAGGCCACGTCGACCCGGGACGCCAACGCCTCGCGGGTCACCAACGCCGAGGCGTCGGTCTCCCGCAGGACCAGGGCCAGCCGCTCGTCGGGAAAATCAGGATCCAGGATCGAGTAGGCCGCACCGGTGCGGGTCACCGCGATCACCGCGACCGCGAAGTCGATGTCGCGCTCCAGCAGCACCCCGACCACGTCACCCCGGCGGACCCCCATCGACCGCAGATGGTCGGCCAGCCGCCCGGACCGCTGTGCCAGTTCCCCGTAGGAGAGCACGTCCTCGCCGCAGACCAGGGCCGGCTCCTGCGGGCACGCCGCCGCCTGCGCGGTGAACAGGTCCGCCAACGACCGGTCCGCCACCGGTACGGCGGTGGTGTTCCACTCCCGCAGCACCAGATCGCGTTCCGCCGCGTCCAGGGCCTCGATCTCGGCGACCGTGATGCCGGGGCGGGCGGTCATGTTCGCCAGGACCCGGTGGAAGGTGCGCTGGTACGCGTCGAGGTCCAGCGTCTGGATGAACGCGGTGTCGGTACTGACCTCGATCCGCAGACCGCCCTCGGGATGGTGGGTGACGGTCAACCCCACGTCCTCCATGGTGCCGCCGGTGGACAGGTGGTGGTAGCGGGTCGGCAGGCCCGCGAAGTCGTCATGCTCGTCCCCGACCACAAAGTTGATCACGGGTCCGAAGTGACGCCCCTGATCAGCGGGCCAGTTCAGGTCGCGTCGCAGGTCATCGGCGGAGTATCGCTGGTGCCACTGGGCGCGCAGGGCCTGCTTGGCGACCCGGGCCGCCAGGTGCTCCGCGGACCGCGTCGGGTCGACCCGGTAGTAAAACGGGAGGATGTTCGCCATCATCCCGGGGGTGACGGTCGACCGGGGGTCCAACCGTCCCGGCAGCGGCAGGCCGAGCAGCACATCGTCGTCACCGGTCCACATCCGCCGGTGCAGCACCGCGGCGGTGATGAGGGCCTGAGGCCAGGTGGTGCCGGCCCGCTGCGCGAACTGGCGGAGGCGGGCGAATCCCGGCTCGTCCAGCCGAGTCACCTGCCGGGTGACCCGGTTGGCAGGTTTACCCGCCGGGGTGGGCGGCGCGTGCGCCACGTCGGCCATCAACGTGCGCCAGTAGGCGGCGTCACGCTGCTGTGCCCGGGAGCCGACGTACTGCTCCTGGCTGTCCAGCACGGCGGTGAACGAGCCCATTGGCGTGCCGGTGCCGCCACCGTCGGTCACCAGCCCGGTGTACAGCTCGGCGGCCCGCCGCCGGATGATCGTCGCGCTGTAGCCGTCCTGGATGAGGTGGTGCGCCCGCAGATACCACAGGAAGTGCTCCGGGCCGAGCCGGTAGATCTCGTGCAGGAACAGGCGGTCGTGCTCCAGGTCGAGGGGTCGGTTGAGGTCCTCGTGCATGTGCCGCAGCGCCACGGCCCATGGATCGGGCTCGGCGCTCAGGTCCACCAGCCGGGGGGTGAAATCCGGTACCGGTCCGACCTGCTGCCTCGGTGCGCCGTCGACCTCGGTGAAGCGCAGCCGCAACGTCTCGTCCTCGCGGACCATCGCGCACAACACGGCGATCAGTGCCTGCGGGTCGAGCCGGCCCTGGATCTCCAGATAGCCGCCCATGTTGTGGACCGGATTGCTCGGATCGATCCGTTGGGCGTACCAGACGCCCAGCTGCGCCGCGTTGAGCGGTCGCGAGCCGGTGGACGGATCGGACATGGTGGAACCCCCATCTGGACGCGCTGCGCGGAAACGGACGGACGACCCGGCGACCGTCCACCGCGACCGCCTTTGTGTGCGGAGACGCGCGGTGGGTCACCGAGGGAACTGCGGCCTGCGGTGGACGGTGCCGGGAAACCAGGTCACACCGTCTTCTGTTCCACTAGATCGAGGATGTCCTGGACGCTCTGCATGGAGGCGAGTTCGTTGTCGCTGAACTCGACCTCGAACACCTTCTCGATCTTGACGAGGATGTCGACGAAGGTCAGGGAGTCGATGCCGAGGTCCTGGCTGAACCGCAGGTTCGGGCCGATGACGACCTCGACCTCCGGCGCCTCCTCCAGGAAGATTTCGCTGACCTTCTCCAGGGTGGTGGGCATGATCTGTTCCTTTCTCGGGCAACTGTGGGGAGTTCCTGCTCATGTGTCAGGTGCTGTGGTGGTACGACTGCCGATGGCGCGACAGTCCTGCGGTCGGCTCAGCGGACCGCCTGCGTCGGGGCCAGGGTCAGCTCCGGCCAGGTGAGGCCGGCCGCGGCCCAGGTGGCGCCGCCACCGAACGCCGCTAGCAGTACCTTGTCGCCGGCGGTCAGCGCGCCGGACTCCACGGCGTCGACCATGGCCAACGGAATGGAGGCGGCGGAGGTGTTCGCGACCCGGTCCACGTTGATCACTGCTCGCTCGGGTGCGATCCCGATCTCTTTGGCGGTGGCGGTGAGGATGCGCCGGTTGGCCTGGTGGGCGATCAGCCAGTCGACGTCGTCGGGGGCCCAGCCCAACCGCTCCAGCACGGAACGGGAGACAGTGCTCATCCGGTTGATCGCGTGCTTGTAGACGGCCCGGCCGGACATGGTGAAGTAGCTGTTGGCGACGTCGACGGGGACCCCTGCGGCGCGTTGGCGTGAACCACCGGCCGGCGTCTTCATGATGTCCAGCAGGTCACCGTCGCTGCCGAGCTGCTGCACGGAGACACTGCCCGTCTCGCCGAGGTGGCCGGCCCGCACGACCACGGCGCCACCACCGTCACCGAAGATCGGCCCGGTGATCTCGTCGTCGTGGTTGAGGATCGACGAGATCGCGTCGGCGCCGATGACCAGACCCGTGCGGTACGCCCCGGTGGCGAGCATCCCGGTGCTGACCGACAGCGCGTAGACGAACCCGGAGCAGGCGGCGTTGAGGTCGAAGGCGGCGATCCCCTTGAACCCAAGCCGGGTGGCTACCGACGGTGCGGTCGACGGGAACAGGTGGTCCGGCGTGCAGGTGGCCAGGATCAGGAAGTCGATGTCCGGGTTGCCGCAGGAGTCGAGGGCCCGTCGGCCCGCCTCCACGGCCAGATCCGAGGTGGCCTGACCCGGCTCCAGGATGAACCGTTGCTCGATTCCCGTGCGGTCGCGGATCCAGTCCGTGGTGACGCCGAGCCGGTCGGCTATCTCCTCGTTCTTGACCACCTGATCCGGTACATACGCACCGAGTCCGGCGATGACGGCCGTCCTGGTGGTGCTCTCGTACTCGACATTCGCCGACAAGGTCACCCCTCCTCTTTTGTCGTCCGGTGAGCCAGCCGGCTACCGGCGGCCACGCCCTGCTGGGTCGTGTTGCCAGTGAACCCGCGGTCGGCGCTTCCGAGCGGCAGTTGTCCCGGCACCCTCGCAGCAGCTACATCACCGTCCTCGTGCGACCGCAGCGCCCGTGTCCCCGGCGTTCCGGTCGGCGACTCCCCGCAGCTGGTCGCCGGGAAAGGAGGTGATAGCGCCGAGATAGCCGCGGAGATAAGGCCAGGATTCCGCCCGTCGTTAGCTTCATTTCAACGCCACAGGGAAACACCGAAAAAGGAGCCGACAATGGGCCGCACCGTCAAGCTTTTCGCTCTCGCCGCCACGACCGCAGCCCTCGTCCTCTTCGGTGCCTCGATGGCGCAGGCCGACACCACGACCCCGGCCTCCTCTCCGGTCGCCACCTCGTCCCCGTCGCCCACCACCAGCACCGCCGGCAACAACCCCTGGGACTGATCCCCCGGGCGCCCCGCACCGGATCACCCCCACCCCCACCCCCTGACCGACCCCCGTCGTCACCCACAGTCGAGGAGTAAGAACAATGACGAGCTCGCTGGGCCTGCGGCCCGTTACCGGCTGGTCCGGAAACAAGGACTACTTCACCTTCCGGGAATACGACAGGTTCGACCCGGAAGCCGTCCTCGACGTCCTGGACGGCAAGGTCGCCGGGGTGATGTTCCGTGGCATGGTCCCGCCGGAGGTCGCCGAGAACATCTCCCAGCGCTTCTGGAACAGCCCCGACCGTAAGGTCCGCGGCGTCGAGGCGCCCGGCTACTACATCGGGGCGTACACCTGGAACAAGCCCACCAAGCAGTACCTGGACGAGGCCGAGGAGGCCAACCCGATCCTGCGTGACCTGCTGGACGTGCCGAACGACCCGATGAAGCAGTTCTACGCCGGGCTCGGTGCCTCCCTGGCCAGGCGCGGGGCCGTCGTCCGGCCCGCCGAACACGAGGGACGCAGCGCCGCGATCGCCCTGTTCCGCTCCTGGCACGGCCGGGGAGCCTTCGCCCTGGAGCCGCACGACGACGACTCGCAGTGCTCCGACCCGCAGATGGCCGACTTCGAGCGCAACAAGGTGTTCGGCAACCCGATCGCCGCGCTGAACATCTGCCTGGAGAACGAGGGCGGCGGGGGTCGGCTCGTCTACTGGAACATTCAGCCGGACCTGGAGAGCAAGCGCCGCCTCGGCGTGGAGTACACCGGTTCGCCGTACCCGGCCGAGTGCCTGGTCGATGTCGAGTCCAAGTGGATCGACGTGCACGCCGGTGACGTGTACGTGTTCAACGGCGCCCACGTCCACGCGGTCGAACCGAACACCACCGAGCGGCAGACCCGCACCACCCTGGCCGCGATGATGGCGTACGCAGACCCGCAGAACGTGGTCACCTGGAGCTGACCCGAGAGCCGGTCCCACTGTCCACAACGGTCGTCGAAGAGGTGAGGAAGACGATGTCGGCTGTCCACGACCCCCGAACCGGTGAGGTGGTCGGTCACATCCCACTCCTCACCTCGCACGACGTACCCGAGATCGCGCACCGCGCGACAGCGGCGCTGCCCGGGTGGTCCGCCGTCCCGGTGGACACCCGGTGCGCCATCCTGACGGAGTTGGCCCGACTGATCGCAGCGCGCCCCGCCCACCTGGGGACGCGGTTCGCCCTGGAGACCGGCAAGACCCTGGCCCAGGCCGAAGCCGAGCTGGACCGGGCAGCGGAGACCTTCGGGTGGACCGCCGCCGCGGCCACCGAAGCGACCGCCGGACGCACGATCTCAGGCGGCGACGGACTGCAGCGACAGGTCCTGGTCGACCCGGTCGGCCCCGTCCTGGCCATCCTGGCCAGCAACTTCCCCGCCGTCATCCTCGCCCGCAAGCTGGCACCCGCCCTGGCGATGGGCTGCACCGTCGTGGTGAAGGCGCCGGAGACGACCCCCTCGGTGGTACGCGAGATCGCCGACCTGGCCACCAAGGCCGGCCTGCCGGCCGACGTCGTACAGGTGGTCTTCACCGACCCGGTCGGCTCGGCGGCCCTGGTGGCCCGACCCGAGTTCCCGCTCGTGAGCTTCACCGGCTCCCACCACACCGGCCAGTTGGTCGCCGCCGGGGCGGCTGGGCACCTGGCCGACTGCGTCCTGGAACTGGGCGGCCATGCCCCCGCCATCCTCCTCGAGGATGCCGATCTGGCCACCGCCGTACCCGCCCTGGTCGCCTCGAAGTTCAGCTCCGCCGGGCAGAGCTGCGCGGCTCCGAGCCGGTTCCTGGTCCATGAACGGATCCACGCGGAGTTCGTCGAGCGGTTCCGCGAGTCGGTCCCGGCCCTGGACTGCCACCTCGACGGCACGATGGGCCCCCTGCACACCGAGGCCCGCCGCGACGAGGTACACGCCCTGGTGCGCGACGCCGTCGAGCGCGGCGCCACCGTGGTCACCGGCGGTCGGGTGCCACCCGGAGCGGGCTGGTACTACCCGGCCACCGTCCTGACCGAGGTGCCGGCCGAGTCACGGGTGCTCCACGAGGAACCCTTCGGCCCGATCGCCCCGATCCTCAGTTTCACCGACGAGGATCAGGCGGTGGCGACGGCCAACGGAACCCCCTTCGGCCTGGGTGCCTTCGTCTTCGGCGACCAGGCGCGGGCCACCGCCCTGGCGGAACGACTGAACGCCGGTCGGGTGTCGGTCAACTGCGCCACCGGCGCCGACCCGATGTCACCCCTGTCCGGGCGGGGCCTCAGCGGGTACGGCTACGAGGGCGGCCTGGAAGGCCTGGCCGCCTTCGGCCGACTAAAGGTGATCCAGCAGCCCTTGTGACCAGCGCCGCAGACCACCCACGGCCGTCCCCGGTCATCCCGGCCGGACACACGGGCGGGCGACCGGGTAGCTCGGGCTCTGCGCCGTGCGGCCGTCCACCGCCGTCGCCCGCACCGACCAGGTCAGCGCCGACGCGCGCAACTGTCCGACGGTCCCCTGCGCGACCGATCCGTCCACCGTCAGGGCCCGGACCGACGTCCTGCCCCCGTCGGGTGTCCAGCTGACCTCGGCGCCGCGCAGCGCGGCACTGCCGGTGGCCTGCACCACGAGGCTGTACGTGTCCGAGCCGCACCGTACGTGAGCGGTGACGGAGACCGTCAACGGCGCGGCGATCCGCGTTGCGGCCGTCGGCCGGGGCGCGGTCGGAGGTCTGGTCGGTGCCACGGTCGGCGCCGGTGCGACGCCACCGAGCGCGGCCTCGGGCGCATCGGTCCGGGTGGCCTCGGCGTCGTCCGACGGCACGATCCGGTTCCCGGCCCCCGGATCGGCGGCGGCGGTCGGTGGCGGATCGGCGGCCGGCGTCTCGGCTTCCGCAGCGGACGGCGGCGCGGAGGCGGATGCCACCTTGCCGGTCGGTGATTCGAGCGTCCGGGACGCCGGTTTGCCGGCTCCGTCCCGTACGGTGGTCCCGCGTTCCGACAGCAGCGCCCAGGTGCCGAACGCGGTGAGAAGGGCCAGCAGGGCGGTCGCCCCGGCCAGCCGCCGACGGCGCCGGTCGCGCTTCGCCGACGAGGTCGGCCGTACCGCGTGCGCAGCGCCATGCGGCACCGCAGCCCCGTCCGACGCTACGGCACCGCCGCCTGCCGTCGTGGGCCCCTCGCCCTTACGACCCGCCGGCCCGGATGGTTCGTCGGCTACCGACGCCCGCTCGGTTGCCGGGCCACCGTCTTGCGACCCGGATGGTTCGTCGACCACCAGCGCCGGATCGGCCGTCGGGCGGGCCGTGACCGCACCCGCCGGATCGGTCGGGACAGCGGTCCCGTAGACCTCTGCCAGTCTTGGCCACACCGTGTCGGTGACAACCAGGAAGGCCGGTGCCGTGTACGCCGACAGCAGGGCGGCCGGGTTGAGGTGTTCCCGCCGGAGCAGGCCACACACCGCGCAGCTCTCGATGTGCCGCGAGACCCGTTTGCGCAGGGTCGGGGTGAGCCGACCCTGCCAGCCGTCGATCAGGCCGGCGAGAGTCGGGCAGTCCCGGGCTCCGGTGCGAGCCACCAGCAGCGCCCCCAGCGCTCGTTCGAGTTGCGAGCGGGCCCGCGACAAGCGGGCGTGCGCATGGTTGGCGGGCACCCCGAGAGCCGCGCCGATGTCGGCGGTCGACAGGTTGTGGCGGATGGCCAGGTGGACCACTTCTCGGTCGCCGGGGTTCAGTGCGGCGACCGCGGTGTGCACCAGCGCGCGTACCTGCTCGGCGTTCACGCCCGTGGCCGGGTCGTCGGCGTCGACCACCGGCTCATCGGCTTCGTCCAGCGGCAGGGAGCGGGACCGCTCCCGGAGCTGCCGGAGACATTCGTTGCGCACGATCGCGTAAAGCCAGGAGCGTAGCCGGTCGGACTTCCGGAGCTGGTCGATGCGTTGGCCGGCGGTGAGGAACGCGTCGTGGACGGCGTCTGCGGCGGCCTCCGGGTCGCGCACCATCGTTCGGGCGTACGTGTACAGCCGGTCGGCGTACCGCCGGTACATGCCCTCCAGCCCGGCCCGCTCACCGCGGCGCATCGCCTCGACCAGTGCGGTGTCCTCGCACGCCGCCGTGTCCAACCGTGTCTCCCGCTGCTCGTCGACGGGTCAATTAGAACCGCAGAGCTTTTTTCTTCGAACTTTCTGTTGGCATCCCGACCCGACGGCGCTCCTACCGATGTCAATCGCAGCCGAACAGCCTCACGTGAGGAAGACATCATGCGAAAAGGATCGAACCGGAACCCGTGGTCGCGTCGGACGTCCGTCGTCGGCGGAGCCGCGCTGAGCGCGCTCGTACTCGGCCAACTGGCCCTCACCGTACCGGCGGCGGCGATCCCCGGCCTGAGCATCAAGACGACGACCGGACTCAGCAACAGCGTCGCGAAGTCGCAGAGCGCGACCTGCCCGGCCGGCACCAAGGTCATCGGCGGTGGCGGCGCGATCACCGGTTCGGGCCTCGGGCAGGTCGGCATGGACATCATGCGGCCGCTGATCGGCGGGGACGCGTACTCGGTGACCGGCCGCGAGGACGAGAACGGCGTCGCCGGCAACTGGGCGGTCACGGCGAGCGCGGTGTGCGCCACGCCGCCCGCGGGCCTGGTGACGGTCTCCGGCAGCTCGACGCCCAGCTTCGGTATGTCGAACTGGTTCGAGAAGTCCTGTCCGGAGGGCAAGCACGCCATCGGCGTCGGTGGCGCGGTCGTCGGGGCGTCGAACAGCGAAGTCGTCCTCGAGGATCTGCGCATCCACCAGAAGAGCGTCGTGGTGGCGGGTGCCGAGGACGGCACCGGCTTCACCGACACCTGGTGGCTGGACGCCACCGCGATCTGCGCCGACCCGCTGCCCGGCGAGCAGCGTGTGATCAACGACAGTGTCTACAGTTCCGAATCCGTCCGGTCGGTCACCGCCACCTGCCCGACGGGCACCCGCGTGCACGGGGTGGGCGGCGAGATTCTCGGCGGCGATGGCCAAGTGCGCCTGACCGAGATGCGGGCCACGACCTCGACCGTCGTCACCGTCCGTGCCATGGAGGACGAGGACGGCTTCAGCAGCAACTGGAAGGTTCGCGCGTACGCCGTCTGCGCGAGCTGACCCTCCGGTACCCCTGGTCCCGCGCCGGCTTGCCCGGCGCGGGACCGGCAGGTCGCCGGGCTGCCGCTCGGTGAACGACGGCTGCGCCGCACTGGGCAGTGTCGGCCTGGGCCGGGACACACCACCGAGGCAACCGTGCAGGACCGCTGCTTCACCCTGCCCGATCCGGCCCCAACGACCATCTGCGGGTATGGCCTGTCGGGAGTCCGGCTACCGGGTGCTGCGCTGTCACGGCGTTGCGGCATCGACCGGGTGAGTCTTCACCACGTCGGTGCCGCGGAGCTTCGTCAGCACAGCGTCGAAGGCGAGCCCGGCAACGAACCCGACTGGCACGACGAAGTATCCGAGACGAGCGGCGCTGTCTCCCTGAAGCAGATTCGGGTTGGTGGTGAGCTGCGCCGCGAGAAAGAGGACAGCGGACAGCCCACCAGCGGCAGCGCCGGACACCGCAGCGCGCAGCCACTCGCCGACCTCGTCGAAGACGTTGCGGATCAGCGCCCCGGACACCGCCGCGCACAGCGGTCCGAAGACGAGCAGACTCACCGCCACCCAGGTGCCGGGCTGCCACGCCGTGGCCGCAGGCAGCGTGGCGAGACCCGCCGCCAGGAAGACCAACGCGGACAACAGGCTCCATGCGCGACGGCGCGTCTCGGCGGTTGTCTGACGCTGCATCTGTCTCTGCTCGCTCAAGCGCCGTTCGTGCTGCCGTAGCAGTGACGCGACGACGACTTCTGCTGAGCCAGAACGCCACCTGGACACCATCGCCGACAAGTCTTGCTCAGACACGGCGTCCGGCTCACCGTGCATACGTTGCCACGCCTTTTCGGCAGCACCCCCGAACGTGCCGATCGGCGCGACTGCGACTCGTCGGGACAGCGCAATGAGCCCGGCGATGAACGTCGACCGTCCTCCGCCGATGAGCAGAACTGCATCGACGTGCAGCAGTGTCCGGTAGAACGAGACCTCCCAGTCGGATGTGGGCTCGGGTCGCGCGTCGAAGAGTTCGGGGTTGGATCGCGCTTCGGGAAAATCTATGGGATCAGCCCGATACGGGCCGCGTACCTCGATGGCTCCCGGCCTCGCCTGGCCGGACTCGGCGTAACCGCGCACTACGGCGGACTCGACGAAGCCGTCGTCGCTGCTGAAGACCACCAGCCGGCATCCATGCTGTGCCAGCTCCCGCCCGATTTCCTCGGCGGCGCGGGCGGCGACCGCCACGTCACGCAGCGGTGGATCGTAGGAGCGCCCTGTCGCCAGGCTGCCCACTACAGCCACCGCCGGCGCGCCCATGCCACCTCCCGCGCGATGCCGGCAACGATCTCGGTCGGGGACATCCGAGTGGCGCGACGGTATTCCAGCTGGCTGAACAGATCCACGCCCGAGTCCGCAAGCAGCACCGGAAAGACCCGCATTCGACCGCTGAGAGCGGCATCCATCATCCGTCGCCCTTCTTCCATGCAGTAAGAGCTCGCGACATAGTTCGGCGACAGCAGGGGCACTCCGATCGCGGCCGTCGCCAAGCTGGCCAGCATGTGGTCGAGCCATCGTGCGCCGTGCGGTATCGCGGCCGGCTTCCGGTAGTCGAAGACTTCCTGGAAAGCGTTACCGAGCTCGGCGCCGATTCGATCGGCGTACTCGTGATCTTCCTTCGCGTAGCTGAGGAACACGAGGTGGTTCAGCTTGGCAGCCGATCGAAAATAGTCCTGGGCGTCGATCCGATTGTCGATCAGACTTGGCTCACCTGTGATCTGCCCGATCCGTTCCTCTAAGGCAACTTGGAGAAGTTCCGGCTCGCTCCACCGAATAAGGTCCTTTGTGTAGTGTGCCGCGAGTTCGCCGTAGACCAGTTCTTCGGTTGCGACGTCCGGTGGTCCATCCATCGGCCCAATCCGCAGGACAGGTATCCCATGGCCCCGCAGGAACGCCACTGCGGCCGCGGCCGACGGTTGGCTCATGTCGGCCAGTACCCAGTCGCACCTCTGGAGCTGCGCGGTGAAGCCACCGTCGAGGGCAATAGGCCAGGGCAGGAGTTCCACCGCATAGTTGAACGCCTCGACGGCGGCTGCGGCAGCGTCTCGCGCGCCGCCCGTTGGCGGTACAAGCAGTCCGACCGCGGCGGCGTCGCGCGCCGGGAGCTTCTGGGTGTGGTTGCCGATCGATCGGCAGAACATGGCGAACTCGTTGCGAAGATGCCGCCGTGCCGTCTCCATGCCTTGGCTGAGGATCTCCTGCGCCGAGTAGCGGAGGCTGACGGCGCCCGGCGGCCCCTGCAGTCTGTTGCCGAACCGGCGGTCGATGAACAGGATCGACGGCTTGCGGTAGCGCATCGCCATGTCGAGCTCGAGCTTGAAGTACCGGGTGGCCCGCACCAGATCTGCGGCCGGCAGATGCTCAAACGGATCGTCGCTCAGCGAGTAGATGCCAGCGAAGACCTCGACGTCGCGGATCATGCGTTCCAAGCGGGTCGTGCTCGTGGCCTTCAGCCCTCGGTCGACCTCGAACTGAACATCGGCGACCTGGTCAATCAGGTCGAAGAACTGCAGGTTCACCGCAGGCGACCGGTAGCGGTGGCTGAGGAAAACCTTGACGTTAAGCCGGTCACTGGGAACGGTCACCTGCTGACGATTGCAAGCACCTGCGTGGCCGTCAAGAACCACAGGTACCGACTCGGATGCCCCAGCCGCTTGTCCTCGTCCTGTCCGGGCCGTCGGTGGGGTACTCAAGGGCTCTGCCGAAGGGTGTGACCTTGCCTCACGTTGGCGGTAACGCCGAGGGGAGTGGATGGTTCTGCCATCCCAAGGGCCGATAGGTGGTCGGAAGAAGACTGGCCTTGAACATCGTCAGTCAGAGCGAAGCGACCATCAATGATGCCTGCTCAGCTTGACGAACAACAGGTAGGCGGCAACATACAACATTAGAGCCAGCGATATGGCAAGAGATGTCACGGTCGCGATGGTCGGGACTCTCGGATCGTGGAACAGGATGACGAATGCGTATAGTTGAAAACCCGCGAGAGCGGCGATTCCCGCCCAAGCGTCAACCATTCTCATCGCCTGGTGCAAGCGGTCAACTCCAGGGTGCTCATGGATGTCGAGGCGTGTGGGGCTGGCATGAGTCGACATCGGGCCGTTCCATGGGCTGAGCAGGGGCACCAGCCCGGACGCCTCCCAGTTCGGTAGGTGCTTGCCGGTCACCTCGCGGAAGATGCGGCGATAGAAGACGGAAAGTTGCAGGACGGTGACAGCGCGGAGAGCCATGAGCATCATGGCGACCGGGATGACAAGCCTCAAAGGCGAGATGTCCTGGATCTTCATTCCCAGCAGTTCGGCCTCCAGCAGGTTGCTGTAGGTGAGGATGATGAATGCAGCCCCGAGGCCGACTCCACGTTTCACCGCTCGACTGGCGTCTCGTCCCTGGTCTTCTTGGATCTGCAAGAGTCGCGACAAGAAGAAGCGTAGATCATCTTTGTCGACATCGCCGCCTCGAAGAAGCATTGTTGCCCGCTGTTCAAGCGTAAGCCTATCCACGAAAATGAATGATATCGAGTGTGGGCAACGGCAGGATGCGGCGTGAACTGCCTTCCACGATCAGCGGCAGATCCGGACGTCGCGGCGGTGCGCCTTGGCCTATGGACAGCCATCGGTCCTCCGGTCCACGCGGGTCGGATTGTTACGGCCGGCCGATAGGGTTGCCCGCATGTCATCGATGCCGTTGCTGCCTGAGACCCGACGTGCGCTGGTGCATCGGTTGGCCACTGGTCAGGTAGCGGGTCGGGCGCCGTCGGTGGTCGCTGCCGTGGTGCGTGATGGCCGTCCGGTATGGCAGGGCGGTTGGGGCACGGTGGACGGCCAGGTGCCCGACGGCGATGTCCAGTACCGAATCGGTTCGATCACCAAGACGTTCCTGGCGGTGCTGGTGCTTCGCCTGCGCGACGAGGGGCGACTCGCGCTCACCGACCCGCTGGGGAAGCATCTGCCCGGCACGCCGGCGGGTGAGGCCACGGTCGGTGCCCTGCTGGCGCACACCGCCGGGCTGATCGCTGATGCGCCCGGCCCGTGGTGGGAACGAACCCCGGGCGCGCTGCGTCCCGACCTGGCTGACGTGCTGGGCAGTGATCCGCTGGTGCATCCGGCCGGACAGCGCCACCATTACTCCAATCCCGGCTATGCGCTGCTCGGCGCGCTGGTGCAGCGGGTTCGTGGCCGGGCGTGGGGTGAGGTGCTGCGGCGTGAGGTGCTGGAGCCGCTCGCGATGACCCGTACCACCCTGCTGCCGGTCGCGCCGCATGCCACGGGTTGGGCGGTGCATCCGTGGGCCGATGTGCTGCTGGCGGAGCCTGCCGTGGACACCGGTCTGATGGCGCCTGCCGGGCAGTTGTGGTCGACCACGACGGATCTGGCCCGGTTCGCCGCGTTCCTCATCGACGGCGACAACCGGGTGCTGCATCCGGACACCGTCGCGCAGATGCGTAACCCGACGAGCCCGCCTGAGGCGACGGACTGGCACATCGGTTACGGGCTCGGCATGCAGCTGCTGCGCCGCGACGGTCGGCTGCTGGTCGGGCACACCGGCTCGATGCCGGGCTTCGTCGCGACCGTGTGGGTCAGCCCCGATGACGCCCTGGGCGCGGTCGTGATGGGTAACGTGACCGCCGGCCTGTCCGCCGGTACTCTCGCCGCTGACCTGCTGCAGACGGTTGCCGAGCGGGAGCCGCGGGTCCCGGCCCCGTGGCGTCCACTGCCCTCGATCGACCCGCAGCTACTGGATCTCGCCGGCCCGTGGTACTGGGGGCCAGCCCCTTACCTGCTACGCCCACAGGCTGACGGCTTCATGGAGTTGACCCCGATGTCCGGCGGACACGGCACCCGGCTGCGCCCCACCGGCGACGGTGACTGGGAGGGGGTCAACGGCTACTTCGCCGGCGAACGACTGCGGGTGCACCGCGACCCGACCGGCATTGTCAGCCACCTCGACCTCGGCAGCTTCATCTTCACCCGACAGCCCTACGACCCTGCGACGCCAGTGCCGGGCGGGGTCGACCCGGCAGGCTGGCAGGCCGGCTGACCCCACGAACGCACCGACCTCGGCACGCAACCCAACACCCACGGCCCGCATCGACATCACCTCGGCGACGCGCGCCGCGCGGGAAGCGGATACCGGCCGCGGCGAATGCGCCCAGTCACGGATGACGGCGCCCGCGATGAACGGTCCCGCCGTAGAGATGCACCCGATGGTCGACCTCCCGGTCCGGCTGCCGGTGTACGAAGTGGTCCGAAGCCACCTGACCGTAGCTGACATGCACCAGCCAATCCTCGTAGTACCAGCTCGGATTGCAGGCGCAGCCGGTGAACCGAAAGTTCGCCCGGTAACGGCCCACCTGCCCTGGGGTCAGCATGAACAATCGAGTCGAGGCGTCCGGTCGCGGATAGCCGGCCGAACCGGGTAGCTGGTCGACGGTGACCGTCTTTCCGTTACGGCCGAGCCAGAGGCCGATGCTGCGGGCCTGCTCGACGCCGCCGTCGAGCACCTCGTCATGGCGTGCGTAGTCGACCGCCTCGTCGGCCAGGACCTCGTGGATCACCACGTCGCCTTCCGGCAGTGACCGAGGCAGCGGCACTGCCTGGTCGAGGCCACGACGCGCGTTGGCGGCCGGCGCGGCGCGTGCCTTGGCCGTCCACCGCACCCGGACCCGCTGAATGACGATCACACCTCAGCTTGGCTCAGCCCGCGTCTGACCCGCCAGCCGGTATCCGGGATTCGCCACGACCCACCCGCTCCTGCACCCAGGCGAGCATCGCGCTGCGGTAGTCGGAGCTGATCGATTCGAGCGTCTCGGTCCCGCCGATGGTCGGCAGGTGGGTGCAGTCGGCCAGCCGGTGAATGGTCAGGTCGCTGGTGGCGGCAGCGCGCCGCCACACCGCGATGCTGTCGTCGGCGGGAGTCCATTCGTCGGCCTCGCCGTAGAACAGCAAGGTCGGGCAGCGCACCCGGGCGATCACCGGCTCCGGGTCGTAGTCCATGTCCTCCCAGGTGCCCGGATGGTCGTCCAGGTCCCGTGGGACACAGGCGAGGGGAAACCAAGGTCGATCGGCGTACCGGTCGATGACCGTCTGAGCGGTCCTGCGGTCGATGTGCCCGCGTACGACCTTCTCCAGTGCCTCCCGCAGGCGGGCCAGGTCAGCGAGTTCCGCGCGCCCGTAGCCGTGCAGGAGCAACTGCTGCGCGGTCCCGTACCGCATCTGGGCAGCCGGGCTCACACCGCTGCCGGCGACCAGCACGAGGAACGAGATCAGCTCGGGCCGCCGGGCCGCGACCGCGGACGCGGGCCAGGCACCCTGGCTCCACGCCCACAAACCCACCGGGACCTCGCCGATCCGGCGGCGCACCTCGGCGACAGCCGCCAAGGCGTCGTCGGCCTGGACGGTGTACGGCACGTCGCCGCGCTCACGGGGGCGCCGGTCGAAGCGCAGCACCGCCACGCCGGCCGCGGGAAAGGCACGCGCCAGGTGTTCGTACAGGAAGTACGACCGTTGCGGCTCGCCGGAGCCGTGCAGGACGACGACCGCGCCGTGTGTCGGTCCGTCCGACGGCACGTCCAGCGTGGCCGGCAGGGACACGTCGCCGGCGTCGACAATCAGCTCCATGGGGTGAGTCAATCAGTCACGGGCAACGACACCGACGCCAGCCGGGGCATCGGGCGTACGGAGGACGGCATGGCGAGGATCGTGATCATCGGTGATGTCGGCGGATGTGCCGATCAGCTGTCTCAAGCGCTGACGTCTACCCAGGACGATCCGGATGCCGTGGTGGTCCAGGTCGGCGACCTGATCGACCGTGGGCTGGACAGCGCGGGCGTTCTCGCCATCGTTCGGCAACGGCTGGAGGGTCCGCAGCGGTGGATCCAGCTCGTCGGAAACCACGAATCGCAGTACCTGGGTGCCGAGATGTTCTGGCCACAGCGGCTACCCGACGAGGACGCCGCACTGCTGAGAAGCTGGTGGCTACGGGATCGACTGCGGGTGGCTGCTGCGGTGCGTACCGCCGACGGAGAGGAACTACTGATCACTCACGCCGGTCTGACCGTCGACGCCTGGCGGAAACTGGGTGAGCCGGTCACCGCTGCCACCACCGCGGATCTGCTCAACACCCGCCCCGAGGACATCCTGTGGCACGAACGCGGACCGGTGTGGGCCGAGGCGGGCCCGGACCTGTACGACTCCTGGCTGCACGCCGCCGACCCACCGCCCTTCGGTCAGGTACACGGCCATTCCACCATCGTCGACTTCCGCCGCCGCGCCTGGCGGTGCGGGGAACGGGTCCGTCAGCGAGCGGTAGTCGACTGGGAAGCCCGCCACACCTACACACGCATCAGCACGAGCCGGTTCATCGGCATCGACCCACAACACGGACGTGACGGCGCACCGCAGTGGTCACCGTTGGTGTTCGACGACGCCACCGTGCTCACCTGACCGCCGCCGACCGGGCAATGTCGGCGGTTTCACCCCTCCTGGGCCGGCCTGCGGCACAGGCCCCGAGGGGTGAACGAGAATGAGTCAGGAAACCTGCCTGGCGTGTGACGTACGGCAAGAACCACCGGTTCGGGGTGTACGGCCAGCAGCCCTGTCTCGGCTGCGGTGTCCGCGAGGGCGTTCCACAGATGGAAGCAGATCAGGTCGTAGCCGGGATCGGCCACGGTGTAGGCGAGTGTCTTGGACCAGAACGGGTCGGTTCCGCCGATCCACACCGACGGGGGCCCGAACGTCTCGATGTGTCAAGCCCCGGGTTTGATGGACAGTTGGTTAGCTGGTTTTCAGGGGTGCGGTGACCGGGTGGGTCATCGCGTGTAGGGCCTCGTGTTCGGCG
>NZ_JBEYUI010000029.1:0-62222 GCF_040643455.1 Micromonospora sp. NPDC047134
CTTCCGCAACCCCGAAAACCAGCGATTACGCACCCGCACCGCGACAACCCGACGCCACCGCGGACACCTCAACCCCGCCTAACTTCGAAGAGCCGGGATACAACGAAATGTCCAACCAGGTCAACTGGGATCCGTTGGACAACAGTAACGGTAATCCTGGGTACGACTACGCCGAGATGGGATGGCGCGGAAGCTACTCCTCAGAGACGGACACCAGCACGCACACCGCCTACTGGCTCGAGGTGGGGATCGAAGACGAGTACGTGGTGGAGGAGTTCCACGCCATCCAGAGACCGGACTCCACCTTGGCCGATGGATCGATGCACACCTGGATGAGCCTCGGCAACGACGCGGGCGAGTGGGACTTGTTCTACGACTTCAACCATGTTGGAACGACGCGGTTCGCGCCCGGTAACCGGACCCGTGACCTCGAGTACGGCCTGCTCACCCGCCATGCCGAATATGCCTCGCTGGCCACTCCGTTCGAAAACCGGCTGCAGCTGCTGGATGGTAACGACGTGTGGCATCGGCCGACGCTGGGGCAGGTTTCCGGCTTCTCGAGGAACATCTGCGGTCTACCAGACCCGTTCTCGCTTGAAATGGGTGAGGCCAACACGCCCCCCTACTGCTATACCTCCTCGACAACAGCGCGTAGTACCGGCGAGGTCGACCGGGTGACGCTCGGCAAGCCTGCGGCCGGCACTCTGGCGGCTGCGGCGCCAACGCCGAACACGGCCAGCACGGCCGTGCACAACGGTGTCGACCAGAGAGCGCTTGCCGATTGTCTGGGTGACGACCCCGCCCGCTGTCTGGAGACCGTCCCCGGCTTGGCCGCGTGTGTCGCCGCCCGTAAGCAGTGCAACGCGTTACCCGCCCGCCCCGCCACCTCCAGCGAGCGCCGAAAGCCAGTCACGCCGGCCGAGGCCCAGAAGTTGGCCGGACGCGATCTGCGGGTGAAATCCCCCGGCGGCCGCGTCGCGACCCTAACCAGCGACGAGATCGGCCGAAGCGGCATCGCGCTCGACGGCGCCCCGGTCGGGACGAACGTTCACGTCGTCACCGGTGATGCCACCGTCAACGGCCTGGGCAAGCGTTCGGACCTCACTTACCAGGGTTACACGATGGTCTATGACGCCGCGGACGGACGTCTGCTCTACGCATGTCTCGGCAGCCCCTGCCCCCGAAAGGAGCTTTCGTGAGGAGACTCGCCTCTCTGGTGGTCGCCGCGGTCGGCGTATTCGCCACGGCCACCCCCGCCACAGCGGCCGTCCCGCGGCCCGAACCGACTGGCTGGCTGGTGACGGAATCCTCCGGCAGCACACCCACGCCGGACAACACGCCGCCGCAGACCAGTACCGCTCTGCCCGCCGCCCTGCCGCAGGACGATGTGAAGCGGATCTGCCGCAGCCAGCACGCCGCACAGGCATCGACCCAGCAGGGCTGGATGATGGACCGCTTCAATCGGTGCCACATCGGCCATCGCAAGGTCGAGCTGCGCTGTAGGGGCTGCAGCACGGCGATCGCCAGCGTCGAATTCGGAGTCTCTACGCGAGTTCGCACAGCCCCACCTCTACTGATCTTGCTTGTTTGGGCTGGTAGGGGGTCTTGTCGCGGATGCAGGCCCAGAGGACGTTGAGGCGTTGTCTGGACAGGGCGGCGGTGGCTTGGCGGTGGGTCTTACCCTCAGCTCTCTTCTTGTCGTAGTAGGCGCGTGATTGTGGGCAGTGGGTCAGGGCGGTGAAGCTGGACATGCTGAACACCCGGCGCAGACCACGGTGGTAGCGGTGCGGCCGAACCTGGTGACCCTGTCTGCGTCCGGAGTCGCGGGAGATCGGGGCGAGGCCGGCGTGGGCGGCGAGTGCGGCGGGACTGGGGTAGGTGGTGAGGGTGCCGGCGTGGGCGAGGAACTCGGCGGCGAGGGTGGTGCCGATGCCGGGCAGGCTGGTGACGATCTTTCCCAGCTCGTGCTCGGCGACAATCACGGCGATGGTTTCTTCGATGGCGGTGATGCGGTCGTTGACCGCTTCCAGGTCGGTGGCCATCTGCGCCACGATCCCGGCCACGGTGGCCTCTCCGGCGACGGCGATGGTCTGCGTCCGGGCGGCGGTGAGGACTTTGGCGGTGAGTGCCCTGGCGGCCCGGACGCCGTGCTGGCGCAGGTAGTCCAGGATGCGGGCTTCACCGGCGCGGCGCAGTCCGGCGGGTGTCTGCCACTGCGCGAGGAGCCGCAGCGCGCCCTTGCTGCGCAGGTTCAGCGTCTTCTCGAGCGCTGGGCTGATCATGGCCAGGAGGTCCTGGATGCGGGCGGTGATGCGGACCCGGTCGGCGACCAGGTCGAGGCGGCGGGAGACGAGTAGCTTCAACTGCTGCTGCACCCCGTCGGCGAGAGTGAGGGTCGGTAGGTCGCCGCGCATGCGCAGGGTCTGGGCGATGACGTAGGCGTCGTGGGCGTCGGTCTTGCGTTCGCCGTGGAACGCCTCCGCCATCCGTGAGGTGACCATGCCGCTGACGTAGCGCACGTCCGCATTCCGGTCGAACAGGACCGCCAACAGCAGCGCCGCTGGTCCGCCGCGTAGGTCGACGGCCCAGCGGATCGGCTTGCGGCGTTTGCCGAGCCGCCCGGCGATGCCGGAGATGGCCTGCTGGTCGTTCGGAATCTTCTCGGACACCACCACGGTGCCGTCGTCGTCAATGACGCACACGTGGTGGTGGGTCTTGCCGACGTCGACGCCGGCCCACAGGCTGCCCATCGGGCATCACCCTCTTCGGTTGTCTGGTCAAGGGGCGTGGACCCGCCGCGGTTCAGTGGCCACAACTTCGGAAAGGGCGATCGGTCGCAAGTCTCCATCCAGTGCTGATACAGCGGTCGTCAGCGAGGGTCGGGGCGTCCTACTCCTAGCTGGCCATGACATCGGCAGCACACACCCAGACAGTCACCCGACCCTCCGGGTCCACACGGCAAACGACACAGTTCGATGTCCGGTTGCGGGTCGGACGGACTCGGGCGGTGACGGCTGCGTTCCTGCTGCCCGGCGGCGGCCCGGCGTCTCCGGACACGGGTGGATGCTGCTGCCGCGCGGGGTTACTGGCGGCGGGCTGGGCGGCGGCCGTCGCGGCGCTGCTCGTGCTGGACCTACTCGGCGTGCCGGTCGATTGGTTGGGTACGGCGACCCGTGGTCAGCTTCGCCACGTCGATCTCGCGAGGGCTGGCGATGCTTGTTGCAGGCCGGCCTGGCCCTGGTGGTCGCGGTGCTGGCTCGGGTCGGCGTCTCGCGGGGCCTGGCCGCTCTGGTGGCGCTGGTGACGCTGATCGCGGTGATCGGGTGGCGGATCTGGCGGGGTTGCTGGCGGAGGCGGCGTGCCGCCGGCGTTCACCGGGCACGCCGCCGGGGCCGGCAACCACCAGATCGCGGTCTCCAGTCTGGTCCTGCACGTGTTCGCCGCTGCCCTGTGGGTCGGCGCCTTGGTGGCCCTGCTGGCAGTCGCCGCAGCCGGCACCTCGCCGGCGCCGCAAGCCGCTACAGCCGCCTCGCGCTGGGTTGCTTCGTCGCCGTCGGCGTCAGCGAGATCGTCAACGCCGCCGTACGCCTTGGCGCGGTGGACCAACTCTGGTAGTCCTCCCACGGCTGGCTGATGCTCGGCAGGCTGGCCGCGCTCGCCGTTTGCTATCCGTTGGAGGCTAGGCGGATGCCGAGTGCGACGAAGGCGACCGCACAGATCCGGTTGATCCGTCGGGACCAGCGTCCGTCGGCCAGTCGACCGGCGAGCCGTCCGGCGCCCGCGCCGAGGGCGATGTCGACGGTGAGTTGCACCGCCACGAAGAGCGCCCCGAGCAGCACCAGTTGGGCGGTGGCGTTGCCGGCTGACGGGTCGACGAACTGGGGCAGGAACGCCACGCTGAACAGGATCATCTTCGGGTCCAGCAGGTTGGTCACCAGCCCGCGTACGAATGACCGCCCGGTGCCGCCGGGGTGCTGCGGCTCGGTGGCGGTGGGCGTTCCGGTGCCGCGCAAGGCGCGGATTCCCAGGACGATCAGGTACGCCGCGCCGGCCCAGCGGATCGCGTTGAACAGCACCGGCGAGGCGGAGACGAGCGCGGCGAGGCCGCAGACGACCGCGGCGACGTGCACCATCTCCCCGGCGGCGACGCCGAGCGCCGCGACGGTACCGGCGCGGGTGCCGTAGCGGGCGGCGTTGGCCAGGACGAACATCATGTCCGGGCCGGGGGTGACCATGAGCACGACGATCGCGGCGAGGTACCCGGCGAGCGTCGCCGCAGACAGTCCGAGCCCGACTCAACCCTCCCCGGCTCCGTCGAGCAGTGCCTGACGCAACGCCAGCCGGTGCTCGCGGCGGATCCGCGCCTCCCGGTAGCGGCGCCGGTCGCCGTCGGTCTCGGGCAGCAGCGGCGGCACCGGCCGTGGCTGCCCGTCGTCGTCGATCGCCACCATGACCAGGTGCGCGGTGGCCACGTCGGTGGGCGGCACGGCGCGGTCCCACCGGTCGGCGGTGACCTTGACGGCGACCTCCATCGAGCTGCGACCGGCCCAGGTGATCCGGGCGTCGACGTGGACCACGTCGCCGACCCGTACCGCGCGCAGGAAGGCGGTCTCGTCGATGGCCGCAGTGACGGCCGGACCGTCGGAGTGCCGGGCGGCGACGACCCCGGCGACGGAGTCGATCAGGTTGAGGATTCGGCCGCCGTGGACCGTGCCCATCAGGTTGGTGTGGTGCTGGTCCATGATCTGCGACAGCGTCAGGTGCGACGCCGACGGCGGTCGGCCGGTGATGGTGGTGGTGTCGTGCACAGCGGGAGTCCGTCCTCGGGAAGCATATTGCCGATCCCGCCGGCACGCACGTCGAGGAACACGCTCGTGGCGTGTCACCCGCCCGACCCGCCCGCGAGGTCGACGGCAGCGCACACACCTCGTGTACGCAGCGCGGGCAGGTCTTCGGACTCGCGGGCACGACCGGGGTCGCCGGTCTCCTACTGGCCGTCGCTTCCCAGACCGAGTGGTCCAGTGCGTGGTGACGGCGGTCGTTCCCACTCACCGCTGCGGGGCAGTCCCGGATTCACACCGGGTTCCCTCTTACGACGCCCGACCTGGTACGGCCGGGCGAACCAGCGCCGTCGCCAGCCTATCGCGCTGCCTGTCACGCACCGGGTGGTCGCGGGGGCCGCTGTGAGGTAACTCCCTCCGCCGCCGCCGGGAGGGTGACGGCGGGATGTCGAAGATCGTCACGTCGTCACCACCCGCCGGGGGCGTTGGCGGGTTGGGCGCGGCGAAGGTGACCGGCGCGCCGAACGCGGCCCGCCGTAAGCCCTACGACCGGAAGTCCGACGGGCGACCAACCTCAACCGGCGCAGGCCATCACCCCAGCCGCCGGCGGACTACCGGCCCTACAGCGCCGGAAACCCTACGTGGTGGCCGAGACCCTTGCCGCGCTACACGGCCCGACCGACGGCACGGTGACGCTGCCGCGTCACCTCGACTGGTCCGGGCACGCCGAGTACGACCTGAACCGGCCCGCGCGCCTGGCCAGCATGTACAAGGTGGTGCTCATCGAAGCCAGTACCGTCGAGGACCTGAACACCTGGCTCAATGCCGACCTGCTGCGGCGGCTCTGGCCCACCTTGTGGCTGCCGCCCCAGCTCCGCCAGCACTGGGAGGACGCCTTCCCCGAACTCGCCGCGACCCGCAGCAACGCGACGTAGCGGTGGACCCCTTCCACGAACCGCCCCGTTCGCCTGGCCCGCAGATCGAATATCAAATGACCGCGTATCGAACGCATCTGGTGCCGCAAATCGAAAGCGAACGGCCTCGCAGATCGGAAGTTCGGCGGTTATGATGACGCCGTGCCCACACCGCATCTGATCCCCCGCCACGCCGCCGCGCAGGTCAACGCTGCTCTGGCGGACACCCGCGTCGTCTTGATCAGCGGGGCACGCCAAGCGGGTAAGAGCACCCTGGTCCGCCTCGTTGCCGGCGATCGTCTGGCCGAGCGCCGCGATCTTGATCGGGCTCAGGACCGGGCGGCGGCGATCGCCGATCCGGTCGGGTTCGTGGACTCCTCCGAACTCCTGGTCATCGACGAGATCCAGCGCGCTCCGGAGCTCCTGTTGGCCATCAAGGCTGCCGTCGACGAGGATCCCCGTCCTGGCCGCTACCTGCTCACCGGATCGTCGCGGCTGTTCGGCATGGTGGCTGCGCCGGACGCGCTGCCCGGTCGGATGGAAACCGTCGAGCTCTGGCCATTTTCCCAAGGTGAACTCGACGGAGCCCTGGACGGATTCATCGACGCCGTCTTCGCGCTCGGCCCGGACCTGCGACACGAGTCGGACGTGACCCGCGCCGATTACGCGGCCAGGATCGTGCGAGGCGGCCTACCCGAGGCCACCGCCCGCACCGACCCGCGCCGCCGCCAACGGTTTCTTGACGCCTATGTCCAGGCGCTCATCGACCGCGACGTCCGGCAGCTGTCCGACATTCAGCACAAGGGCGAGCTACGCAGGCTGGTACGCCTCCTCGCGGCCAGGTCCGCGACCATCATCGCGGCGAACTCCCTCGAATCCGCCCTCGGACTGAGCCGGCCGACGATCGTCCGCTACCTCCAGGCCCTGGAAGAGATCTTCCTGATCAAACGGATTCCCGGCTGGTCCCGCAACCTCGGCACCCGTGCCACCGCCGCGTCGAAGCTGATCTTCGTCGACTCGGGCATCGCCGCCAACGAAATCGCGACCGACGCCCGGGCACTGCTCCGGCCGGGCGCACCGTTCGGGCCGCTGCTCGAGTCATTTGTGCTGTCCGAGCTGTCCCGGCAGCTCACCTGGTCCGAGCAGTTCGTCGACCTGTCCCACTACCGCGACCAGAGCAGGTACGAAGTCGACGCGGTGCTCGAGAACCGAGCTGGTCAGGTGGTCGGGATCGAGGTCAAAGCAGCCAGCACCGTCGGACCCGACGACTTCCGCGGCCTACGCCGACTCGCCGACCGCCTCGGCGACGACTTCATCGTCGGCATCGTCCTCTATACCGGAACCGCCACGCTGCCGTTCGGCGACAGACTCCGCGCCATGCCGGTCAGCGCCCTGTGGCAGGTTTCCGCCTCGACAGCCGACTGACCTCGCTCGCAGGCCGCTCCCCAGCCGTCAGGGGAGTGGGCATGCACCTCAGCCGGGCGGAGGCAGTGGTGTGGCGGCCACGAGCAGGGCGAGGTCCCGGACCAGGTCGTCCAGGGCCTGACCGGTCTGCGCGCGGACCAGTCCGAGGGCGAGGTCGGCGAGGAGGTAGAAGCCGAGCGTGCGGGCCTGGTCGGTGTCGAACGAGGCCAGCAGCGCCTCCGCGCCGGCGAGGTCACCGCGGTGGCGGGCGGCGATGACCCCGGCGGCGCGCTGCACGAGGTCGGCGGCGACCGGAACCGGGCCGGTCACGCCGGTCAGAGCTTCGGCGCGGCGGCGCGGGCGGCCTCGAACCGGGCGGTCACGTCGGCCCAGTCGACGAGATTCCACAGCCGGTCGACGTAGTCCGGGCGTACGTTGCGGTACTGCAGGTAGTAGGCGTGCTCCCAGGCGTCGAAGACCAGCAGCGGGGTGGAGCCCTGCCCGACGTTGCCGTGGTGGTCGTAGACCTGCTCCACGATCAGCCGCTGTCCGAGCGGCTCCCAGGCCAGGACGCCCCAGCCGGAGCCCTGCACGCTCTTCGTAGCCGCGGAGAGCTGGCCGGCGAAGCCGTCGAAGGAGCCGAAGTGCTCGTCGATCGCGGCAGCCAGCTCACCGTCGGGGCGGTCACCGCCGTCCGGGGACAGGTTGTTCCAGAAGATCGAGTGCAGCACGTGCCCGGAGAGGTTGAACGCGAACGTCTTCTCCAACCCGACCAGCGCCGCGAAGTCACCCTTGTCCCGGGCCTCGGCGAGCTGCTCCAGGGCGTCGTTGCTGCCCTTGACGTACGCGGCGTGGTGCTTGCTGTGGTGCAGCTCCAGGATCTCGCCGGACATCGCCGGCTCCAGCGCACCGTAGTCGTACGGCATGTCGGGCAGAGAGTAGACGGCCACCAGCAACTCCTCACACCATCGTCGTCGCAGAGTTGGGCGGGCACCCCGGCGGTGGTTCAGATCATCGCGTTGCCGGAGCACCCGCCCACTGGTGCCAGCTTTGCGTAGTTGCCAAATTTTGGCAATAAGAACGGTCCAAAGTGAGGCGCGGACCGACGCCGGGTCGGGCGCAGCACGTCGCAGGAGACCTCCACAGCGGTCGATGGAAAAGTAGAGCTGACCAGCGCTTACGCACTTCGCTGAGCTTCCGCAGGCGATCACAGCGGCGCGCACGTGCGACCGGCACAGAACCCCTGGAAAGAAAAAAGCCGCAGGTCATCAGCCTGCGGACACAAATGGAGCGGCGGGTTAGAAACCGATGCTCTATCCCCTGAGCTACGAGGGCGCGAGGGCCCAGTCTAACGGCCTGCGGGTTGACCCGGGGTGGCAGGGAGTGGCCTGGGTTGTCCCGGTGGGTCGGGGCGGCGGATGACCACACGTCGATCACACCGACCACGTCTGCGATCGTGATCGTTGGCCTGCTTTGCCCTGGTTTGGCATCGGTTGACCCAGGGTGGTATCGGCTGGAGAGCACACGCCGCACACATCATCCAAGATCACGGCTGGCCGTTTGGGGCGCGTTCGGAGGGCCGCGAACGGGCGGGTGTTGGCCATGTCGGCGGCTGTCGGGTGAGTCGTGGGGCGGTTCAGGTGATGGCGCGGACGCCGGGCCAGCGTTCGGTGGGGCGGTGGCGGGCGAGTCGCTGGCGGGAGATTTCCGGGCTGACTCTGCTGGGGTTGGGTCGCCAAATCCCGTCGAGGAGGTCGTCGAGGCTGTGTGGTGCGCAGACGGCGATGTGGTCGTGTGGGTCGAGGCGGATGGCCACGGCGGTGGCGTATTCGGGCCAGGTGGCGACTGCTTCGGCGATGCTGCGCAGGGGCGGTACCGCACCGCCGCCGAACTTCGCCGGGTACCAGGTGTGTACGGCGGCTTGGTTCTTCGCTTCCCATGGTGGCTCCGGCCAGGCCGCTTCCAGCCGTTCGGTGGCGCGGTCGTCGTTGTCGCGGCTGAGGTCGGTCGGGTCGAGGAAGGCGACGTCGACGTCGCGTACCGAGCTCGGGTCGAAGCCGTTGCCGTACCGTTCGGCCCAGACGAGGTCGCGGATGACGCCGGCGCCGATCCAGGCGTCCGGCAGGGCTGAGTCCCGTACGACATCCAGCGCCCGGATCAGCCAGGGGCTGCGCCGTACCAGATCCCGCAGTTCGTCTTCCCGCATCGCTTCCCCCTGGTTGTCGCTGTTCGGTCCTGCCCAGTCGAAACATCCGGCTGATGCGAGGCGCTTGGCCGGATTGCAGGAGGCGCGCGGCCGCCACGGTATCCGGAAGCCTCATGGTTGCACCGTCAACGGTCAGGAGATCCCAGGGCAACGGGTCTGAATCGCAGCGGCCGGTTTGGCTGGCGGCAGCGCTGCGACGATCACCTGCGCAGCCTGGGAGATGCCCTCGGTCGGGCATCGCGGTGAGGATGAGTGGCAAGGGAAGGGGGGTGGCGATGACCGAGGAATTCGCTTCGGAAGCCCCGCCGGACCCGACCACGGCCGCCGGTGCACCCGTTGTCCCGTCCTCCGTCGAACCGCCGAGCAGCCTTGACCTGTGGGTCCGGGCGCAGCAGTTGTACCGCTGGTCCGGCGAGGACGACGGCGAGCCGCACATCCTGCGCGGATTCGACTGAGACGGGCGGGGTCACCTCCGCCGGTCGGCGACAGCCGGCAGGCGGGCGGGCGTGTCCGTCATCCGCCGATGGAGGAGTGCCATGTCCATCCACGACGCACGAGTCGAAGTCATGGATCCTGTCGAGTTCGCCCGGCTGGTCAAGCGCACCCCGGTTGACGAGCTGCGTCAGGTTTTGCGCGGTGATCGGCGGGCTGAGATTCTCGATCACCTGATCGGCGCGATGCCGGCCGTGTTCCGACCTGAGGTTGCCGGCAAGACCCGTGCGGTGGTGCATTGGCGCATCGGTGACCGGGCCGACGGTGGGGTCGACTCCTACGAGATGGTCATCGCCGACGGGGTGTGCACCCTGTCGCCTCGGGTCGACGCGAAACCGCAGCTGACGTTGAGTCTTGCCGCGGTCGACTTCGTCCACCTGGTCACCGGTAACGCACACGCGGTGATGCTGGTGATGAAGGGCCGGTTGAAAACCCGTGGGGAGCTCGGGTTGACCGCCCGGTTCCCCAACTTTTTCGCCGCGCCCAAACCCTGACCCTGCCAGCACCGCGCCGAAGCCCTGACCGCACCGGGTCCGCACCCAACCCGTGACCGGGCCGGGCCGCGCCCCGGGCCCGATCGGGCCGAACCACCAGCCGGAGGCAGCGCCATCGCGTTGCCATCACCAATTCGAAGAGGGGTACTCGAGTGACGGAGCAGCCGAACGTGATCGCCGACCTCATCGCCGAGGGCGAGGATATCGACAGGTTGGTCGCCGACCTTGGCGAGCAGGGTTGGGCGACGCCCACCCCGGCGCCCGGGTGGACGGTCGCTCACCAGGTTGCCCACCTGGCTGCCACCTTCCGGCTGGCGGCGCTCGCCGCGTCGAACCCGGAGGCATTCCAGGGGGTCATCTCCCGACTGACGCCGAACTTCAGCGCCAACGTCGACGCCGCTCTGGCCGAGTTCCTGGCGGAGCCGCCACCGGTCCTGCTGTCCCGGTGGCGGGCCGAGCGGGCCGGTGCCGAGAAGGCTCTCGCCGCGTTGCCGCCGGACCAGATGGTGCCGTGGCTGGTCCGGCCTCTGCCCGCTGCCGTGCTGGCCATGGCCGGCATGATGGAGACCTTCGCCCACGGGCAGGACATCGCCGACGCCCTGGGCGTACGGCGGGAGTACACCGACCGGGTCGGTCACCTGGTCGCCTTCGCCGTCCGTACCTGGGACTTCGGCTACCTGGCCCGGGAGTTGCCGGTGCCGGAGGTGGAGTTCCGGTTCGAGTTGACCGCCCCCTCGGGCAAGGTGTGGTGTTTCGGCCCGGAGGACTCGGCCCAGCGGATCACCGGCCCCGCGGTCGACTTCTGCCTGCTGGTCACCCGCCGCCGCCACCGTGACGACCTGGGGTTGACGGCCTCCGGTGAGATCGCCGACGGCTGGCTTGACATCGCGCAGGCCTACCGCGGGCCGGCGGGTGAGGGCCGGCGTCCCGGTCAGTTCGCGGCGGCCAGCCGCTGACTTTGGTGCCCGGCACGGCGACGCCGTGCCGGGCACGATCATGCCCGGTCACACCGCCCGAGGCGGGTAGGTCACCGAATCTGGACACACTGCGGCCGGGGTGGGGGTGTCCCGGATCGGCAGCGAATCGTCCTGTGCCCGGCGCCGGGTGGTGGTCAGCCGGCCCCGCGGGGGTAGGGGCAGGGCATCTCGGCCGGGTGGCCGGGGTTCCGTGCGGCCTTCCCCGGCGGGGGGTCGACGGCCGACAGGCGGCCCGGTGCGGGCGGGGCCGCCTCGGAGGTGGCGTCCGGGCTACCGAAGCGCTTGGTGACCAGGTGCTCCTGGGCCATCTCGCGCAGCGCGCCGAGGGCTGCGTCCAGCAGCACCGCGCGGGCCACCGCGGCGGCCCGCTCCACCTCCATGCCGTCATGCGGGAGCAGGCTCAGCTCCCGTTCCGCGTACTGTTCCGCCAATTGCGCGTACGGGTGGAAGAACTCGGCCCCACAGCTGCATCCCAGTTGGCGGAGCGCTGCTAGGACGTGGGCCAGCCGATTGCGGCCAGGGGTGTCGTCTCCCACCTGCCAG
Source organism: Micromonospora sp. NPDC047134 (assembly GCF_040643455.1). NCBI lineage: Bacteria > Bacillati > Actinomycetota > Actinomycetes > Micromonosporales > Micromonosporaceae > Micromonospora > Micromonospora sp. NPDC047134. The sequence goes on from NZ_JBEYUI010000029.1 coordinate 11,812, forward strand.
CCCAGTTCGTCGATGAAGCGCTCGACCTCGGCCCGTTCGGCCGTCAGGGCCTCGGCGGCGTTGGAGTTGTCCAGGTCGGGGTGTACCAACCGGTTGGCGACCTGGTAGAGCCCGGGCAGGGAGAGCTCGTCGTCCTCGATGGCCGCCAGTAGTTCCAGCACGGTGGACAGCTCGAGCTGACCGATGCCGGTCAGCGCCCGGATGAAGAGCAGGCGACGCCGGTGCGACTCGCCGTACTGCGCCTGGTTGCGGCCGGTCGGTTGGCCCGGCGGGAGCAGGCCCTCCCGAAGGTAGAACTTGATTGTGGCGACAGGCACGCCGGTGCGGCGGCTCAGGTCAGAGATGCGCATCGTGCTCCCCCAGCTGGTTAACTCAGCCCCGCGCTGCGATTCTCCCATGTGGAGTGGTGATGGATCAGTGGTCGTCTCCCGGGACGCTCGTGGCGGAAGCGTCCGGGACACAGGTCATGCGGCGGCCCCTCCCGCCGGCGGGCCTCAGGCCGCCTTGCGGCCGGCCTCGGAAAGCTGTGGGGCGATCCCGGTGGCGGGTGCCAGCAGTGCCTCGGTGGCCTGCTCCTCGGCGGCGAGCCGGGCCAGCGCGAGCTCGCGGCTGTCCATCAGGGCCAGCAGGACGGGCGGGTCGATGCTCTGGATCGGTTGGAAGTCCAGGTCCACCCGGATGTCGGAGTCCCGGTTGACGGTCAGCGGCCCGTGCGAGGCCACCGCGATCGGGTGGTTGGCCTCGTCGGGGGAGCCGTCCTCGCCGGCGGCGACGGCCTGGGCGAGCAGGTACCAGGTGCCCGGTGGCACCGCGGCGAATCGGAAGGAACCCCCGGCCGACAGCACCGCGCAGCGTACGGGGCGACCTTCGGGAATGCGGTCGGCGAAGAGGCCGAGGAAGACCAGGGTGTTCGGCCCGCCGGGCTGGGCGGGGATGCGGCCGTGCACTCGCGCCTCGGACAAGGCGGTCGGGCCGGGGTCGGTGGCGATGTGCGGGGCGTAGCCGGCCCGCCGTCGGTAGGCGGTGGGCGACATGCCGATGCTGCGGGTGAACCGCGAGCTGAAGGTGCCGACGCTGTTGTAGCCCACTCGCAGACTGATGTCGGCGACGTTGAGCGAGGTGGAGACCAGCAGCTGCTTGGCGCGCTGTAGCCGCAGCGCCGACAGGAAGCGGCCTGGGGACACCCCGGTCACCCGCTGGAAGATCCTGGTGAAGTGGAACTTGCTGAACATGGCCGCCCGGGCCATGTCGTCGACGGTGAGTTGCTCGCCGAGGTTGTCCCGCATCGTGTTGATCGCGCGGTCCACGGCTTGCTTGCTCGATTCCTCCATGATGCCTCCCACTGACCCGAAAGCAAATTGTGCTTGAATGGTCAATAATTGTTCTGCGGAAATAACGAGAGTTTGGTTCGGTTGCCTTTATCGAGTGATGACGGTGATTGCCGCAGTGCGCCGTTGCGCATTATTAATCTACTCCGTTCGTGGCGGATGACCCCTGCTTCTGGTCGAGGTTAACCCAGCTCTGATCGATTGACAACACTGGGAATCACCGGACGGCGACAGAGCGCAATCGTGAAGAGGGGTGCGTCATGAGCAGCGCTTTACTGGTGATATGCGCCTGTCGACCGCCTATTTGGATAGCGGTACGACCCACTTTCCAAAAGGCCGGCTGAGCTGGCCGTAATTTGACGGTGGGTTACCGCAACGGCGCCTGACCTCCGCGATTTGCCCTGGAATGTTGGTAATTGCCAGTCGGCCTAGCCTGGCCCTGCTCACGCCCGGTGGAGGTTGTGCTGAATGGGCAGGATTGTTGCCAGTGATGATGAATCTGGATGATTTATTCACTCATGGCCGCGGCGGCGATTTCTTAATGCTGGCTTAATCTTGGGCCGGTTATTGAAATCGATTTCTGGCACCCGGGTTAATGGTTGCAGAACTGCCTGCGCCCGATCTTACGGAATCGGTCGTCGGCGTTTTGTGTCGGTTGGTGATCCGACGACGGGGGTTGATCATTCGGCTGAATCTCCCATGGATCTACATCGTTGATCTAGGTGCGCTCGAGAATGATCGTCGAAATGGTACGGCCCGCTGGCCGTCAGTGTACGGGTCCCACTGATCGCACTGCACCGTCCCGCCCCTTCGACCTTCACCAGGGAAGGAAGGGCCACAGGTGGGAACAAGGCCGGCCGCACATCCCATCGGTGAGACACCTGCACCGTGGGCACCTTACCGATCTCGCCGGGGGTACGAAATCGGTGGTGGCGCCCCCGGAGGTGGATCGACCAGGGGCGCCGGCGACCTCGCGGAAACGTCCGACCAGGGCATCGCCAATGGTGCGGCGGATTTCAGTCCGCGAATGGTGCCGGCGCCACCCGTGTGCCCAGGTAACGGGCTGCGGTGAGGCTAGACCAGGCGGCCAGTTCGACCAGGGCGCGGTCGTCGTACCCGTGGGCGCGTACCCGGTCGATGTCGGCGGCGGTGACCCGGTAGGAGGCGTACGCCACGAGCATCGCCAGGCGTCCCGCCGGGCGATCCGGCTCCGGCAGGCCGGCCACGCACTCCGCCAGCCAGCGAATATCCCCCAAAAGGGGCGTAGTGTCGTCCAGGGCGGGCGGGGGAGCCTCCAGCCGGGGCAGCTGCGCGGCCACCAACCGGCGTACCGACTCGGGGACACTGCGCTCGCCGGCCGCCTCGACCACCGCGGCGGACCGGGAGAAGGCGGCGACCAGGTGCGGCCGGCCACCGGTCCAGGACAGGTCCGACGGCACCGGCGCCGGGGGTAGCAGGCCCGGCGACTCACCCGCGACCACGGTCGTACGGGCCAGTCCGCCCAGGATCCGGGCCGCGCCTCGCCGCAGCACCGCCGCCACCGGACCGGGCACCGGGGGCAGGGGTGAGTCCGGCAGGAATACGTTCACCATCCGATTCAGGTAGTGGAACACCACCGCCACCCCGACTAGTTCGGGGCCCTGCTCGGGCGGGAACGGCGGCGGCCCGCCGCGAACGGCCCAGTTGGCCAGGTCGCGTAGCCGGGGATCCCGCAGATCCGCCAGTCGCCCGGTCAGCACCGCCGCCGCGTCCGGACCGGTGAGCAGGCCGGCGAGGGTGCCGCCGTGCACGTCCACGCAGTACGGGCAGCGGTTGGCGGTGGAGACGCCGGCAGCCACGATCTCCCGGGCCTCCCGGCCCGCGGGGCCGGGTGCCAGCAACGCCTCGCGCAGCATGGTCCAGGCTGCGGCGAGCAGGGGTGGGGCGACCGCGTGCAGCGCCACCGGGGGTGCGAGCATCCCGAAGTCCCGTTCGACCTGGTGATACACCTTGGCCACCGGCCCACGCGCCGGACCGGGTGCGACCGGTGCGACGTACCGCAGTTGCACCGCCGTGGCGCCCCGGGTGACCCTCGTGATGAGCTTTCGCACCGATACCTCTTCCTGAAACAGGGCGCCGGCCGGCGGATGGCCGGCCGACGCCCCGATGGGTCAGCGGGAGAGCACGGCTCGGCGGCCCGCGGTGGCGCCGTCGGGGGACGGGGCGCCGTACTTGACGGAGATGCCCCGTTCCTGGGCGGCCCGGACGATGCCCGGCACGGCACGTTCCGCCAGGGCCGCGATGGTGGAGGCCGGGTTCACCGTGAGGGCGCCGGGAACGGCCGACCCGTCCGTGACGAAGATCCCGGGATGCCCCCGCAGCTCGTGTCGGTCGTCCAGGGCCGAGGTCGCCGGGTCGTCGCCGATCCGGCAGGACGCCAAGGGGTGCACCGTGTACGCGCCGACCAGGTCATTCGTCCACGGTTCGACCTTGGCCAGCCCGTCGCGTTCCAGGATGTCCTTGATCTCGGCGTCGGCCAGCGACCAGCCTCGCCGGGTGTTCTCGGTCGGCCGGTAGCTCAGCGGACCGTGCCCCAGCATCTGCTGGGAGAAGCGGTGCGCGTTGCCGGTCTCCGGCGGCGGCCCGAAGACGCCCTCGTTGTCGTCCTCGGACATGATGAAGATCGTCAGCCAGGACTTCCAGCGCCGCAGCATCTCCTTCTTGTCCACCCCGAACCAGCTGGGGCCGGTGGCGTCGGGCGCCTGCGCCAGGATGGTGCCCAGCCCCGGCGGGAAGTAGAGCTGCTCCAGCGAGTACCGCTCGAACTCGGGCAGGTTGCCGTCGAGCCGGTCCCAACTGGCCACGGTCGGGCCGCGCCCGATCTGGTACGCCTCATAGGCCCGCCCGTCCGGGCGGGACAGCCCGAGCACCTCCCGCACCCGGTCCTCGTCGAAGACGGCGGTGTTCAGTCGCTCGCCGTTGCCGGAGAAGTAACGCCCCACCGCGTGCGGCATGGTGCCCAGCGCGGGCTCCGACCGTTGCAGGATCACCGGGGTGGCACCGGCGCCCGCCGCCACGATGACGAGCTTCGCGTCGATCGCACCCTCGTCGTGCAGGATGCGGTAGTCCTCGCCGTCGACGATCCGGTAGTGCACCCGGTAGCTGCCGTCCTCCTTGCGGGTGATCCGCTGCACCTCGTGCAGTGGCCGGATCTGCGCGCCGTGCGCCAGGGCCGCCGGCAGGTAGTTCATCAGCAGCGAACGCTTGGCGTCGAACCGGCAACCGGCCATCATCCAGTTGCAGTTGGTGCACATGTCCACGTCGACCGCGGACGGCGCCGGGTTGGCGGTGCGCCCGGCGTGCTTGCAGGCCGCGGCGAACAGACCACCGGCGAACGGGATCTTGTCCCAGGTCTGCCGGGTGATCGGCAGCGCCTCGGCGACCCGGTCGTACCAGGGTTCCAGGGTGTCCCGGCTGATCGAGGCCGGCCACATCCGGCGGCCGATGCTGCCGCGCCGCTCGAAGACGAAGCGCGGCGCGCGCGGCATGGTGGCGAAGTAGACCACGCTGCCGCCGCCGACGCAGTTGCCGCCGAGCACACTCATGCCGTCACCCACCACGAAGTCGAAGACCCGGGTGTACGACGAGCCGAGCAGGAAGTCGTGGTCGAACTCCTCGCCCTGTAGCCAGGGGCCGCGCTCCAGCACGGTCACCTGGGCACCACCGGCGGCCAGGTGGTACGCGGGGATCGCCCCGCCGAAGCCGCTGCCGATGATGAGAACGTCGGTCGATTCGATACTGGTCATGCTGGGCTGCCCGTCGCCGTCGTGTCAGGGTGAAGGTCGGCCAGTTCCCGGCCGTAGGAGAAGGAATCGAAGCGCCAGATGCCGTCTTCCTGCGGAAGTTCGTAGCCGATGGTGAGCAATCCGGGGTGGCCGGCGGCCAGCGCCTCGGGGGTGCTGAGGTGTGCGGCGCTGTCGAAGGCCATGTTGCTGAACAGGGCCAGGCCCACCCACATCTGCTTCTCCGGGTGGTCCGGCCGGGTGAGTATGGACACCAGGGCGGTGCGGTGTTCGAACGACAGCGCCACGAAGGGCGGCACCGTCGGGTCCAGGGTCAGACCGTGGTCGCTGGCGTACTGCCCTGCGTGCTCGTTGAGGGCGAAGGCCAGGGAGTCCAGCCCTTCGGCCAGACCGCCGGCCGGGTCTTCGAGTAGCTCGATGGCACCGGCCGCCACCGCTCCGCCGCCGGCCGCCACCCCGGCCACGGTGCGGTCCCCGGGAAACCGCTTCTCGCCGGGAATGATGGTGTCGGCGAACGCCTCGAGCACCTGGGTCCGCTCCGGGTCGCGCTCGGAATTGTCGGGCTGCACAGCATCGCCTCCTGTCCGTGCCCCGCTCCGGTGACCCGCCGGGCACCACTCGCTGGTCGGGTCCTCATGGTCTCGACGGGACGACCGGGACCGCATCTTCGTCGTTGCGCTCGCAAGGAAAACCCCGAAAATGGGGACAAGCCGCCCATGTCTGCGTGTCCTTCTTCGGTCGTGCCCTGGACCGCCCGAGATCGTTCCGGCTGGCCGGAACGCGCTGATACTGGCCAGACGCACGTCAGTGGATGGAGGCAGAGATGGTCGTCGGTCGGGTCGCATCCTCAGTGGTCCAACGTCAGGTCAGGTATGTGACCCCGGTGCCCGCCGCCTCGGCCGGCGGGCTGGTCGCCGAGGTGTACGCGCAGGTCGCCGAGGAGATGCGGCTGGTGATTCCACCCGCGTTGATGCACTCACCGTCGCCGCAGGTGCTGGCCGCGTACTGGGCTGTGGCGCGGGAACCGTTGGTCACCGTCGGTGCGGTGGACCGGGGCACCAAGGAGGCGGTGGCGGCGGCGGTGTCGGTGGCCAACATCTGCCCGTACTGCGCGGACATGCACACCGTCGGGATGTACGACCTGACCGGCGAGCACGCTGCCGAGGCGGTCGGCAGCGACCGGGTGCAGGACATCGCCGACCCGGCCCTGCGGGAGGTGGTGGCCTGGGCCCGTAACGCGCACCTGCTCGATGAGGCCGTACCGCCGCCGCCCAGGTTGACCCCCGCCGACCGGGCGGAGTTGATCGGGGTGGTCGTCGCCTTCCACTACCTGACCCGCATGGTGAACGTGTTCCTGGCGAACTTCCTGCTGCCGCCCGGGCTGGCCCCCTGGTCCCGCCGTCGGTTCAAGCAGGGGATCAGCCGGGTCATGCGCCCCACCCTGCGCGATCCGCGCACCCCGGGGCTGGCCGCGGGCCTGCTTCCCGCCGCACCGCTGCGCGAGGACACCGCCTGGGCCGCGCCCCGGCCGGCTGTCGCCGCCGCGATCGGCGCGGCCGACCGGGTCTTCCGCGCCGCCGGGGAAGCCACACTCTCCCCGGAGGTGCGCGACATGGTGACCATCCGACTGGCCGACTGGCGGGGCGAGGACACCGGGATCAGCACCGACTGGTGTGAGCGGTTGATCGCTGACCTGGAGCCGGCGGACCGGTCCGCCGCGCGGCTGGCCCTGCTCACCGCGTTCGCCTCGTACCAGGTGAACGAGGAGGTCGTCGACGAGTTCCGCCGCCACCACCCGCAGGACCGCACCCTGGTCGAGGTGGCGGCGTGGGCCGCCTGGTCGGCCGCGGTGCTCGTCGGTGCCCGGCAGTCGGGTTCGGTGCTCGGGCCCTCGACCGCCGGGCAGTGAGCCCGACCGGGAGCGCATGAACGAAGGCGCACACAACGTGTTCGGCATATGACGATGGGTGCACCCGGCTGCGGCATGTCGCCGGGCCGTGAGGAGGACGACGATGCCGACCACCCTGGGTTCGCTGCGGCGGCTGGCCCTGACCCCGTCGCTGATCGAGACGACCTTCGCCCGTCGGGGCTTCCCCGTCGTGCCCGGTCCGGTCACGCGCCGGCTGGAAGCCATCCCGCAGGCGGTGATCTGCGGGTTCGAATGGGGCATCGACATGCGGGACCAGTGGGAGCTGGAGCGCCGCCTTGAGCTTGTCGAACCGGAGATGCGGGGCTTCGCGTACGAGGGCGCGGCGATGGCGCTGACCGTCCTCGACGCGATGCCGGGACGCCGCCGCCACCGGGCCCGGGACCTGCTCGCCGGCCCGGGGCGCCCGCACACCTTCCTGACCTACATCGGCATCGGGTTCGCCATGGCCCGCCTGCCGCGGGTGCTGTGGAAGGGGGTGCTGCCCGACCTTAGCGGCACCCCGTACTACCCGACGATGAGCTGGCTGGCCGTCGACGGGTACGGATTCGACCGGGCGTACTTCGAGACCGAACGGTGGGTGACCCGGCAGGAACTGCTGCCCGCGTACCCCTGGCAGGGCCGGGCGGACTACTTCCCGCGCGCCGTCGACCAGGGCATCGGCCGGGCGTTGTGGTTCATCCACGGTGCCGCCGTGGCGGATGTCGCCGCAGCGGTACGGCGGTTCGCGCCCGCCCGGCAGGCGGACCTGTGGAGCGGTGTCGGCCTGGCGGCCACCTTCGCCGGCGGTGCCGACCTGACCGGCCTGCGCTCCCTGGTGGAGGCCGCTGGGGAGAACCACGCGCACCTGGCACAGGGGGCGGTCTTCGCGGCCAAGGCCCGGCACTTCTCCGGCTTCCAGCCGGCCCACACCCAGGTCGGGCTGACGGCCCTGGCCGGCCTGTCGGTCGAGGCGGCCGCCGCCCTGGCCGACGACGTCGCGGTCGGCGGCCTGGCCGAGGGCACCGAACCGGACTACGAGGTGTGGCGGCGCCGGATCCGCGCCCATTTCCCGGTGCCCACCACGGCCGTATCTTAGCGATTTCCGCTATCCATTTTTCGCGCTCCTTGTGTGGGCGTCGATCCGGTGTGTCCGAAACTGCGGTCAAGCGGCGCAATGGTGAAGAAGAAAGTCTCCGTTCGGGCTGAAACCATTGGCAGCATATTAGTTGCCCGGGGAGTGCTTGATGAGAGCTTGGCAAAGGCTGCGACGGCGTGTTCTTACCCCCGACATTTCCCAGACGAAGTGTGATGTTCGGGGTTTCCACGTCAAGGACGAGGCGACGCGTGACCGGCTGGAGACCGTCGGCGCATCCTTCCTCGCCGGATTCGGCGAGGCTGCGGAGGCCCGCGTCGTAGGCGACGTGGTGGCCCCACTGGAGCGGCTGGCCCCCACCTGGCGCGGCTTCGCCTACGAGGGCGCCGCGATGGGCCTGGCCATCCGCGACGCACTGCCCGGACGGGGCGGGCGGGTGACCGAATTCCTCACCGGCCCCGGTGACCCGCACGTCTACATGGCGTACGTGGGGGTGGGTTGGGCGATGGCCCGGCTACCCCGGTTCCTCTGGCCCCGGCTGTCCGCGCCGGACCCGCTGCTGCGCTGGCTGGTGCTGGACGGCTACGGCTTCCACCAGGCGTACTTCCGGACCGCCAGCTACATCGAGGGGCGGTACCGCGAGGCGACCTTCCCGTGGCCGGGCGACGACCCGGGCGGGTACGCGGTCCGCGCGATCGACCAGGGGGTCGGCCGGGCCTCCTGGTTCGTGGTCGGGGCCGACCCGGACCGGCTGGCCCGCCTGTTCGCCGGGTTCCCCGAGCGGCGTCGGGCGGACCTGTGGGCCGGTACCGGCCTGGCCGCCACCTACGCCGGCGGCGCCGACAAGGCGGAGCTGGAGCGGCTGCGCGAGCTGTCCGGGGCGTACCACGGGGAACTGGCCCAGGGATCGGCCTTCGCGGCCGGGGCCAGGGTGCGCGCCGGCCTGGTGGTGCCGCACAACGAGGTGGCCACCCGGGTGCTCTGCGGGCTGTCCACCGAGGAGGCCTCGGCGGTCACCGACGAGGCCCGGGTCAAGGTGGCGCCGGCGAACGGCCTACCGGCGTACGAAGTGTGGCGGCAGCGGATCAAAAACGTTCTTGTGTCGGCCTGAAGCAATTAAATCGATTCATTCACCGAAGGCCGTGCGCGAATCTTTCTGTGCTGCGCGGGCGTCTGAGGAAAGGGCGAAGAAAGCATGACAAGAATCGCTGTGGTGGGCATGGCGTGTCGCTATCCCGACGCCACGTCCCCACGGGAGCTCTGGGAGAACGCAATCGCCGGTAGGCGGGCCTTCCGGCGGCTGCCCGACGTGCGGATGAAGCTGGACGACTACTGGGACGCCGACCCGAAGACCCCGGACCGGTTCTACGCGCGCAACGCGGCGGTCATCGAGGGGTACGAGTTCGACCGGGTGGCGTACAAGATCGCCGGTAGCACCTTCCGCTCCACGGACCTCACCCACTGGTTGGCGCTGGACGTCGCCGCCGCCGCGCTCGCCGACGCCGGCTTCCCGATGGCCGAGGGACTGCCCCGGGAGCGGACCGGGGTGGTCGTCGGCAACAGCCTCACCGGTGAGTTCTCCCGCGCCAACCAACTCCGCCTGCGCTGGCCGTACGTCCGGCGGATGGTCGCCGCCGCGCTGAAGGAACAGGACTGGAACGACGACCAACTGGCCACCTTCCTCGACGATTTCGAGGCGACCTTCAAGAGCCCCTTCCCGGAGGTCGACGAGGACACCCTGGCGGGGGCGCTGTCGAACACCATCGCCGGGCGCATCTGCAACCACTTCGACTTCAAGGGCGGCGGCTACACCGTGGACGGGGCGTGTTCCTCGTCGCTGCTGTCGGTGGCCACGGCCTGCAAGACCCTCATCGACGGGGACGTGGACGTGGCCGTCGCCGGTGGCGTCGACCTCTCCATCGACCCCTTCGAGATCATCGGCTTCGCCAAGACCGGCGCCCTGGCCACCGGCGAGATGCGGGTCTACGACCGCTCCTCGAACGGGTTCTGGCCCGGTGAGGGCTGCGGCATGGTGGTGCTGATGCGGGAGGACGAGGCCCGCGCCGGAGGACACCGCATCTACGCCACGATCGCCGGCTGGGGCATCTCCTCCGACGGCAAGGGTGGCATCACCCGCCCCGAGGTCAACGGCTACCGGCTGGCGCTGCGCCGGGCGTACGAGCGCAGCGGCTTCGGCATCGAGACGGTCGGGTTGTTCGAGGGCCACGGCACCGGCACCAAGGTGGGGGACGCCACCGAGTTGGAGGCGCTGTCGCGTGCCCGGGCGGAGGCGGACCCCTCGGCGCCGCCGGCCGCCATCGGCTCGGTGAAGGGCATGATCGGCCACACCAAGGCGGCGGCCGGGGTGGCCGGCCTGATCAAGGCGGCGATGGCGGTGCACCAGGAGGTGCTGCCGCCGGCCATAGGCTGTGTCGACCCGCACACCCTGCTCACCGACGGCGATCCGCCGCTACGTGCGCTGCGCCGGGCGGAGGCCTGGCCCACCGACACCCCGGTCCGCGCCGGGATCACCGCGATGGGCTTCGGCGGTATCAACACCCATGTCGTGCTGGACAGCTCCCGGCCGCGTCGGCGTTCCACCATGGACAGCCGGACCCGGGCGGTGGCCACCGGCCTCCAGGACGCCGAACTGCTGGTGGTCGACGCCGCCACCCCGAAGGACCTGGTCAACCGGCTGGACCAGCTGATCGAGTTCGTGCCCTCGCTGGCGTACGCCCAGCTCAGCGACCTGGCCGCGACCCTGCACGGTGAGCTGCGCGAGCTGCCCTTCCGGGCGGCCGTGGTGGTCTCCTCGCCGGAGGACGCCGAACGGCGACTGCGCAAGGTACGCGACGCCGTGGAGGCCGGTGAGACCCGGATGTTCTCCACCGACGGGCGATGCCTGGTCGGCCACGTCAGCGAGCCGGGCCGGATCGGTTTCCTCTTCCCCGGCCAGGGCTCCGGTCGGGGCCTCAGCGGCGGCGCCCTGCGCCGACGGTTCGTCGAGGCCGAAGAGGTGTACCAGCGGTCGAACCTGCCCACCGGCGGCGACGTGGTGGCCACCGAGGTGGCGCAGCCGCGCATCGTGACCGGCGCCGCCGCCGGTCTGCGGGTGCTGACCGCCCTGGGCATCGAGGCCTCCGTGGCGGTCGGCCACAGCCTCGGCGAGATCGCCGCCCTGCACTGGGCCGGTGCGATCGACGAGGCGACCCTGCTGCGCATCGCCGCCCTGCGCGGCCGGACCATGGCCCAGCACAGCTCCTCGGGCACGATGGCCAACATCGGTGCCGCCCCGGAGCTGGTCGATCCACTGATCACCGACCTGCCGGTGGTGATCGCGGGCTACAACAGCCCCGACCACACCGTTATCGCCGGGACCCAGGAGGACATCGAGGCGGCCTGCCGGCGGGCGCAGGAGGCGGGGCTGAACGCCACCGTCCTGTCCGTCTCGCACGCGTTCCACTCGCCGCTGGTGGCTCCGGCCGCCGAGGCCTTCGGGGCGACCATCGCCGACGAGCCGTTCCGGCCGCTGGACCGCCGGCTGGTCTCCACGGTCACCGGTGAGGTGCTGCCGGCCGACACGGACCTGCCCGCCCTGCTGCGCCGCCAGATCACCGACCCGGTGCTGTTCAGCCAGGCCGTCACCCTGGCCGCGAAAGACATCGACCTGTTCGTCGAGGTCGGGCCCGGTCGGGTGCTGAGCGGGCTGGCCTCCCGGACCACCGAGGTGCCGGCGGTCGCCCTGGACACCGACGAGGAGTCCATCGCCAGCCTGCTCAAGGTGGTCGGCGCGGCGTACGTCGTCGGTGCCGCCCCGGTCGACAGCGGGCTGTTCCACGGCCGGCTGACCCGGCCGCTGCACGTCGGGCAGCCGTTCTCCTTCCTGGCCAACCCCTGCGAGCAGGCGCCGACCCTGCAACTGTCGGCGTCCGCCGCCGCACAGTCGGCCACCGCGACCGTCCGGCCCGCCGACCGCAGGGTCGAGGACGTACCCGGCGAGTCCATCGAGGACCTGCTGCGCCGGATGGCCGCCGAGCGGGCGGAACTGCCGCTGGAGACCGTGCAGCCGGACAGCCGCCTCCTGGACGACCTGCACCTCAGCTCGATCACCGTCGGTCAGGTGGTGAACCACCTGGCCCAGCGGATGGATGTCCCGGCGGCCGCGCTGCCGACCAACTTCGCCACCGCCACCGTTCGCCAGCTGGCCGAGGCGCTTGAGGAACTGGCCGGTACCGCCGGAGCGGCCGAGGCGGCGAACAGCCCGGTGGTGGCCGGCGCGGCGGCCTGGGCCCGGCCCTGGCGGCTGGACCTGGACGAGCTGCCCGCCCCGGCGCGGGTGGCCCCCAACGAGGTCGGCCGGTGGCAGGTGCACGCCGCACCCGGGCACCCCTGGGCCGAGCGGCTGGCCGGCGCCCTGCAACGGGCGAACCTCGGCGAGGGTGTCCTGGTCTGCCTGCCCGACCCCTGCCCGGAGGAGGCCCTGGAACTGGCCCTGACCGGGGCCCGGGAAATCCTCAGCGGTGCTCCCGGCACCCGGTACGTGCTGGTCCAGCACGGTCGCGGCGCGGCCGGCCTGGCCAAGACCCTCCGCCTGGAGGCGCCCCGCGCCCGGATCACGATCGTCCACCTGCCGGACGACGCGGCCGTGGTGGACCGGGTGGTGACCGAGGTGGCGGGCACCGCCGACTACCGGGAGGTGCACTACGACACCGCCGGGGTACGCCGGGTGCCGACCCTGCGCGCCATGCCGGTGCAGGCCGCCCGGTCCGTTCCCGCCCTGGGCGCGGAGGACGTGCTGCTGGTCACCGGCGGCGGCAAGGGCATCACCGCCGAGTGCGCGCTGGCCATGGCCACCGACAGCGGGGCCAGCCTGGCGCTGCTGGGCCGCTCCGACCCGGCGACCGACACCGAACTGGCCGCCAACCTGACCCGGATCGCCGAGGCCGGGGTCACGGTCCGCTACGCCCGCGCCGACGTCACCGACGCCGACCAGGTACGCCGGGCCGTCGCCGAACTCACCGCGGAGCTGGGCCCGGTCACCGCGGTCCTGCACGGTGCCGGCCGCAACGAGCCGGCGTCGCTGACCAGCCTGGACATGGCGGCCTTCCGGAAGACCATCGCCCCGAAGATCGACGGCCTGCGGGCCACCCTGGAGGCGGTCGACCCGGACCGGCTGAAGCTGCTGGTGACCCTGGGCAGCATCATCGGCCGCGCCGGGTTGCGCGGTGAGGCGCACTACGCCACCGCCAACGACTGGTTGGCGGAGACCACCGCGGAGTTCGGCCGCCGGCACCCCGGCTGCCGGGCGATCTGCCTGGAGTGGTCGGTCTGGTCGGGGGTCGGCATGGGGGAGCGGCTCTCCGTGGTCGAGTCCCTGACCCGCGACGGAGTCACCCCGGTCACCCCGGACCAGGGCATCGCGATCCTGCGCCGGCTGCTGGCCGACCCGGACGCGCCCGGTGTGGTGGTGATCAGTGGCCGTACCGAGGGCATCGACACCGTCCGGTACGACCTGCCGGAGCTGCCCCTGCTGCGGTTCGTGGAGCGGCCCCTGATCCGCTACCACGGGGTGGAACTGGTCAGCGAGGTCGACCTCAACGTCGGCACGGACCTCTACCTGGCCGACCACTTCCTCGACGGCAACCTGCTCTTCCCGGCGGTCTTCGGCATGGAGGCGATGGCCCAGGTGGCCGGCGCGGTCACCGGTGACGCGCGGGTGCCGGTCATCGAACGGGCCGAGTTCCTCCGGCCGATCATCGTCCCGCCGTACGGTCGCAGCCGGATCCGGGTGGCCGCGACGGTGACCGACGACGACACCGTCCAGGTCGCCATCCGCAGCGAGGAGACCGCGTTCGCCGCCGACCACTTCACCGCTACCCTGCGCTTCACCGGCGAGGGTGCCCCCGACGGCCCGCCCGACCAGGTGGCCGACGAGACCCTCCCGGTACCGCTGTCGCCGGCCGACGAGCTCTACGGCGACGTGCTGTTCCAGGGCGACCGGTTCCAGCGGCTGCGCCGCTACCGGCGGGCCGCCGCCCGGCATGTCGACGCCGAGGTGGAGGCGCTGGACGGCGTCGACTGGTTCGCCCAGTTCGTGCCGGACGGCCTGCTGCTCGGCGACCCCGGTGTGCGGGACGCGCTGATGCACGGCAACCAGGTCTGTGTGCCGGACGCCACGCTGCTGCCGGCCGGGGTGGAGCGGATCCACCCGGCGGGGGAGAAGCTCAGCGGCCGGGGCGACCTGCGCTACTGCGCCACCGAGCGCAGCCGCGACGGCGACACCTACGTGTACGACATCGTGCTGCGGACCTCCGCCGGCGAGGTCGTGGAGCGTTGGGAGGGCCTGCGGCTGCGGGCCGTACGCAAGCAGGACGGTAAGGGCCCCTGGGTGGCGCCGCTGCTCGGCCCCTACCTGGAGCGGGGTCTGGGCGACGTCCTCGACGCGCAGGTGGCGGTGGCGATCGAGCCGGACGACCCGGCCGAGGCCGACGGCGAGTCGGGCGGGCATGTGGCCCGGCGCCGGGCCAGGGCGCGGATCGCCGTGCAGCGGGCGACCGGCGAGCCGGTCGAGGTGACCTACCGTCCCGACGGTCGGCCGGAGATTCCGGGCGGGCGGTCGGTGTCGGTGGCCCACGGTGCGCGGCTGACCCTGGCGGTGGCCGCTCCCGGTGCTCTCGGCTGTGACGTCGAGGCGGTCACCCACCGCGAGGAGGCGGACTGGGACGGCCTGCTCGGCGGGCACGCCGGGCTGGCCCGGCTGCTGACCTCGGACACCGGTGAGGACCTGGACACGGCCGCCACCCGGGTCTGGACGGCCAAGGAGTGTGTGCAGAAGGCCGGTGGCCAGCCCGGTGGGCCGCTGACCCTCCAGTCCTCCCCCCGTCCTGGTTGGACGGTGTTCGCCAGCGGCGAGCTGCGGGTGGCGACCTTCGTCACCGCGGTACGCGGGGTGGACGAGCCGTTGGTGTTCGCAATCCTGACCGAGGGAAGGTGACGACGGTGGAGCGCTGGTTCGAGTACCGGCACACGGTCGGGTTCGAAGAGACGAACATCGTGGGCAACGTCTACTACGTCAACTACCTGCGGTGGCAGGGGCGGTGCCGGGAGATGTTCCTCAAGGAGCGGGCCCCGGCGGTCCTGGCCGACCTCCAGTCGGACCTGAAGCTGTTCACCCTGCGGGTGGACTGCGAGTTCTTCGCCGAGATCACCGCCTTCGACGAGTTGGCCATCCGGATGCACCTGCGTGAGCTGGCGCAGACCCAGATCGAGTTCGGCTTCGACTACGTCCGGCTGGACGCCGACGGCGGGGAGTTCCTCGTCGCCCGCGGCGCGCAGCGAGTGGCGTGCATGCGGGGCCCCAACACCCGCACCGTCCCCACCCGGGTGCCGGAGGCGTTGGAGGCCGCGCTCAAGCCGTACGCCACGGGCGTACGGGCCTGACCGGCGACCGCAGGAGGTCGATGTGACTGTCCATCCCCACCCCCTTGGCGCGGTGTCCGACTCCAAGGCACTGCGCCGGGCACTCGCTGCCTTCCCCACCGGTGTCACCGTCGTCACCGTCGGCGGCCCGACCCCGCACGCCATGACAGCCAACTCGTTCACCGCGGTCTCCCTCGACCCGCCGCTGGCCCTGGTCTGCGTCGGTCGGGACGCGGTGATGCACGGGGCGCTGACCGAGGCCGGGCGCTTCGGGATCTCGGTGCTCGCCGCCTCCCAGGAGCCGGTGGCCCGCTACTTCGCCGACCGGCGCCGGCCGCTGGGTCGGGAGCAGTTCGAGTTCGGCCAGTGGCAGGCCGGGGCCCAGACCGGGTCCCCGCTGCTGGTCGGCGCGGTAGCGCATTTCGAGTGCGAGCTGTGGCAGGCGTACGACGGCGGTGACCACAGCATCTTCGTCGGCCGGCTGGTGACGCTGGACCGGACCGACGGCGAGGCGCTGCTCTTCGCCGACGGCCGGTTCCGCCGGCTGGAGTACGAGCGCACCGGGGTGACGACGTGAGCGTCGCCATGGGGTCGCGGCGGACCCCGCCCGGTCCGCCGCGCTCCGCGGCGCTGCGCATGCTGATGGTGATGGCCCGGGATCGGCTGGGCATGATGACCTCGGCGGCCCAGGAGTACGGCGACGCGGCCCGCCTGCCGGTCGGCCCGAAGAGTCTGTACTTCTTCAACCACCCCGACCACGCCAAGCACGTACTGGCGGACAACGCGGCCAACTACCACAAGGGCATCGGGTTGGTGCATGCCCGGCGGGCGCTCGGCGACGGGCTGCTCACCAGCGAGGGCGAGTTGTGGCGCAAGCAGCGCAAGGTGATCCAGCCGGCGTTCCAGAGCCGGCGGATCGCCGACCAGGCCGGTGCGGTGGCGGAGGAGGCCGCCGCGTTGGTCGAGCGGCTGCGCCGCCGCGCCGGGCAGGTCGTGGACCTGTCGGAGGAGTTGACCTGGCTGACCCTGGGAGTGCTGGGCCGTACTCTGCTCGACACCGACCTGGGCCGGTTCCCCACCATCGGCGCCGACTTCGCCGCCGTGCAGGACCAGGCCATGTTCGAGCTGGAGACCCTGAGCGCGGTGCCGCCGGTGCTGCCGCTGCCCAAGCAGCTGCGGTTTCGGCGGTCCCGGCAGCGGCTGGAGGAGATCGTCGACAGGCTGGTGGCCGAGCGGGGCACCGCCGACGACGGCCGGGCGGATGTGCTGTCCCGGCTGATCGCCTCCGCCGGACGGGAGGCCGATCCCCGGATCGGCCGGATCCGGCTCCGCGACGAGCTGGTCACCCTGCTGCTAGCCGGCCACGAGACCACCGCGAGCACCCTGAGCTGGACCTTGTACCTGCTCGACAAGCACCCCGAGGTGCGTGAACGGTTACGTGCCGAGGTGGTGTCCGTGCTCGGGGACCGGTTGCCCACCATGGACGACCTGGGTCAGCTGCGCTACACCACGATGGTGCTGGAGGAGGCCATGCGCCTCTATCCACCGGTGTGGCTGCTGCCACGCAAGGCCCTGGCCGACGACGAGGTGGGCGGCTACCACGTTCCGGCCGGGGCGGACCTGCTCATCTGCACGTACACCCTGCACCGGCACCCGCGGTTCTGGGACGATCCGGAGCGCTTCGATCCGGAGCGGTTCGACCCCTCCCGGTCGGCCGGCCGACCAAGGTACGCGTACATCCCGTTCGGGGCGGGTCCCCGGTTCTGTGTGGGTAACCACCTGGGTCTGATGGAGGCCACCTTCGCCACCGCCCTGCTGGTGCGGGATCTGCGTCTGACCCGTCCGGCTAATCACCCTGTGGTGCCCGAGCCGATGCTGTCGCTGCGGGTACGCGGCGGCCTGCCCATGCATGTGGGAACGCCTGACTGACGAATATCCAGCCACCTTCCCCGCCCGGTTTCTACCGGGTGGGGAAGGTGGCGTTCCACATTTGTTCCCGGATCGGTTCCCGCTCGTCCGGGCGCTGTGAGCAGTGGAGATGCCTACTTTCCACATTTTATTTAACCGTGCGGATCTTCGCCGTGAACGATTTTGAGAGCAATTCCTGAGAAGACTTCACGGCGCGTCGGGCGAAAGCATGACGATGGTTCGCACCGAGCCCGGCCGGTGACTGATTCCCCGAGATTCGGAATACCCAGAGCCGGCCGGTACGAACCACGGCGCATTCGTAGGCGCCACGACCGACTGCCCGCTGCCGGCCGACCCGCACGTCCCGGCGCCGTCTACCCGAGGGGGACACTTGCCATCGCAATCCGTAGGCATCCTGCGCCGACTCATTCCACCCGTGCTCGTCCTGGTGCTGGTCGCCGGACTGTTCTCGGTGGCCCGCCTGCCTTCGGCATCGGCCGAGGAGCGCAGCAAGCTGGCCTCCCGGTTCGCGTTCACCGAACTCCCCATCGCGCTGCCGCCCGGCCTGCCGGAACGCACCGTGCGCCAGGTCAACCCCCGGTACGAGCACATCCGGTCCTGGATCTCGTCCGTCGGCGCCGGGGTGGCGCTCAACGACCTGGACGGCCGGGGCGGCGCGAACGACCTGTGCCTGGTCGACCCCCGCAGCGACGCGGTGATCGTCACCCCGGCGCCGGAGAGCGGCGCCACCTATGCTCCCTTCGTGCTGGACCCGGCCCCGCTGCCGATGGGTTCCGCGATCGCCCCGATGGGCTGCACCCCCGGTGACTTCAACCTCGACGGTCGGATGGACCTGCTGGTCTACTACTGGGGCCGGACGCCGGTGCTGTTCATGCAGCGGGCCGGGGTTACCGAGCTGACCCTGGCGGCGTACCACCCGGTCGAGCTGATCCCCCAGCTGACCTCGGGGCCGGCCTACCGCGGCCCGCTGTGGAACACCAACGCCGTCGCGGTGGCCGACTTCGACGGTGACGGCAAGCCGGACATCGGGATCTTCAACTACTTCCCGGACAGCCAGGTGCTGGACCCGCAGGGTCTGCCGCACGTGCAGATGAACCACTCGATGTCGCACGCGCACAACGCCGGTGGTGCCCACTTCCTGCGCTGGACCGGCGCGACCACCGGTGATGCCCCCTCGGTGAGCTACGAGGAGCAGAAGGCCGGGGACCCCGCGTACTTCACCGGCTGGACCCTCGGTGCCGGCTCCGCTGACCTGGACGGCGACCTGCTGCCGGAACTGTACCTGGCCAACGACTTCGGCCAGGACCGGTTCTTCCACAACCGGTCCACTCCGGGTCAGATCCGGTTCGCCCTGGTGGAGGGGCGCCGGACCCCGATCACCCCGAAGTCTCTGGTGCTCGGGCACGACTCCTTCAAGGGCATGTCGATCGACTTCGCCGACCTTGAGGGGCGGGGCCGCTTCGACGCCTTCGTCAGCAACATCACCGAGTCGTGGGGTCTGGAGGAGAGCAACTTCCTCTGGTACAACACCGCCGAGACGCCGGAGCAGGCCCGGGAAATGCTGAACCGGGGCGAGGCGCCGTACCGCAACGTGGCGGGGCGCAAGAACATCGCCTGGGTCGGCTGGGGCTGGGACACCAAGATGGCCGACTTCGACAACAGCGGCAAGCTGGCGGTCGTCCAGGCCACCGGCTTCGTGAAGGGCACCATCAACCGGTTCAACTGGTTGCAGGAGTTGGCGATCGCCAACGACCTGCTGCTCTCCGACCCGTACATGTGGCCCAAGGCCGAGCCGGGCGACGACATCGCCGGTGAGAACACCCTCGCCTTCTGGGTACGCGAGGACAACGGCCGGTACGTCGACATCGGCAAGGAACTCGGCCTGTCCCCGCCCATCCCCACCCGCGGGGTGGCGGTCGGCGACACCAACGGTGACGGCGCGCAGGACTTCGCCGTGGCCCGCCAGTGGGGTCCGCCCGCCTTCTTCCGCAACGACAAGCCCGGCGACGGCAACTTCCTGGGGCTGCGGCTGAACCGCCCGACCCTCTCCGGCGACGGGACCTCCCCGGCGTACGGCGCCCAGGTGCGGATCACCACCGCCGACGGCCGTACCCAGCTCGCCCAGTTGGACGGCGGCGGCGGTCACTCCGGCAAGCGCAGCTTCGACGTGTTCTTCGGGCTGGGCGACGCCGGTGACCGGCCGGTCAAGGCGGAGCTGTGCTGGCGTGACCTCAACGGCGCCATGCACAAGCAGACCCTGGACCTGACCGCCGGGTGGCACGACCTCATGCTGACCAGTCAAGCCGAGGAGCTGACCAAGCGATGACGGACGTCAAGCGACCGGAGGCGGGCAGGGACCTGTCCGTCGACACACCGGTCACCCCGCCCGCGACGGCACCGCAGCCGGCGCCCGCGACGACCCAGAACGCCGTACCTCGGGTGGACCCCAAGGACCCGCGTTACCTGGCGCTGCGCAACTTCGCCATCTCGATGTCGATCTTCAACATCCTGGGCTACACGGTGCTCGGCTTCGAGCAGCCCTGGCTGTGGCCGTTCCTGGCCCTGGCGGTCGGCTACGGCACCGAGATCATCGTAGAGTGGGTCTCGGCGCGGGCCTACAAGCGACCGGCCGCCTACAGCGGCAACGGCCTCTGGGGGATGTACACCTTCCTGCTGCCCGCGCACATCACCGCGCTGGCCGCGAACATGCTGCTGTACGCCAACGACAACTTCTGGCCCATCGCGTTCGCCGTGGTCGTGGCGGTCGGTCAGAAGGCGGTGCTGCAAGCGCCGATCAAGGGTCGGATGCGGCACTACATGAACCCGTCCAACTTCGGCATCACGATCACGCTGCTGGCCTTCTCCTGGGTCAACATCGCTCCGCCGTACCACTTCACGGAGAACGTCCCCGGGGTCATCAGCATCCTGATCCCGGTGATCATCGTGACGGCGGGCACGGTGCTCAACGCCATGCTCACCAAGAAGGTGGCGTTGATCGTCGGCTGGCTGGGTGCGTTCGTGATCCAGGCCGTGATCCGGCACTTCATCTGGGATGTGTCACTGGTCGCGGCGCTGGTGCCGATGACCGGGGTGGCCTTCGTCCTGTTCACCAACTACATGATCACCGACCCGGGTACCACCCCCTCGGCACCGCGGATGCAGTTCATGTTCGGTGCCAGCGTCGGCATGGTGTACGGCGTGCTGATGGTGTTCAACGTGGTCTACACGTTGTTCTTCGCGGTGACCCTGGTCTGCCTGGCCCGCGGTCTGTTCTGGTGGGGCAAGTGGCTGGTGGAGCGCAACCGGCCGCCGGCGGAGAACATGACTCCCGTACCGCCGCCCGCCGCGGTGGCGCTGCCGGTCGCCCGCTGACCGACCAGCCGGTCCCGGTCGCCGGTAGGCTCCGCTCCTCGCGGGCCTGCCGGTGGCCGGGACCGGTCCGTGTGTCACCGGTCCCCGATCGACAGGTCAGCCGGTCGGCGTCGACTCGTCCTTCTCGGCGAGGGTCTTGATGCCCTGCAAGGTGTTCGTCATGGCCTCTCGCAGGGCGGCCGTCCGACGCTCGATGATGGCCTCCTCATGCTCCGGGGCGCTGTCGATGATGACGCTCAGGCCGGTCCGGCCCGGCCCGATCCGGGCCGAGTGGACCACCCGGCAGCCACCCTCCTCCTCGACCAGCCGGAACTGCCAGGTCGATCCGGGGCGCTCCAGGTCGGCCGGGCCGCCGCCGAACTGACCGTCCTCGTCGACCACCACCCAGCCGAAGTGGTGGGGGGCGTCGAAGTGCACGACATGCGAGACCGTTCGCCACCGGCCCAGCAGGGGGTGGTCGTTGAACCCCTCGAACCGGGCACCCAGCGACGGTCCGTCGCAGTCGTCCAGCCAGCGCGTCTGTTGCAGCTCCGGGCTCAACCGCGCCGCGAGTTCGATGTCCGTCACCAGGGCCCACACCCGGGCGGGGTCTGCCGCCACGTGGAGTTGACACTCGATCGCGGGGCTGTCGGCGTACCGCACGTCACCGCTCCTTCGTTCGTTACCGAAACTGATCGGTCCACTACACCCCATGACGTGATTCAAATTCAAGAACGACGCTACGTGCAGCCGGAGGTGCGGACCGAGCCGTCAGTCTTTTGTGGACGGACGGCTCGGTGTCGATCTCGGGGTCAGTGGGTGCAGAGCTCGTCGAGGTGCCCTGCCGGGGCGGTCACCGGCAGGTCGAAGGCCGCGAACAGCCGAGGATCGGAGAACGCGGTGATCCGGGTGATCCGCAGGCCGGTGATCGTGAGCACCTGGAGGTTGACCAGCTCGAAACCGCCCTCCTGGCCCCCCATGTAGGTCGCCAGGGCGGGCTGTCCGTTGGCGCCGGTGCGGATCAGCCGCACCGGACCGGGGGCCGAGAGGCAGCGCAGCGCCAGGTGCCGGCCGATGGCCAGCGGACCCTCGTACCAACCGGAGTAGGGCGGCATCTCCCACACCGCGTCCGGCGCGAACAACCGCACCAGCCCGGCGATGTCCTTCTCCTCGAAGGCGGTCACGTACTGGTCCAGCAGCTCCCGCTCGGCGGCCGCCGTCGGCTCGGTGAACTGTTCCTCCCGGGGCGCCCGGCTGTGCAGGGTGGCCCGGGCCCGTTGCAGCAGACTGTTGACCGCGGCCGGGCTGAGTTGGAGCAGGTCGGCCACCTCCGCCGCCCGCCACTGGAGCACGTCGCGCAGCAGGAGGACGGCCCGCTGCCGTGGGGGCAGGTGTTGCAGGGTGGCCACGAAGGCGAGCCGGACGCTCTGCCGAGCGCTCACGATGGCCGCCGGATCCGTCCGCTCCCCGCGGAGCAGGTAGTCCGGGATCGGCTCCAGCCAGGCAGTGGCCTCGTCCATGCTCAACCACTCGTCCGGGTCGGAACTCGGTGCGCCCAGCCCCACCGGCAGGGGGCGCCGGTCACGGTTCTCCAGGGCCCGCAGGCAGGCGGTGGTCGCGATCCGGTAGAGCCAGGTGCGCAGCGAGGAACGCCCCTCGAAGCCGTCGTACGAGCGCCAGGCGCGCAGGTAGGTCTCCTGGACCAGGTCCTCGGCGTCGTGCATCGAGCCGAGCATGCGGTAGCAGTGGACGAGCAACTCGTGCCGGAACGGGTCGGTGAGCCGGGGGAAATCCGCCCGGGTCACGTTCTCAACCGTCATCGTCTGCCCTCCCGGCTCACGCCCGCCAATTGTAGGTCGGTCGGCAGGTCGAACGCCTCGAAAAGGACCTCGCGACACGGCGTAGCCAGCAGGTCAGCACGGTGGCGGCAGCGGAGCAGAAGTTTTCCCGGGCAGCGATGAATTCCGGCCGCCTTGTGGATCAGTACGGATGACCGGACTCGGTGAACGGAAGGAACTGTCATGCACGAAACGTCCTCGGACGGCACCGGCCAGTTGGCTACCCGCCGAAGTTGGTTCGGGCTAGCGGTACTCGCGCTGCCCACCCTCCTGCTGTCCCTCGACCAGAGCGTGCTCTACCTCGCCCTACCGCACCTCAGTGCCGAGCTCGGCGCGGACAGCATCGAGGCGCTGTGGATCCTGGACATCTACGGATTCATCCTGGCGGGCTTCCTGGTCACCATGGGGACCCTCGGTGACCGGATCGGTCGCCGAAAGCTGCTGCTCATCGGGGCCGCCGCCTTCACCGTCGCCACCATCGCCGCGGCGTACTCCACCAGCGTGACGATGCTGATCGTGACCCGCGCCCTGATGGGGGTGGCCGGCGCCACGCTGATGCCCTCCACCCTGGCCCTGATCAGCAACGTGTTCCACAACGCCAAGCAGCGGGGCGTCGCGATCGCGGTGTGGTTCAGCTGCCTGATGGTCGGTGGTGCCCTCGGCCCGGTGGTCGGTGGCGCCCTGCTGGAGAACTTCTGGTGGGGCTCGGTCTTCCTGATGGGCGTGCCGGTGATGGTGGTGCTGCTCGTCCTGGGCCCGGTGCTGCTGCCCGAGTACCGCGACCCCTCGGCGGGTCGGATCGACCTGCCCAGCGTGCTGCTCTCCCTGCTGACGGTCCTGCCGATCATCTACGGGGTCAAGGAGGTGGCCGGCGAGGGCTGGACCACCACCTCGATCCTGGTCATCCTCGCCGGCATCGTGTTCGGGGCGATCTTCGTCTCCCGGCAGCGGCGACTGGACGACCCGCTGGTGGACCTCCGGCTGTTCAAGAGCCGCTCGTTCAGCGCCGCACTGGTCATCCTGCTCTTCGGCTCGGTCACCACCGGCGGCATCTACCTGCTGGTCAGCCTCTACCTCCAGACCGTCGAGGGGCTCTCCCCGCTGCGGGCCGGTCTCTGGCTGCTGCCCTCCACCCTGGCGATCATCGTGGGTTCGATGGTGGCGCCGGCGCTGGTGCAGAAGGTCCGCCCGGCGTACCTCATCGCGGGTGGTCTGGCGGTCACCTCCTTCGGTTACGTGTTGTTGACCCAGGTCAGCGCGGTCAGCGGGCTGCCCCTGCTGGTCGCCGGTTTCGTGCTGGCATTCCTGGGCGCCGGTCCGATGGGTGCCCTCGGCACGGACCTGGTGGTGGGTTCCGCACCGCGGGAGAAGGCCGGTTCCGCCGCCTCCCTGTCGGAGACCGGTAACCACCTGGGCATCGCGATCGGCATCGCGGTGATGGGCAGCATCGGCGCCACGGTCTACCGGAACCAGATCGACACCTCGCTGCCGGCCGGTCTTCCGGCGGATGCGGCCGAGTCGGCCCGGGAGAGCATCACCGGGGCGGTCAGTGCCGCCGAGGGGCTTCCCGGCGGCTTGGCCGAGCAGCTCCGCGACGCCGCCTCGGTGGCCTTCACCAACGGCCTGAACACGGCCGCGATCGTCGGTGCGGCCCTCTTCCTGCTGCTCGCCGTGGTCGCGGTGGTCGCCCTGCGCGACGCCCAGATGCCCGACGGTGAGGCGGGGCACGGGGGTGTCGCTGGTGACGAGCCGACCCCGGCGGAGACCGCAGCGCGCGGTGAGGCCGCGCAGAAGCCGGCCAGGTGACGTTGCGGGTACCGAGATGGGGCGGACCACCCCTGGTGGTCCGCCCGCCGGTGCCGGCCGGGCGGCCCAGCTCAGCCGGTGACCGGCGCACACGCGAGCGCGCCCCCGGTCAACCGGGGGCGCGCGACGGGCCAGGGTCAGACATCGGCCATGGTGAGGGCCATCTCCACCAGGCGGTGACGGTCGATCTTGCCGTTGACGTTGAGCGGGAACCGTTCGATCCAGCCGAGCCGGGGCGGGATCATGTAGGTGGGCAGCTGCTCGGCGAGGAAGCCCTCCAGGTCCTCCTGGCCGGCCTGGTCGCCGACGTAGAAGGCGGCCAGCTCCACGGTGCCGTCCTCCGCCTGCCAGGGCACGACGGCCGCCTCGTCGACCGCGTCGTGCTGCCGCAGCACGGCCTCGATCTCGCCGGTCTCGATCCGGTACCCGTTGACCTTCACCTGGTTGTCCATCCGACCGAGGAAGACGTACCCGTTGTCGGTGCGGCGGACCCGGTCCCCGGTGCGGAACCAGTGCTCCTCGGTGAGCGGCTCGCCCTCCTCCATCCGCCAGCGGTCCCCCCGCCAGCGGGTGAACCGGCCCACGTTATCGGCCGGGTCGAGGTAGCCGTCGAAGCGTTGCGGGCCCCGGATCAGCAGCTCTCCCTCGTCGGCGGGGCGGCCCTCCTCGTCCATCAGGTCGCACTCCACGGTCGGGTACGCCGGACCCAGGGGCAGGGCCCCGAGGGCGGCCCGCGGCCACCGGAGGGGATCCGCGGGCGCCCGGTAGGTGAGGCAGGTGACCGTGGTCTCGGTCGGCCCGTAGACGTTGGCGATCACGCTGTTCGGTGCGGCGTCCCGCCAGGCCCGGGCCTTGTCCAGGGTGAGGGGCTCACCACCGAAGCAGCTCCACCGCAGCCCGGGCATGGTGTCCGGGATCAGGTCGTCGAGCATCCGGGCGGTCACGATCGAGGAGGGGGTGGAGAACCAGTGGGTGATCCCGTCGTCGTTGATGTGCCGGCTCGGCGCCAGCAACTCCGTGCGCTCCGGTACGACCAGGGCACCCCCGGTCGCCCAGGGCAGGAAGACGTTCCACACCGACAGGTCCCAGGCCAGGTCGGAGGTCTGGGAGACCCGGATGTCCGGGCCGGCCTCGAAGTAGTCCAGCACGTACGGCAGCCAGTGGGCGACATTGCGGTGCCGGATCGGAACCCCCTTGGGGGTGCCGGTGGACCCGGAGGTGAAGACGATGTACGCGAGTTCGTCCGGGTCGGGGCGGTACTCCTCCGGCGGCCCGGCCGGTGCGGTCGGTCCCCGGTGCTCGTCCGGCGCGGCCATCCGGGCGGTGCCGGTCTGGGTCCCCACCGCCTCGGCCAGGTCCGCGTCGACGGCGGTGTGCAGCAGCAGGTCCAGGCCGGCGGTGCGGGCGATGCGGGCGTGCCGGGCGGGCGGGAAGTCGGTGTTGAGTGGCACCACCGTCACCCCGAGCCGCAACGCCGCCAGGTAGGCCACATAGGTGCCCGCCGTACGCGAGACGAACACTCCGACCCGGGCCGGCCGACGGCCCTGCCGGGCCACGATGTCCTCCGCGAGTTGGGCGGCGGCCGCGGTGAGCTGACGGTAGCTGAAGTCGAGGCCGCCGGCGCGCAGCGCGAGCCGATCCGGGTGCCGTCGTGCTGACTCCGCGAACCAGTCGTAGAGGGTGGGGATGGTACTCACGCGGGCTGCTCCTCTTCGATCGGCTCGGTGTAGAGCTGGTAGACGCCGCTGACCGTGGTCTGCTCGAACAGCCGCCGCACCGGCACCTTGCGGCCGGTCAGCCGTTCGAGGGCGGCGAAGAGTCGAACTCGGTGCATGGAACGCCACTGCACCTTCTGGTCGAAGTCGTGCTCCAGGTCCGGGTTGACCAGGGGCAGCTTCAACTCGTCGCGAACGGCGTGGATGAACCGCTCTTTCGTGATCATCGAATTCCTCTCCCCGGTCGGTGCGTTGTGCCCCGCGAGCTATTCGGCGCTGGTGGTCCACTCCGGCTCGGTCTGGATCTCCAGCACGGCGGAGGTGAAGGTGAAGCCGCTGCCGGCCCCGTTGACCAGCACCAGATCCCCGGCTCGGACGCGCCGCGACTCCAGCACATGGGCCAGCGCGGCGAACTGGTCCCCGGCGCCGAGGTGGCCGGTCCGCTGCCCCCACGGCCAGGTGGTCAGCTCCGGGTCCACCCCGATCGAGGCGCGGGCGTCCCAGTCGGTGAGGGACAGGCCCATGTTGGGGAAGACCCACAGGGCGATGTCCGCGGCGGTGACTCCCGCGTCGGCCAGCGCCCCCTCGACCGTGCGCCGCTCCGCCTCGAAGATCCGCCGGACCAGGTCCACGAAGACCTCTTCGCCGTGCTGACGGACGTACCCGGCGATCCGGGCCTCGGTGTTGATCGGCCAGCCGTTGCCGCCGCTGACCCCGGTCCACGGCTCGTCGCCGCGTTGCAGTCCCTCGTGGCTGGTGTCGGCCACGGAGACGCTGGCGAGCAGCCGGGCCACCCCGCTGCCCCGACTGAGCACCAGGGCGGTGCCTCCGTCGCCGTAGAGGGTTCCGCTGGTGCTCCACCGGTCATAGCTCGGCGGGTGGAAGAGATCGCTGGTGGTGAGCAGCGCGGCCGGGCGTCCGGGGTCGGCGGAGAGGTAGGCGGCGGCGAGTTCCAGGGCGGCCATCCCGCCGTTGGAGGCCTGCCGGACCTCGGTGGCGGTCGCCGAGCCGCCGACGGTGCGTTGCTGCACGTACGCGGCGGAGGCGAAGTCGTCGAGACCCTGGAAGCCGACGTGGGAGTGGGTCACCAGGGCGAACTCCTCGGGCCGGCGTCCGGACCGCTCGACCGCCAACTTCCCGGCCGCCACGGCCAGCTCGACGGCGGGGCCCTCGTCCACCACCCGGACGGCCAGGTAGCCGTCACCGTCGCGGTCCTTCTCCTGGTAGTGGCCCTCAGCGACCGCCGTCTCCGTGGTTTCGGCGCGCCCCAGGGAGGCGCCCGCCGCACTGATCCAGACGTCGTTCCACCGCATCGATTCGGTCCCCTCGGCAGATGTGCCGCCCGGCCGTGGCCGAGCCACGGCGACGGGTCGCCGCCGTCGCCTCATCGTGGCACCGGCGGCGGAGGCGGGCCGCCTCCCAGATTGCGCATCGTTTCCCGTGAAGGTGCAGGGGATGGCAGGGTCGGGTACGGCCGGACGAAGTACCAGCGGGCGTCGGTGCCACCCGGCACCGGGCCCGTCCAACTATCGGAAACCAACAGATGGAGGTCTCAGTGGGCAAGGTCGTGTTGGACATGACGATGTCGGTGAACGGCTGCGTCGCCGGCCCGGAGGATGAGCCGGAGGGGCTGCACGACTGGTTCTTCTCCCCGTCGCCGGAGAACCAGGCGATGGTGCAGCGGCAGGTGGACGCCATCGGCGCCATGGTCATGGGTCGGCGGACCTACGACATGGGGGCCAGCCAGGGCGGTTTCGTGGACAACCCGTTCAAGGTCGAGCACTTCATCGTGTCGCATGACACCCCCGACGAGCTGGCCAAGGGGGACACCAGTTTCATCTTCGTCAGCGACGGGGTGGAGTCCGCCGTACGCCAGGCCAAGGCGGCGGCCGGTGACAAGGACGTGGTGGTCGGGGGCGGCGCCCAGATCGCCCAGCAGTGCCTGGCGGCCGGCCTGGTCGACGAGATCAGGGTCGCGGTGCGTCCGGTGCTCATCGACAACGGTCTGCGGCTGTTCGACAACCTGGCTGGCTCGGTGACCCTGGAGAGCATCGACGCGTTGCACACCCCGGAGGTGACCCACCTGAGCTACCGGGTCGTGCGCTAGTCGCAGCGGCATTCACCTCGGCGGCGCCGGTGACCTGCGGGTCACCGGCGCCGCCGCCTTCACGAAGGGCCGGCGGGCGGCCCGCAATTCAAGAGATGCATGCTCTCTCACGCCTCGCGCACGATGTGGTGGTCACTACCGCCGACCTCGGCGGACGCGAACGGCCGCCGGCTCCGGACCGGCTCGCGGCAGTGCCGTACCGACCCCGCCCCGCGAATGTCACCGCCTGATGCAGACCGTGCGGATCGCGGACCGGGCCTGTCGACGAAGCGACCCCCAACCTGAGACGAAGGTGCCTCCATGGAGATCGAGAACGGCATTCGCAAGATCCTTAATTCCGAGCTCTTCGTCGAGGTGCCGCCCGAGCAGATCGGCCTCGACGAGAGTCTGCGGGCCGGGTACGGCCTGGACTCGCTCGGCTTCGTGGAACTGCGGGTGCAGTGCGAGGACATGTTCGATGTGCGTATCTCCGACGAGGACTTCACCCCGGAGAACTTCCAGAGCGTCCGGACGGTCACCGACCTGATCAACCGGCTGCGCGCGGAGGCCAAGCAGTGACCGGGCTGGGGTCCGAGGAAACCCTCCGGCTGCTGCGGGCCGGCCGGGACCTGCACCTGGACCACTACCAGTCGAACCGGCTGCCGTACGCGGTGCTCGGTGGGCAGGGCGTGCACAGCCGGCTGATGGCCCTCGACGGCCCGGACGCCGGCCGGGAATTCGAGGTGATCGACGCCAGCGGCGCGTACGGCAGCGCCTGCCTCGGCGCCGGTCACGAGACGGTGCGCCGGGCGTTGGCCCGGGGGGTCACCGAGGGCGGGCAGGCCACCGACGAGGTGGGTTCCCTGGAGCGGGCTCGACTGCTGAACACCCTCTTCGGCCCGGACGGGCTGTGGACGGAACAGTTCCCGACCGGCGAATACCACGTCAGCGGCCGTAACTCCGGCTCCGAGGGCATGGAGTTGGCGCTGCGTCTGGTCCTGGAGTCCCGGTTCGACGGAAACCGGCTGCGGCCGGTGCCGGAGGCCGCCGGACGGGACCTCATCCTCGCCTTCGAGGGGGCCTGGCACGGCTGGACCAGCGGCCTGGTGCCGCTGTTGAACCGCCGGCACTACCGGGTGGGGCTGCCCTCCCTGGCTCCGGAGGGGCCCTACGGGGTGAGCGTGGTGCACCTGCCCTTCGGCGACCCCGCGGTGCTCGCGGACTGGTTCGCCGAGAACGGCCACCGGGTGCTCGGGGTGGTGGTGGAGCCGGTGCAGGGCGATGCCGGCATCCTCCAGCCGCCGCCGGGCTACCTGCGCGGGCTGGCGGGGCTCTGCCAGGAGTACGGCGCCCTGCTCGTCGCCGACGAGGTGCTCACCTTCGCCAAGTCCGGTCGCTTCTTCGCGATGGCCGACGACCAGGGCCCGATCCGGACCGATGTGACCGTGATCGGCAAGAGCCTGGGAATGGGCGCCCTGTCGCTGTCCATGGTGATCGCCCGGCGGGGACTGTCTCCGCGCGGATCCGGCGCGGTGGCCACCTCGGACCTGCGTCCGCTGGCCTGCGCGGTGATCCGTGACGGCCTGGAGCTGGTGGTCACCGACAAGCTGATCGACCACTCCGCCGCCCTCGGCGCCCAGCTCGCCGAGCTGCTCCAGCGCGAGCTGGTGGATGCCTTCCCGGACCTCTACCAGGAGTCCCGTGGCACCGGTGTGATGCACGGCGTCGAGCTGACCGAGCGGGCGGCGGCCGGTCTGGCGCGGCTGCGGGAGCATGTCGTGCGGGCCGGGGCGTACGTCGAGTTCATGGCCGGCGCGGGCCGCCGCTCGCGGGGCCTGCGGTACGTCTTCCCCACGATGCGGATCGCACCCCCTCTGATCACCACGCCGGACGAGGCCGTCGAGCTGGTGGGCCGCATCGCCGAGGGCTCCCGGACCTTCCAGAGGTCGCTGGGATGACGGCCGTACGCGAGCTGCGCTGGCGAGTGGAGCATGTGGACACCGACGCGGGAGGCGTCGTCCACTTCACCCGGTACGCCTCGCTGTTGGAGTCGGCGCTGCTGGAGAACCTCGACCGACTGGGGGTGGGGGTCCGGGAACTCGGCGCGGAGGGCCTGGAGCTGACCGTACGGGACCTGCGGATGCGGTACGCCGCGTCCGCGCGGTTCCTGGACCGGGTGCGGGTGGCGGTCCGGGTGCAACGGGTCGCCGGAGCCACCTGCGAGGTGTCCGGTGCGGTGCACCGGGAGTCGGACGACGGCACCCCTGGCGAGCTGCTGGCCAGCGGGACCTTGGTGCTCTGCGTCGTCGAACGGGCCACCGGCCGGGCGGCGCCCCTGCCGTCGTCGCTGCGCCGAGCAATGGGGGATTGGAAGCGGGAAACCGGGACGGAAGAGGAACTGTGATGACTGAGGCTACCGACACTTCCCTCGGGTTCACCGAGATCAAGAGCTGGCTGCGGCACCGCCACCCGATGATCTACATCGACCGGGTGCTGGACCACCGGCCCGGCGAGTACCTGCGCAGCCTGATGTCGGTCTCCGGCACAATGGACGCCATCGCCGGTCACTTCCCGGAGCGGGCGGTCTTCCCCGGCAGCCACCTGATGCAGGCCTTCGCCCAGTCCGGGATCATCCTCTACCAGCTGAGCACCTCGCCCCTGGCCGACGACGAGCTGACCCTGATCGGCTCGGTGCAGAGCCGGTTCACCCGGGTGGTCGTCCCCGGCGACCAGGTCATCTTCGACCTGCGCTGTGACCGGCTGTACCAGGCCTCGTTCCACTTCTCCTGCCGGGCCACCGTGAATGGCGCCCGGGTGGCGGCGTTCCGTGGGTCACTGGTGCGAACAAAGGTCGACGAACTGGGACGTCAGTTGTGGTGACCCGCCAGGTGCTGGTCACCGGGATGGCCTGGGACACCGCCCTCGGCGACGACCTGGACGGGGTGTGGTCCCGGTTGCTGGCGGGGGAGACCGGCCTGCGTGAGGTGCCCTCGCCGCACCGGCTGCGAAATCGCCTGGCGGCGACCGTGGACGATCCGCCCGCCGGGTGGACACCGGCCCGCCGCCAGATCTCCCTCGGCACCCGTACGGTCGGCCGGGCCCTTCAGGACGCCGGGATCGACGGCGATCCGGGTGAGGCGCTGCTGGTGCTCGGCACCAGCTACGGCGCCCACCTGGACGACACCCGGGCCGGCGGGCTGCACGACTGGGCGGCGGCGGTGGCGAGAGGGCTCGGCTTCACCCGCCCCCCGGTGTCGGTGTCGACCGCCTGCTCGTCGGGGGCCGACGCGATCCTGGTGGGAGGGCACCTCATCGCCGCCGGGATGACGGAGGTGGCCGTCTGCGGCGGGGTGGACATCCTCACCGCGGCCAAACGCCTGGGCCACAGCGCGCTGGGCACCATGTCGCCCACCCTGCTACGCGCCTTCGACGAGGCCGCCGACGGCACCCTGCTGGGCGAGGGCGCCGGGATCGTCGTGCTGGAGGAGGCGGGTCGGGCGCAGCGGCGCCAGGCTCGCGCGTACGCCGAACTGCTCGGTGGTGGTTCGGCCAACGACGCCGCCGGCATGACGGCGCCCGACCCCTCCGGCGCGGCCGTGCTGCTGGCGGTGCGGCGCTCCCTGGCCGCCGCCGGTCTGAGCACCGACCAGGTAGCCGTGGTCAACGCGCACGCCACCGGCACCCCGGTCAACGACGCGGTGGAGGCGGCCAGCTTCGACCGACTCTTCCCGGCGGCCGACCGGCCGGTCCTCTTCGCCACCAAGGGCGCCTTCGGGCACACCCTGGGGGCCACCGGTGCGATCGAGGCGATCGCCCTGGTCCAGGCGTTGCGGCACGGCAAGGTCCCGCCGGTGTACGGCCTGGACACCCCCGCCCCCGGGTTGGCTTTTCCGGTGCCGCAGGGCGCGCCGGTGGCCCTGGGGCCGGGCGCCGGGCTCAGCGTCACCCTGGGGTTCGGTGGCTTCAACACCAGCCTGGTCTTCGCCGGAGCAGCCGATGGACTGGGCTGAGCAGGGGGCCTTCGCGATGCTCGGCACGGCCACCCTGGAGGGCACGGAGGGTCCGAGTCGCCCGCGTGGGGTCGGGTTCTACGCCGACCCGGTGGCCTGGCTGGTGGCCGACGCGGTCGGGACCGCCCTGGAGGCGGCGGGATTGCCGGGGCCGACGGCCGGGGCGGAGGTCGGCATGGTGGCGGTCAGCGAACACGCCACCGGCCACACCATGCGGGAGGTCGCCGACGCCGTACGCGAACGGGGGCGGGTCTCCCCGCTGCGGTTCGCCGGGGCGGCTCCGGGCTCGGTCGCCGGCCTGGCCTGCATCGTGCACGGACTCCGTGGCCCGAGCCTGCTGCTGTCGATGGCACCCGATGCGGCCCGCCCGGCCGTGGCGGTGCTGGCCGGGGCCTGGCTCGGTGCCTCCTGCACCCGACTGGTCGTCGCCGAGCACCGCAGGCACCCGTCGGGCGTGCACCGTGTGAACACCGTTGTCCTCACCTCGCGGGAGCGTTGACATGTCCGGGCTCGAACCGCCTTTCAGTCGCGACCAGGTCGCCACGTACCTGGACACGGTGATCGACCTGGAGCCCACCCCGGGCGCGGAGATCCTGCTCGACGGGATCGCCGACGAACTGCACCGGCGGGGCCTTCAGCCCGGCGAGGTGGTGCTGGTCGCCCTGGCCAACGGCGCGGCACTGCTGCGCTGCTTCTTCGGGGTGCTGCACGCCGGCTGCGTACCGGCCCTGCTGGCCCCCGGCACCCCGGCCGGCCGGGTCCGGGAGATCGCCGAGGGGCTGGGCGCCCGGACCCTCGTCACTCCAGCCCGGGCCGGGGAGCAGCCGGCGTCGGGACAGGTGGGCCCGGTGCGGGTGGAGACCCTGGACGGCGTGGACCCGCAGCGGCACGATCCGGGCCACGTCATCATCCTGACCTCCGGCACCTCCGGGGTGGCCAGCGGCTGTCTGCACAGCTTCCCGGCCCTGCTGCGCAACGCCTCGCGGCACGCCCGGTCGGTGGGGTTGCGCCCCGAGGACACCGTGCTGGTGAACCTGCCGTTGAACTTCTCGTACGCCCTGGTGGCCCAGGCGCTCGCCGGCCTGACGACCGGTGCGCGGCTGGTGGTCACCGGGCCGCCCTTCACCACCACCACCTACCAGGCCGCCCTGCGGGACCACGGGGTGACGAGCTCCTCGGTGACCCCGTACATGGTGCGGCAGATGATCGCCGCGGACTGGCGACCGCCGCAGCGGCTGCGGATGCTGACGGTCGGCGGGGAGCAGTTGAGCCCGGTGGTCGCCGGGGTGCTGCGGGAGCGGTCACCGGAGCTGGAGCTGTATCTCACCTACGGGCTGACCGAGGCCGGGCCCCGGGTGGCCACCCTGGCCGCCCACCGCGAGCCGTACCACCGGCTGGCGACCGTGGGACGCCCCCTGGAGGGGGTCCAGGTGCAGCTGCGGAACCCGGACCCGGAGGGGGTGGGCGAGCTGCTCGTCACCTCCGACACGGTGCTGCGTCGCAAGGTGGGGATGGCCGAGGGGCGGGTGGGCGACTGCCTGGTCGGCCCGAACCAGATCGCCACCGGCGACCTGTTCCACATCGACGAGGAGGGCTACCTGCACTTCCGGGGCCGCCTGTCGGACTTCGTGGTGACCGGCGGTGCGAAGGTGTCGCTGGCCTCGGTACGCCGGATCGCCAACGCCCTGCCCAACGTCGTGGCCTCGAAGACCCGTATTTACCAGACACCGCTGGGCACCCGCTTCGACCTGGACCTCTACCTGCACGAGGTAGGGCCGACCGAGTCCGAGGAGGTACGCCGCCAGCTGCGCCGAAAACTCGTCCGAACCGAGTGGCCGAGCCGGATCCGGACCATGTCCCTGCACGAGTTCGGGCACAAGTAGATGCGCATCTACTGCCTGGGACACGCGGGCGGGTCAGCGGGGTCCTTCGCCTCAGTGGTCGATCGGCACGCCGAGGGTCTCACGATGGTCCCGGTGGAGCGGCCCGGCCGGGGAAACCGGTGGCGCGAGCCGCCCTGCCGGGGCTGGCCGGACCTGCTCGCCGACCTGTCCGACCGGATCCTCGGCGAGTTGGACGGCACCCCGTACGGGCTGTTCGGGCACAGCCTGGGGGCCCTTGTCGGCTACGAGCTGGCCCACGCGCTGCGCGACGCCGGTCATCCCGCGGACCTGCTGGTCCTCAGTGGGCGGAATCCGCCCTGGATGGCCCCCGGCTCGGCGTTGTGGCACGCCGTTGACCTGCCCGATGAGGAGTTGTTCGCCCGGCTGGTGGCCCTCGGGGGTGCCGATGCCCGGGCGGCCGGCCCGCTGACCTACCGCACCTTCCTCCCGATGCTCCGCGCCGACCTGCGACTGGCCCAGGCCTACCGGCCCGGACCGAGGCGGCCCCGGTTGGCCACCCCGGTGGTCGTGCTGCACGGGATCGCCGACCCGTTGACCTCGCCGGCCGCGCTGACCCGGTGGGCCGACATCACCACCGGGGACTTCCTGCTGCGGGCGGTCCCGGGCGGGCACTTCTTCCCGATGCGGGAGCCGGCCGAGGTGGCCCGGGTCCTCGGGCAGGCCGTGCCGGATCCGGTCCGGAGCAGGTAGGAAGCGGGCTGCGCACTGTGGAAGGTGAGCGCGGCCGAGGGGGAATGCCAGGGTCGGCCCCATGACACAGAACGGTCCGGTGCTGGACGCACCCGCCCCCGCCGGCCGGCGCGAATGGCTGGCCCTCGCCGTGCTCGCCCTGCCGACACTGCTCGTCGCCGTCGACCTGAGCGTGCTCTTCCTGGCCCTGCCGCAGCTCGCCGTGGACCTGGGCGCCGACGCCGTGACCCAACTGTGGATCGGCGACGTGTACGGCTTCATGGTGGCCGGCCTGCTGGTGACCATGGGCGCCCTCGGCGACCGGATCGGCCGACGGCGACTGCTGCTGGTAGGTGCGGCGGCCTTCGCCGCGTTCTCGCTGCTGGCCGCCTTCTCGACGAGCAGCGGAATGCTCGTCGTCAGCCGGGCTTTGCTGGGGGTGGCCGGTGCCACCCTCATGCCGTCGACCCTGGCGCTGATCAGTGACCTGTTCCGGCAGCCCGCCCAGCGGTCCACCGCGATCGCGGTCTGGATGAGCTGTTTCCTCGCCGGCAACGCCGCCGGACCGCTGGTCGGTGGGGTGCTGTTGGAGTTCTTCTGGTGGGGGTCGGTCTTCCTGCTGGGGGTCCCGGTGATGGCGGTGCTGCTGCTGGCCGGTCCGGTGCTGCTACCTAAGGGGCAACGGCGCGGCAGCGTACGGGTCGACCTGTCCAGCGTGTTGCTCTCGCTGGTGGCGGTGCTGTCCCTGGTGTACGCCGTCAAACATGTCGCCCGGTACGGGTTGGAACCCCTGGTGGGGCTGCTGCTGCTGGTCGGGGTGGTGACCGGAGCCGTGTTCATCCGGCGGCAGCGGGCCCTGCCCGACCCGCTGCTGGATCTGGGACTCTTCGCCCGCCGGTCGGTCCGCCCGGTGCTGGTGGTGCTGGTGGTCGGGGGAATGCTGCTCGGCGGGAGCACCCTGCTGGTGACCCAGTACCTGCAACTGGTCGCCGAACTGTCGCCGCTGCGAGCCGGGTTGTGGCTGCTGCCCTCCACCGTGGCGATGATCCTGGCGGTGATGGTCGCCCCGATGCTGGCCGGCCGGTTCGGGGCCGGGCCGGTGATGGCGGCCGGGCTCGTGATCGCCGCCGCGGGATTCCTGCTGGTCGCCACCGCCGACGTCGGCGGCCAGACGATGGTCCTGGCCGGCTGGGTGGTGGTGGCCGTCGGCAACGGGCTGCCCGCGGGTCTGGGGGTGGACCTGGTGGTCGGGTCCGTTCCACCGGAGCGGGCCGGAGCGGCATCCGGGATCTCCGAGACGAGCAGCGAACTCGGCTTCGCCGCCGGGATCGCGGTGCTGGGCAGCCTGGCCGCCACCGTCTACCGGGCGCGGCTGGAGGACGCCCTCCCCGAGAACCTGGGACCGGAGGTCGCGGCCAAGGCCCTGGACGGGATGACCGGGGCCATGGAACTGGCCGACCGGGTGCCCGGCGTGCTCGGTCCGGCCCAGGAGGCGTACGCCGGGGCGTTGGCCACGGTGGGGCTGGTCGCGGCCGCCGTATCGGTGGCCCTGGCGGTCCTGATCGCCCTGGCCCTGCGTCGACCCACCGGTGGGAAAGAGTCGGCTGATTCCCCGTCGGTGGCGACTAGTGCGCACTTGGAAAGATGAATTGACCCCGGCCGACCAACAGGATGAACGGTGACAGTTGATCGTCCTTGATTGACCGGAAACTGGAGGTTCCATGCGACCATTGCGCGCACTGATTGCATCGTCGCTCGGCGTAGCGGTTGTCCTGTCATCCGTCACCGCAACCGCCGGGGCGGCGGAGGCCGGCGCCCACAAGAAGAAGAAAATCAACATTGACGTCTGGCTCGCGGACTATCCGTTCCCGGGTTATCTGGACGAGCGCAAGCGGCTGGCCGAGGAGTTCAACCGTAAGTACCCGCGCTACCAGATCAACGTCGAGGCGCGGGACTACACGGCGCTGCCGGCTGACGTGGACCGGGCCGTCCGGGAGGGCAACCCGCCGGCGATCGCCAACTACTACTACAACGTCAGCCAGGTCGCTCGGGACATGAAGGACCGCTCCGGCCGACCGCTGTTCACGTCCGTGCAGCGGGCCATCGGCGGACGCCACCAGATCCTCAACGAGCGGGTGGTGGTGCGGGACCTGCTGCCGCAGGTCCGGGCGTACCACACCGACCGGGGTGACATGTTCTCCTTCCCGGTCACCAGCATGACCAGCGTGCTGTACGCCAACACCACCCTGCTGAAGAAGGCGGGGGTGTCCAAGCTTCCGCAGACCTGGCAGGAGCTGGAGGCCGCCTGCACGAAGATCGCGCGGATGCCGAACGGCCCGGCGAACTGCGTGACCTGGCCCAACCACAACTGGTTCTTCCAGCAGGCCATCGCCCAGCAGGGCGGCCTGCTGACCAACAACAACAACGGGCGTACCGGCCGGGCCACCAAGGTCAACCTGGACTCGCCGCAGATCCTCAACTACGTCTCCTGGTGGAAGCGGATGCACCAGGCGGGCCACTACCGGTACACCGGCATGCCGGAGGACTGGGGCGGCAACTTCGAGTCGTTCGTGACCCAGCAGGTCGCCTTCACCTTCGACGGGGCCAACCAGGGTGACACCTTCGCCCAGATGGGGGCCGAGTTCGGGTTCAACGTCGCCGCGGGCTCGTTGCCGCACCCCGGTCGCGGCAAGGCGGTCGGGAACGTCAACTCCGGTGACTCGCTCTTCCTGCGGGCCGGTCTGGACCGGGAGACCCAGGACGGCGCCCTCGCCTTCATGCAGTTCCTGAACAGCCCGCGCAACTCGGCGCAGTGGCACAAGAGCACCGCCTACCTGCCGATGACCGGGCAGGCGGTGGACCTCCTCCAGCGGGAGCGCTGGTTCGCCCAGCACCCGGCGCCGAAGGTGGCGTTGGACCAGATCCGCAAGGCCCCGAAGTCGCCGGCCAGTCTCGGCGTGGTGGTCGGCGCGTTCGACGGGATCCAGAACGAGCTGGTCCTGGCGATGGATGACGTGCTGCTGCGCCGGGCCAACCCGGTGGAGCGATTCCGGCTGGCCGACGCTCGCGCCCAGCGGCTCCTCGACGCGTACAACGCCCGATGCGTCGGTGCCGGGCCGCGTGGTCCCGACTGCTACCGGGTCGGAATCTGGGGCTGATCCCAGCAACAACTGACCGCCTTTTCCGGTCGGCGGGGGCAGGTCGTCGCGGTGCCGTCAAAACGGCGTCGCCGGCGACCTGCCCTCGCTTGCTTTCTGTCGATCAGGCGTGCGCTGCGCACTACGGAAGATGCGTGGTACAGGGTCGTAATGACAGCCTCTGAGGGCGGCCAGGTTCGCCGAAGAATTCGCTAGCGACCGGTGCGCCAATTTCTTGTGTCGACCGACGGATTCGGGCTGGAGGAAAAGGAATGAACAATCCATTCGACGCCGTCGACGGCGATTTCCTGGTGCTGGTGAACGCTGCGGGCGAGCACTGTCTGTGGCCCGCCTTCGCCGATGTGCCGCAGGGCTGGGGTGCGGTGTGCGGTCCGGCCGGCCGCACCGAGTGCCTGCGGTACGTCAGCGACAACTGGATCGACCCTCGCCCGCGCCGGCTCGCCGGCTCGCACTGAAACGTGCCCCACCCGGGCCGCCGGTCGGCCCCCGGGGCTGATGACAAGGGGGAGATGACCCGATGAGCACGCCACAGACTTCGATCTTCGGTCAGATTTCGCTCGACCACATCGAGTTCTACGTCAGCGACCTGGCCGCGGAGACCCAACGGCTGGTGGACGGCTTCGGTCTGGCCGTCTACTCCGGGACCGACCCGGCCGCCCCGCCGGAGGCCCGGTCCGCCGGGCTGGGCCGGGGGGAGATCCGGCTGGTGCTGACCCAGCCGTTGGTCGAGGACCACCCGGCCGCCGCGTACGTGGAGCGGCACGGAGACGGGGTCGCCGACATCAGCCTCGGTGTCGCCGACCCGGCGGCGGCCTTCGCCGAGGCGGTACGCCGGGGGGCCCGGCCGGTAGCGGCCCCGCACGACGTCGAAGGCGTGGTACGGGCCACCATCATGGGCTTCGGCGATGTCGCGCACACCTTCGTCCGGCGCCCCGAGGGAATGGACGCCCGGCACCTGCCCGGCCTGCTGCCCCGCCCGGAGGCCGAGCCGACCTGGGACAGCGGGCTGTCCGCGGTGGACCACTTCGCGGTCTGCCTGGAGGCCGGCCAGCTGGACCCGACGGTCCGCTTCTACGAGGAGGTCCTCGACTTCCGCATGATCTTCGAGGAGCAGATCGTGGTCGGTAACCAGGCCATGAACTCCAAGGTCGTGCAGTCCGTCGGGGGTGCGGTGACGCTGACCCTGATCGAGCCGGACGTGACCCGCTCGCCGGGGCAGATCGACGAGTTCCTGAAGAACCACGGCGGCGCGGGTGTGCAGCACGTGGCGTTCAACGCGGACGACATCGTCGCCGCCGTGCAGAACATCCAGCGGCGGGGAGTGGAGTTCCTGTCCACCCCGGACACCTACTACACGATGCTCGCCTCCCGCATGGAGCTGGCCCGGCACACCGTGTCGGACCTGCGGGAGGTCAACGTGCTGGTCGACGCCGATCACCACGGTCAGCTCTTCCAGATCTTCACCCGCTCGGCGCACCCCCGGAAGACCTTCTTCCTGGAGCTGATCGAACGGCTCGGCGCGCAGACCTTCGGCAGCGGCAACGTCAAGGCGCTGTACGAGGCCGTGGAGCTGCAACGGCAAGCGGAACGGGACTGACTTCGGTGAGCACAGGCATCCGCGCCACCGACCTCGACGGGGTCAACCTGGCCGACCCGAGAACCTTCGTCGGCCCGGAGGTGGAGAACGTGTGGCGCTGGCTGCGCCGCAACGCCCCGGTGTGGCGGCACCCGAGCACCCCGCAGGGAACCCACTTCTGGGTGGTCACCCGGTACGCCGAGGCGCTGCGGGTCTACAAGGACCCGGAGACCTTCGGCTCGGGCCGGGGCAACATGCTCACCTCGCTGCTCACCGGCGGGGACACCGCCGGGGGGAAGCTGTTGGCCGTCTCCGACGCCCCCCGGCACACCGCCGTGCGCAACCACCTGCTGAGGTCGTTCTCCCCCCGGATGCTGCGGCCGGTGCTGTCCGGGGTGCTGGCCCGCGCGGATCAACTGGTGGCGCAGGCCGTGGCGGCAGGTGGCGGGGACTTCGCCGCCCAGGTCGCCGACGAACTGCCCATGGGCACCATCAGCGACCTGCTCGGCGTTCCGTCGGCGGACCGGGCCGAGCTGTTGCGACTGAGCAAGCAGGCCCTCAGTTCCGACGATCCGGATCAGCCCGGCCACGAGACCTGGCTGGCCCGCAACGAGATCCTGCTCTATTTCAGCGGGATCGCCGCCGAGCGTCGCCGGGACCCGCGGGACGACGTGATCAGCAGCCTCGTGACCTGCGAGATCGAGGGAGCGCCGCTGACCGAGGAGGAGGTCGTCCTCAACTGCTACGGCCTGATCCTCGCCGGGGACGAGACGAGCCGGCTGGCGATGATCAGCGCGGTGCTGAACTTCGTCGAGT
This sequence comes from Micromonospora sp. NPDC047134, assembly GCF_040643455.1. Taxonomy (NCBI): domain Bacteria; kingdom Bacillati; phylum Actinomycetota; class Actinomycetes; order Micromonosporales; family Micromonosporaceae; genus Micromonospora; species Micromonospora sp. NPDC047134. Next base: position 52,201 of record NZ_JBEYUI010000029.1, read on the forward strand.
ACCCGGATCAGTGGGGGGCGCTGCGCCGGGGCGAGGTGTCGCTGGACGACGCGGTGGAGGAGATCCTGCGCTGGAACACCCCGGCCATGCATGTCGGGCGGGTGGCCCGGCGGGACACCACACTCGGCGGGCAGACCATCCCGGCCGGCGACGTCGTCACCGTCTGGAACGCCTCGGCCAACCGGGACGAAACGGTCTTCGACCGGCCGGACGAATTCGATCTGGGCCGTACGCCCAACAAGCACCTCACCTTCGGACACGGGCCGCACTTCTGCCTCGGTGCCTTCCTGGGCCGGGCGGAGGTTCGGGCGGTGCTGGACTCGCTGCGTCGGCGGGTCGACACCTTCGAACTACACGGCCAACCGCGCCCGCTGTACTCGACCTTCCTGCGCGGTTACACCAGCCTGCCGGTGACGCTCAAGCCCGGCGGAACCACCTGAAACCGGTTCTACCGGCCTAACCATCTGAATGGAGCGTCTGATGACCTTCACTTCTGTGCAGCAGATGCTCGCCGCGCAGGCGAGCCGGACTCCGGACGCGGTGGCCGTGGTGGCCGGTGACCGCACCTTGACGTACCGGGATCTGGACGAGCGGGCGAACCGGCTGGCGCACCGTCTGATCGCCGAGGGGGTCCAGCCGGGGCAGCCGGTCGCGGTGCTGACCGGCCGGACCGCCGACCTGCCGGTGGCACTGCTGGCGGTCCTCAAGGCCGGTGCGTGGTACCTGCCGCTGCACGCGGCGTACCCGATGGCGCGGATGCGCTGGATCCTGGACCAGGCGGGCGGCCCGGTGCTGCTGGCCGACGACGGCACCCGGCGCCGCGGCCTGCCGGAGGGTGGGCGGGTGCTGCTGGTCGACGAGGAGCCGGGCGAGTTCCCCGGCACCGACCCGGCCGTGCCCACCGGCCCGGAGGACTTCGCGTACGTCATGTACACCTCTGGGTCGACCGGGGACCCCAAGGGGGTGGCCATCCCGCAGCGCGCGGTGACCCGGCTCATCTCCGATCCGGCCTGGAACGGCAGCCGGCACCAGCGGGTCCTCTCCGTGGCTCCGTACGCCTTCCAGGTCTCCAGCTACGAGCTGTGGGTGCCGCTGAGCCGCGGTGGCACGGTCGTGCTGGGGCCCTCCGCCGACCTCGACGTGTCCACCCTGCGCCAGCTGATCACCGAGCACGCGATCACCGCCGTGCACCTGACGGCCGGGCTGTTCCGGGTGGTGGCCGACGAGGCGCCGGACTGCCTGACCGGGGTGCAGGAGGTGATGACCGGGGGCGACGTGATCTCCCCCGGGGCGGTCCGGCGGGTGCTGGACGCCTGCCCCGGTCTGGTCGTCCGGGCCATGTACGGCTCGACCGAGTCCACCCTGTTCACCACCCACTCGCCGATGTCCGACCTGTTCCTGCCGGGCCCGACCGTTCCGGTGGGCCGCCCGATGACGGACATCCGGGCGTACGTGCTGGACGAGCGGCTCCGTCAGGTCCCCGACGGGGAGGTGGGCGAGCTGTACGTGGCCGGGCCCCGACTGGCCAGCGGCTACCTCGGCCGGCCGGACCTGACCGCCGAACGCTTCGTCGCCGATCCGTTCACCGGGGAGGGGGAACGGATGTACCGCACCGGCGACCTGGTGCGGTTGACCAGCGACGGCATGTTCGACTTCCTCGGCCGCGCCGACGACCAGGTCAAGATCCGGGGCTTCCGGGTCGAGTTGGCCGAGGTGGAGGCGGTGCTGGCCCGGTTCCCCGAACTCTCCGACGTGGCCGTGGTGGCCCGGCAGTTGCCGACCGGTGAGCGGTCCCTAACCGCATACGTGGTGGTCGGTGAGCGCACTGTCGACCTGGCCGCGCTGCGGGCCTTCGCGATCGCGACCCTGCCCGACTTCATGGTGCCGGACGCCTTCGTGGCGCTGACCACCCTGCCGCTGACCGCCAACGGCAAGTTGGACCGGCGGGCGTTGCCGGAGCCGGATCCGGAGGCGTGGGTGGCCTACCGGGCACCCCGCGACCCGCGGGAGGAGATCCTCAGCGAGATCTTCTCCGAGGTGCTCGGGGTGGACCGGGTAGGCGTGGACGACGACTTCTTCCAACTCGGCGGGCAGTCCCTCCTGGCCATGCGGCTGATCAGCCGGATCGAGGCCGTACTGGGGACGAAGCTGCCGCTGCGCACCCTCTTCGACACCCCCACGGTGGCCGGCCTTGCCGAGCGGCTGGCCGCCCAGGCCACGCCCGCACCGACCTCCTAGCCGACGACTACGAAAGGGCTGATGGCCAGATGAACACCCCCGACACCCAGGCGCCGCACCGGGCGCCCCTCTCGCTCAACCAGGACTTCCTCTGCATGTACGACAAGGGCGACGAGGAGGGTCCCTTCGGCCCGCGCTACCACATCGTGCACGGATGGCGGCTGCGCGGCGAGGTCGATGTCGAGTCGTTGCAGGGTGCCCTGGACGACGTGGTGGCTCGGCACGAGGCGCTGCGCACCATCGTGGTGCGTACGCCGCAGGAGCGGTACCAGGTGATCAGCCCGGAGACCGCCCCGGTGCAGCTGATCCTGCGGGACCTGTCCGTGGTGCCCGAGGACGAGCGTGACGCGGTGGCCGAGCAGTTGCTGATCGAGGCCGAGGCGGACACCTTCCCCAGCACGGAGCTTCCGCTGCTGCGCGCGGTCCTGGTCCGGTTCGACGACCGCGACTCGGTCCTGGTGCTGATCTCCCACCACACCGCCACCGACGGCTGGTCGATGCGTCTGATCATCCGGGACCTGGCCAACCGGTACGCCGCCCGGCGGGGCCACGAGGTGCCGGTGCTGCCGGAGCCGCGCCAGTACCGGGAGTTCGCGGAGTGGCAGCGGGAGCTGGTGGGCGATCCGGTCCGGATGGCGGAGCCGAGCGAGTTCTGGCAGCAGAACCTGGCCGGTGCCCGGGTGCACACGATGAAGCTGGACCGCCCCCGTTCGGTGGCCGTCGAGACGACCACCGCGATGCACCGTTTCGTGATCGGCTCGGAGGTGATCACTCCGGCGCTCAAGCTCGGCAAGGCCACCCGCAGCTCGCCGTTCATGGTGCTCTTCGCCGCCTTCGCCGTACTGGCCGAGCGGCTCGGCGGAAACTCGGACGTGGTCGTACCGACCTTCAGCCCCGGTCGGGGCGACGAGGAGTTCCCGTACACCGTCGGGTCCTTCTTCAACTTCATGCCGATCCGGGTGGACCTGGCCAAGTGCCGCACTTTCCGGGAGGTGGTGATCGCCACCCGGAACCAGTGCGTCGAGTCGTACTCGCAGGACGTGCCGCAGATCCTGGCCCACGCCCCGGAGCTGATGCTGCCGGCCATCTCCGACGACCGGGCGCCCTGTGTGTTCCAGGTCTTCGCGTTCCCGTTCCTGCTGGACGAGGAGCTGATCGGCGATCTCGAGTACACCGAGATCCGGTACCGCCTGGTGTCCCAGCCGCTCGTCTCGGACGTCCCGGACGGCGCCCTGTGGACCCTGAACCTGGACCCCTGCGGTGAGGTCGTCGGCAGCGTCGCCTACAAGAGCGGTCTGTTCGACGAGGCGACCGTCGCCGGGTGGGTCAGCGGCTTCCAGGAGGTCCTGCGGGAGATGCTGGTCGATCCGGATGCCGCCCGCGAATCGGTGCGGGTCGCCGTATAGGTGATCGAAGGCCCGCCGGGCGCCGCATTTTCAAAGGTGCAGGCCCATCGACGGGGTGCCAGGGTCGGTGGTGCACAGCCTTCCCCGACTCGCTCATCATTGTTCAGCCCTTTGTCCTAACTGGAGGTTCGATGGAAACCATGGCAGCTCCCGGCCGCAGCGAGCTGGCGCGACGCGCCGCGGAACTGGTGCCGTTGTTGCGAGAAGGCGCGCTGGAGGCCGAGGAGCAGCGCCGCCTGCCGGAGAAGACGATCGCCGCCCTCACCGACGCCGGCCTGCTCAAGATGCGGATGCCGGCCCGCTACGGCGGCTACGAGTCGGACATGCGGACGGTCGTGGACGTCGTCTCCGAGGTGGGCCGTGGGGACGGCTCCGCCGGCTGGACGATGGCGGTCTGGATGATCAGCAGCTGGATGGCGGGCCTCTTCCCGGACCAGACCCAGGACGAGATCTTCTCCACCCCGGACGTCCGGATCAGTGGCATCCTCAGCCCCGGTGCGATGGCCATCCCCACCGAGGGTGGGTACATCCTGAACGGTCGGTGGTCGTTCAACACCGGGGCGACCCAGAGCCACTGGAACACGAACGCGGCCGTGCTCGCCAACCCGGACGGCAGCCACGAGCCGGTGATGGTGGCGTTGCCGATCAAGGATCTCCAGATCATCGACGACTGGCACACCGCCGGCATGCGGGGTTCGGGCAGCGTCACCACGGTGGCCGACGGGCTCTTCGTCCCGGAGCACCGGCTGGTGCGGATGGGGCCGATCATCCAGGGTGTGCCGCTGACCAACTCCAACGCCGGCTCGTCGATCTACCGGGTGCCCTTCATGTCGATGGCGTGCACGGCGGTCGGCGCCAGCTGCCTGGGGTTGGCGAAGGCCGCCAAGGAGGTGTTCTTCGAGCGGCTGCCCGGCCGGAAGATCACCTACACGGAGTACGAGGACCAGAGCCAGGCTCCGATCACCCACATCCAGGTGGCGGACGCCACCGTCAAGATCGATGAGGCGGACTTCCACGCGTACCGGTCGGCCGAGATGCTCGACCGTAAGGCCGGCGCGGGTGAGGACTGGACGCTGGAGGAGCGGGCCCGGGTCCGCCTCGACCTGGGCGCGGTCTGCCAGCGGTCGAAGGAGGCCGTCGACCTGCTGAACACCGCCAGCGGCGGCTCCTCGATCTACCAGGACGTGCCGATCCAGCGGATCGAGCGGGACGTGCAGACCCTCAACCTGCACGCCATCATGCACCCCAACACCAACCTGGAGCTGTACGGCCGGATCCTCTGCGGCCTCGGTCCGAACACCCTGTTCATCTGATTCCCAGGGCGGCTAGCCGCCCGCCTCCCGCCCAGCCTCGACGATTCATTCCGTACGGCTGCGGCACCCGCGACGGGCGTCCTCCGAAAGGGGGGCGCCCGTCTGCCTACCTGCCCCTTCGCCTGCTGACCGGGCCCGGCCGGGCCTCGCAATTTCGAAGGTGAGCCATTTCCGGGTACGCCGGAGAATTAGCACTGCGCACGTCGCCGACGGCCCGGACCGCGGACGCCGTGTCGCTTTACCCCAGACCGTCCTGCCGGCGCCGTGTGTGCCGCCGGTGTCGCCTGCCCCGACGGGGTTCGGAGGCGGTCCTTCGCCGGCGTACCGACCGTGGTCCGTCCGGTTCACCAGATCGAGAGAGGACCATCCCATGTCGAAGAGCACCACTTCGATGCTGAGCGCCGAGGACGAGGCCGCGGTGCGTGCGGTACCCCAGCGCATCGTCGCCGCCTGGGCCGCGCACGACGCGGAGGCTTTCGCCGCCACCTTCACCGAGGACGGCAGCATGATCCTGCCCGGGGTCTTCCGGCAGGGCCGGGACGAGATCTGCGGCTTCATGGGCCAGGCGTTCGCCGGCCCGTACCGCGGCACCCGGGTGACCGGCAGCCCCACCGCGCTGAAGGTGCTGGGCCCGGACACCGTGCTGGTGCTCACCGAGGGCGGGGTGCTGGCCCCGAACGAGACCGAGCCCTCCGCCGCGCGGGCGGTCCGGGCGAGCTGGCTGCTGGTGCGGCGGGACGGCCAGTGGCTGCTCACCGCGTACCAGAACTCACCGGCGAACCCCTCCTGAAGGCGTCGAGCGACCGAGGAGGTGACGTGATGAGTGATCATCGCACCGGACGGGTCGTGGTGCTCGGCGCGAGCATGGGCGGTCTGCTGGCGGCCAGGGTGCTCGCCGACCGGTACGCCGAGGTGCTGCTGGTCGACCGCGACGAGGTGACCGGGGTCAGTGGCTACCGCCAGGGCGTACCGCACGGTCGACACGCCCACGGGCTGGTCGCCCGGGGATACCAGATCCTGGAGGGCCACTTCCCCGGCCTGACCGAGGACCTGCGGGGTGCCGGGGTGACCCCCGGCGACTTCAGCGGCGACATCCAGTGGTACGTCGAGGGGCGGCGGATGCTGCCGTCGCACTCCGGGCTGGTCTCGGTGCCGGCCACCCGGCCGGTGCTGGAGCACCTGGTCCGGGCTCGGGTGCAGGCCCTGCCGAACGTGCGTGTCCTCGAACGGCACGACATCGTCGGGCTGGTCACCACCCCCGACCGGAGTCGGGTGATCGGTGCGCGGGTACAGCAACGTGTCGAGGGCAGCCAGGAGGAGGTGCTCGACGCCGACCTGGTGATCGACAGCACCGGCCGTGGCTCCCGTACCCCGACCTGGCTCGCCGAACTCGGCTATGCGCGACCCCCCGAGGATCGGATCAAGGTCGATCTGGCGTACACCACCCGCCACTACCGGCTGGCCAAGGACCCCTTCGGCGACGACCTGGCGATCATCCCGGCCGCCACCCCGGGCAGCCCGCGCGGTGCCTTCTTCTACCGGATGCCCGGCACGGACGGTCGGGTGGAACTCTCCCTGACCGGCGTCCTCGGTGACCATCCGCCGACCGACCCGGACGGCTTCCTGGCCTTCGCCAAGTCCCTGCCGGTGCCGGCCATCTACCGCGCGATCCGGGACGGCGAGCCGCTGGACGACCCGGTGATGTTCCGCTTCCCGGCCAGTGTCCGCCGCCGCTACGAGCGACTCGACCGGTTCCCGGCCGGCCTGCTGGTGCTCGGTGACGCGGTGTGCAGCTTCAACCCGATCTACGCCCAGGGGATGACCGCCGCCGGGCTCGGCTCACTCGTGCTGGCCGAGCAGCTCCGGCGTGGTGGTGACCCCGATCCCATCGCCTTCTTCCGTGAGCTGGGCACCCAGCTCGACTCGCCCTGGGACTTCTCCGCCGGCGCGGACCTGGGATTCCCCGGGGTCGAAGGACGGCGTACGGCGAAGATCCGGTTCGCCAACGCCTATGTGGCCCGGCTGCAACGGGCCGCCACCCGCGATGCCCGGCTGACCGACGCCTTCATCCGGGTGGCCGGGTTGATCGATCCGCCGTCGTCGCTGATGCGGCCGACCACCATGCTCCGGGTGCTCCGTCAGGGCCGCGTCCGGGACACCACCCCCGATCCTGCCGCAGCAGAGCGTCTGCTCGGCCGGGCCTGACCAACGGAGGAACCGATGCGTCCGTTCCGAATTGACATTCCGCAGGCTGACCTCGACGACCTGGACCGCCGGCTGGCCGCCGTCCGTTGGCCGGCCGAACTGCCCGGCGTGGGCTGGGAGCGCGGGGTACCGCTGGACTACCTACGCGACCTGGTCGACCACTGGCGGCACCGCTTCGACTGGCGGGCCGCGGAGCGCTGGCTGAACGAGTTCCCGCAGTTCACCACCGAGATCGACGGCGCCAACGTGCACTTCGTGCACGTCCGGTCGGCGGTACCGGACGCCACCCCGCTGATCCTCACCCACGGCTGGCCGGGCTCCTTCGTGGAGTTCCTGGACCTGATCGGGCCGCTGACCGACCCGGCCGCGCACGGCGGCGACCCCGCCGACGCCTGCCACGTCGTGATCCCCTCGATCCCCGGGTACGGCTTCTCCGGGCCGACCCGGGAGACCGGCTGGGACACCCGACGGGTGGCCCGGGCCTGGGCCGAACTGATGCGGCGGCTCGGCTACGACCGCTATGTGGCCCAGGGCGGGGACTGGGGTTCGCCGATCTCGCTGGAGGTCGGTCTGGCCGACCCGGAGCATGTGGTCGGCGTACATGTCAACATGCTCGCCACCTTCCCGCCCCAGGACCCGGCCCTCTTCGCCGGACTGCCCGACGAGGACCTGGCCCGGCTGGAGTTCGCCCAGAACTTCGAGCAGGACGGCGCCGGCTGGCGCAAGATCCAGTCGACCCGCCCGCAGACCCTGTCGTACGGCCTCACCGACTCCCCGGTCGGCCAGCTCGCCTGGATCGTCGAGAAGTTCTACGAGTGGACCGACTCGGCCAAGGTGCCGGAGGACGCCGTCGACCGGGACTTCCTGCTCACCAACGTGATGGTCTACTGGCTGACCGCCACGGCCGGCTCCAGCGCCCAGCTGTACTACGAGTCCAACCGGCTGGACGCCGACTTCATCCGCACCTGGGCCGGCCCCTGGAACCTGACCATGCCGGTCGGGGTGGCGGTTTTTCCCGCTGACGCCGTCCGCCCGGTGCGCCGGTGGGCCGAGCAGATTCTGCCGACCCTGAACCAGTGGACCGTATTCGACCAGGGCGGTCACTTCGCCGCCCTGGAGCAGCCCACCCTCCTCGTCGAGGACCTCCGGAACTTCATCCGTTCGCTGCGCTGAGCGTGGCACCGCATCCCGGGTGGCGGGTGGTCGAGGACGACGGCCCGCCACCGGGAAGAACTGGGGAGACATGATCAACAGAAGGAACCTCCTGGTGGGCGGCGCACTCTCCGGCGCCGCGCTGGCGGTAACGGCCACTCCGGCGCTGAACGCCCTGGCCGGCGGCCCTCCGGGGACACCCGGGGGACACCACGGGCACGGACCCGGGCACGGACCGAAGCCCAAGCCGAAGCCGAGTGGCACCCCACCGACCGGTGGGCCGTTCCGCGTGCTGATGCCGCTGCCGCCGGTCGCCGCACCGATCCGCACTCGCGGGGGCGTCGACCACTACAGCTTCCCGATCGTGCAGACCACCGCTGAGCTGCTGCCCGGGGTGCGTACCCCGGTGCTGTCGTACGGCGGTCGGTTCATCGGCCCGACCATCCGCGCCCGCGCCGGTCGGCCGGTGTCGGTGGAGTACCGCAACCAACTGGGCGTACCGGCCAACGTCCACCTGCACGGCGGGCATGTCGCGCCGGAGCATGACGGCCACCCGATGGACGTGATCAAGCCCGGCAAGTCGAGGGTCTACGAATACCCGAATCGCCAGCGCGGCACCACCCTCTGGTACCACGACCACAGCCACCACACCGAGGCCGAGCACGTGTTCCGCGGGCTGCACGGCTTCTACCTGATCGACGACCCGCAGGAGCGGCACCTGCGACTGCCCGAGGGGCAGTACGACGTGCCGATCATGCTGCGGGAGTCCCGCTTCGACGAGAAGGGCAACCTGTACTTCGACCCCTTCGACTTCGACCGTCCGGTGGTGCTGGTCAACGGCCGCTCCCAGCCGTACTTCCCGGTCGCCGCGCGCCGGTACCGGCTGCGGCTGCTGAACGCCTCCACCCACGGCACCCTGACCCTGCGGCTGGACGGCCTGCCGATGGTGCAGGTGGGCTCCGACGGCGGTCTGCTGCCCAAACCGGTACGGCTGACCGAACTGACCCTGGGCCCGGCCGAGCGTGCCGATGTGGTCGTCGACTTCTCCAAGCGCCGAGTGGGCAGCAAGGTGGTGCTAGAGGAGGCCCGCGGGCCGGTGCTCCGCTTCGACGTCACCCGGGAGGCCCGCGACAACAGCCGGGTGCCGGACACGCTCCGGTCGCTGCCGCCGATGCCGAAGTCCACCGTCAACCGCGAGGTGGTCCTCAGCACCGACTTCAACACGATCGAGAGCCTGATCAACGGCAAGCTCTGGGACCCGAACCGGATCGACGCCACCATCCGGCACGGTGCGACGGAGACCTGGCGGATCACCAACGTGGACACCGACTTCGGCGGGGTCAACCACACCTTCCACCTGCACCTGGTGCAGTTCCGGGTCCTGGATCGCAACGGCCGGCCACCGGCGCCCAACGAGCGCGGGTTGAAGGACACCGTGTTCATCGCGCCGGGCGACTCGGTGCGGGTGCAGGCGACCTTCAGCGGCTTCCTGGGCCGATACGTGTACCACTGCCACATGCTGGAGCACTCCGCGTACGGGATGATGGCGCAGATGCAGATCGTGCGCTGAGCCGATCGGTCGGCCGGGAGCGCGGGGGAGACCCCCAGGGCCTCGGCAAAGTCGCGGGGGTGCCCGGCTTGATGTGGTTGGTGTAGACGCGCCCTGGCTGGTGGCAGCAGGGCGGGCATGACCGGTTCAGATGATCAT
>NZ_JBEYUI010000030.1:0-58691 GCF_040643455.1 Micromonospora sp. NPDC047134
CGGCGTCGGCAAGACGACGCTGGTCGGTTCGGTCTCGGAGATCACGCCGCTGACCACCGAGGCCATCATGACTTCCGCCGGGGTGGGCGTCGACGACACCCGGCAGGTGCCGGGGAAGACGACCACCACGGTGGCCATGGACTTCGGCCGTATCTCGATCGATCGTGACCTGATCCTGTACCTGTTCGGTACGCCGGGTCAGACCCGCTTCTGGTTCATGTGGGATGAGCTGGTCCGGGGCGCGATCGGCGCGGTGGTCCTGGTGGACACCCGGCGGCTGGCCGACTGCTTCGCGGCGATCGACTTCTTCGAGCATCGGCGGCTGCCCTACCTGGTGGCCATCAACTGTTTCGACGGAATGCAGTACCACGACCCCCAGGATGTCCGCGAGGCTCTCGCGATCTCCAACGATGTACCGGTCGTGGCCTGTGACGCCCGGAACCGGGAGTCGACGAAGCACGTGCTGATCTCCCTCGTCGAGTACGTGCTCACCATGCGCCGCTCGCGGGCCGTGGCCCCGGCCTGACACCTCGCTTCGCAGCGCCCGGTGACGGCTCCGGCCGACACCGGGCGCTGGTTGCTGTGCGCAGCCGAATCCGGGCCTGGGCCGCCCCGCTCCGGCCACCCGGTCATGTCGACCCGGTGAGCGTCCATCTGAGAGCGCGGAGGGCCCGGGCGGAGGAAGAACCATCACTGTCGCCGGTTCGGACGGCTCCGGCCACTGTGGCGGCCCGCGTGAATCCTCCGGCGGGTGTGGCAGGCCCGGGTGCACCCTCCAGCGGCGGGCCGGGCGGGATCACCTACTGGTCAGGGACCGAGGCGGGACCAGGAACCGAGACGGTCAGGAACGGTAGCCGGCGGAGCGGTACTCGTACTCCCGATCGTCGTCGCGGTCGCCGGTGTCCCGGCTGAAGTCCCAACCCCCGGCCGCTTCCCGGCCCGGCCGCCCACCGACGGCGAACCCGCCGATCTCCTGGCCCCGACGCCAGCCACGGAAGTAGCCGGTGGTGTTCTCGGCCAGGCTGGCCGCGTCCCGCACGATCCGCAGTGGACGCTCCTCGCGCAGCGGGGAGCCGGGCACCAGGTTGGCCTGCGGTACGCGCTTGGGCAGACCGGCGTCCGTCGCGGCACCCACCGCCGGGCGGGCGGCCTGCTCGGCGGCCTGCCAGCCGGTGTCGGCCTTGCTCGACCAGTTCAGATCGGCGTCCTCGCCGTGCCCGACGAACCAGGCCGACTTGGCCTGCGCGAAGATCAGCAGGTCACCGTCGCCCTCGTCGGAGATCGGCGAGGGCCGGTGCTCGATCGGCGGGGCCGGTCGGCGCGACGGCAGTGGCGGCGAGTCAAGCCGTTCGGCCAGGTGCCCGCGCTGCTCCTCCCTGGCCCGGTCCACCAGCCGCAGCGGCGGGTTGTCCAGGGAGGACTCTTCCGGGTTACGCAAGGCGCGGTCGGCCAGCGGCGGCGGCTCGACGAGCCGCAGCACCGGAGGCTCCGGCGGCAGGTCGTCGGCGAGCCAGGGTGGGGTCACCCGGCGTTCCGGGGTCAGTTCCGGCCCGGCCTCGGCGCCGACGTCCCGGTTGCGGTCGTCGTACCCGCCGGGATTGCGGGCCGGGGTGTCGGTGGGGTTCTCCGGGTTGTTGACCAACGGCCAGTTGGCGCGCGACCCGGGTGCGGCCGGCGGCTCCTGCCCAGGACGGGGCGTCGGCACCGGCACGTTGAGGTCGGTGGGGCTGAATCCCGGCGTCGGGGCCGGCGGGGCCGCGTTGGTCTTCGGCCGAGGCGGGATGACGGTGCGTTGCCGTTCCGCCCGAGCGCTGTTGATCGCCGCGGTGGTCAGGGTCGGCCGGAACGGCTCGCCGGCCTCGGCGGGCGGGATCGAGCCGCGTGGCGCCGGCGCGATCGGAGTGATCCCGGGCGGCGGGGGTGGGGTGGAGATCGGCCGGTTCGAGGGCCCCTCGATCCGGGATCCGGCGGACTCGGGACGCGCGGGCGGCGCCGAGACGGGAGGTCCGGCTACCGCGGCTGGCGCGATCGGGGCCGGGGTGACCGGCGGCGGTGCGACCGGCGGTGGGGTGACCGGGGCCGGTGCCACCGGCGGCGGACCCGTCGGCCGGGGTGCCGGCGGTGCGACGTTGCCCGGCAGGGGCTCGGGCCGGGCGCGGCGTCCGCCGGCCGGCTCCGGGCCGGTGGGGCGTACGGCACGCAGGCCGGCTGCGCTGGCGGCGGTGGCCAGTTCCCCGACCGGCTCGCCGCGCCGGGCGGCGGCCCGACGGCCGGTGGCCTGGGTCGGGCTGGTGGCCTGGGCCGGGCCGCTGGTGCGGGCGTGCAGTGCCCCGACCAGCGCCTCGCAGCCGGCGTCACAGGCCCGCACACTGGCGACCGTCTGCCGGATGGTCTCGGCGGCGGCCGAGGTCAGGGCCCGGTTGACCGTGGACCGGCGGGGGGTCTCGGAGATGGCCACCCGCAGCGCGGTGACCGCCTCGTCGATCGCGGCCGGGTCGCCCACCCCGTCGGCGGCGAGCTGGGCGGCTACGGCGTCGGCCGTGACGGCGGCGTCCCGACCGGCATCGGTGAGCATGCTCGGCTCGGGCAGGGCCTCCAGCACCGCCAGGGGGATCGACTCCGCCGGGTCCGGGAAGGCCCGCAGGGCGGCCGGGTACAGCTCACGCAGCACCTCACGCAGGGCCACCGCGGCAGAGTGTCGACCACTGGTCAGCGCGGCGTGCGCGGAAAGTATCTGCTTGTAGCCGGCCAGGTCCCGGGGGGCCGGCAGGGTGACGGCCGACAGGGCGCCGGCCTGCAGGGCACGAGCCAGGCCGACCGCCCGCCGTACCGCCGGGGGAGACTGCATCTCCTCGATGGAGTCGTCGTCGGCGAACCGCTCGGCGAAGTCGTCCACCGAGTCGTCGTCCGCGATCGCCAACGGACGGCCAGCGGCGCTGAGCAGTGAGGTGACGGTGTGGTCGTCGGTGTCAGCGGCGATGGCCGCTCCGCTCGGCCCGCCGGAGCGGTCCACGAGCAGGGTGACCAGCCGGGCGTAGCCCGCCGGGTCGTCGCCGACCTCGCAGACGTGCAGCAGCCGGCCCGCGTCGTCGACCACAGCGGACGTAAGCGTCGATCCGGCCGAGGCCGGTCGGTCGGCCGGATCCGCCGAGGCCAGACCGCAGTACACGCGCACGAGCGCCACGGCGTCGTCCTCCTCCCGGGACACAGGGCTTAGCTCTGCCAGAGACTGATGCTCCCTGGTGTGGCTCAGTCGCGCCAGTCCACGACCGCAGAGATCTTTCCGACAATCGTCCGCCAGCCGAGACTTGCGGTTTGTGCCCCGATTTTCTTCAACCGGCGACGCCCCAGGAAACCGCCGATTCCGCCATTGGCGGAGGCCCGCAACGCTTCGTCCAGGTCATCGAGGCTGGAGCCGGCGGAGAGCATGTCGAGCACGGCGGGCAGACGCAGCGCGTACGACAGGTCCCGGGCTACCTCGCCGGCCTCGATGAGCAGGGTCGGGTCCCAGGTGTCGTGCCCACCGCGCAGGTTCTCCACCACGAGGTCGAGCTCGTAGATGTCCTCGTCGCGGGGCGCGATGTCGGCCGGCTCCACCCGTTCGGACAATTCATTCCAGCTGTCCAGCTGAGAAAGGTCGTTCGGGGCCCCGGAGCGAACGAAGCTCACCAGCGACTCGGGGGTCTTGAACAGCAGCAGCCGTCCCCGGTGACTGAGGAAGATCGGCACCTCCTCGTCGCCGGCCTCGTCGGTGGCCTTGGCGTCGGAGTCTTCCTTGTCGTCCTCGTCGGAGTCCTTGGCGTCGGAGTCGCCGGCCTTGGCCCGCTTCTCCTCGTCCTCGCTCTCGGCGAACTCGCGGGCGATCTCCTCGTCGAGGATGACGACCTCATCGTCGTCGTCCTCCTCGGCCTCGACCACCTGGCGGCGGGCCAGGAAGGGGTCGTCGGCGTCACGCTCGGCGACATCGGTCGGGGTCAGCTCATTGGCCGGCCGGTACGCCCGCAGGGTGAAACCGGTGCCGGCAGGCAGGGCGATCTCCACCGGGTCGATCCGCAGCTCCTCCCAGAGGGCGCGGGATGCACCGGAATCGGCGGCGGTGGTGGCCTCCGACTCGTCGGTGGCGTCCGGCTCGGCGGGGCCGGTCGTGTCATCGAGCTCGGGCTCGTCGGCGTCCGGCCGTTGAGGCGACTGGCGGGCCACGGTGACCTCCGTGTGCGTCGGGCTGCCCACCCACCGGCGCGGGTGCCGGCGAGTGACTCTGGGCACATACCCTAGTTGGCTGCGCTGGGTGACCGGTGCCCGCCCCGGTGGCGGGGGTGTCGTCCAACAAGTAGCGTTTCTACGCATGAACGCCCAGGCGCTGCACGGTCACCTCGACTTTCTGCTGCTCGCCGTGCTGGAGCGGGGCGCCCTGCACGGCTACGCCATCATCGAGGCGCTGCGGGCCCGCAGCGACGGCCGGCTGGATCTGCCCACCGGCACGGTCTACCCGGCGTTGCGTCGGCTGGAGCGGGCCGGGCACGTGGCCAGCGTCTGGAGCACCGTCAACGGTCGAGAGCGGCGGACGTACGAGCTGACCGACGCCGGCCGACGCACCCTGGCCGAGCAGCGAGCGGGGTGGCGCGAATTCACCGCGACCGTCGGGCGGGTCCTGGAGGCCAACCCGCCCTCGGCGGCATCGGGCTGATCACTGCGAGTCATCTGGAAGGTGGGGGTGAGACACCACTACCGGGTGGCCAACCGTCGGGCGGCAAGCAGCCAGGTGTGCGCGGCCCGGCCCAGCCAGAGATGCGCCGCCGCCGCGACCACCATCCCGACGATCATTGGTGGCCAGGTGAGGGCCGCGTCCCACAACACGATCGACCAGCCCGTGCAGCCGGGCGGCCAACTGGCGCAGGTGCTCCTCGACCAGAACGTCATCACCGACCGGCAGGGCTTCATGCTGCCAGCCGGACGGCCGTCCCGCCGTCCGGGAAATGCCCTCGGGTCAGCCGGAAACCGCCAGATAGCCGTGCTCAGCAGCCTGCTGCAACCGCCACTGGTCCCGGTACCAGCCGGGGATGGCGATCAGCTCCGCGTGCCGGCCACACTGGACGATCCGTCCCGCGTCCAGCACCACGATCTCGTCCAGCCCGGCGAGACCGCTCAGCCGATGGGAGATCACCAACACGGAGTGCCCGGCGGGAACGGCGGCCAGGGCACCGGCCAGTACCTCGTCCGCGGCGACCGGGTCCAGCCCCTCGGTCGGCTCGTCGAGCACCAGCACGGCCGGGGCGGCGAGCAGGGCCCGGGCCAGGGCGAGACGCTGCCGCTGACCGCCGGACAGTTGCGCGCCCTCCTCGCCGACCACGGTCTCCCAACCCTCCGGCTGGTCCCGGACCCAGTCGGCCAGACCGGCCGCCTCGGCGGCGGCGAAAAGCGCCAGCTCGTCAGCGCCGGGACGACCCAGCAGCAGGTTCTCCCGGACCGTGGCGTGGAAGACGTACGCCTCGGCGAGCAGCCCGCCGACCACCCCCGGCAACTCCTCGGGCGGGTACTCGCCGAGGTCACGCCCGTCCAGGGTGACCCGACCCCCGTCCGGGCGCACCGCACCGGTCAGCACCGCCGCCAGGGTGCTCTTGCCCGCGCCGCTCGGTCCGACCACGGCCACCCGTCGCCCCGCCGGCAGGTCGAGATCGAAGGCGTCCAGGGCGGCGGGCGCGCCTTCGCGGTACCGCACGGTCACCTGGTCGAACCGCAGGTCAGGAGTGCTGCCCCCGGCGTCGGCGCCTGTTGCCGGGATGCCGGGGGCGGGCTCGGTGTCGGTGATGAGGGCGGCGACCCGGGCCAGGCCGGCCCGGAGGGCGGTCCACTGCCGGGCCGCACCGACCAGGGCCAGGGCGATCTCCACGGCGGCCAGGGTGCCGACCGCCAGCACACCGATGAGTACCCCGTTCACTCCGGCGCCCAGGGCCACGTACACCACCGCACCGGCGGTCAGCCCGGCCACCAGCACCCCGGCGGCGTCCACGGCGAAGCCGCGTACGGCCAGTCGACGTTCCAGCCGGGCCAGCTGACCGGCGCGGCGCCGCGCCGCGTCGAGGGCGGTCCCGGTCGCACCGAAGGCGGCCAGGTCGGCCGCGCCGTGGGTCAGGTCGACCGCGTCGGCGGCCAGCGCACCCCGCAGCGGCGCCACCTCGTCGGCGGCTCGCCGGGTCAATACGGTGGCCAGCGCCGGCAGGGCAACCCCGGCCACCAGCAGCCCGGCGGCCAGCACCAGGGCGGCCGAGGGCGAGACTAGGGCGGTAAGCCCGACCGCCAGCAGGCTAACCAGACCGGCCGCCGCACCCGGCACGACGACCCGCAACAGCAGGTCCTGCACGGCCTCCACGTCGGAGACCAGCCGGCTCAGCGCGTCGCCGGTGCGCGGTGGCGCGCCGCGCCGGGCGGCCAGGGTGGCGAAGACCCGGGTCCGGACATCGGTGACGAGCCGCAGCACCGCGTCGTGGCCGGCCAGCCGTTCGGTGTAGCGCAACACCCCCCGGCTGACGGCCAGGGCCCGTACCGCGACGATCGCTACCGTCAGCCGGTCCAGCGGCGGCTGACCGGCAGCCGCCATCAACAGCCAGGTGGCCGTGGCCATCAGGGCCAGCGCGGCGAACTCGGTGACCGCTGCCAGCAGGCCGGCACCGATCAGTCGATTCAGGTACGGCCGGGCCAGCCGCAGCACCACCAACTCCGGCATCGCGCTGCCGGTGCGCACGGATCCGTCTGCGCTCATCGGCCCTCCCCGGTCGGCTGGGGGGTCAACTCGGTCACCCGGCCCTCCTCGACCCGCAGGATGCGGTCGGCGTCGGCGAGCAGGGCGGGCCGGTGCGCGACCAGCAGGGCGGTACGACCGGCCACCAGCCGGTGGGTGGCCGACAACACCGCTGCCTCGGCGGCGGAGTCCAGCCGGGCGGTGGGTTCGTCGAGCAGCACCACGGGGGCGTCCCGCAGGAAGGCCCGGGCCAGGGCGACCCGCTGCCGCTGCCCGCTGGACAGGCCGTGCCCCCGCTCACCTAGCAGGGTGTCCAGGCCGTCGGGCAGGGCGGCGATCACCTCGTCCAGGGCGGCGTCGGTGACCGCCTTCTCGACAGCGGTAGCGGATGCCTCGGGGGTGCCGAGGCGGATGTTGTCGGCCAGGGAGGCGGCGAACAGGTGGGCGCGCTGCGGCACCCAGGCCACCTGCCGACGCCAGCCGTCGAGGTCGGCCTCGGCGAGGTCCACCCCGCCCACGGTGACCCGGCCACGGGTCGGGGTGACGAAGCCGAGCAGCAGGCCCAGCAGGGTGCTCTTGCCGGCGCCGCTGGGCCCGATGATCGCGATCCGCTCCCCGGGCCGGATGGTCAGCGAGACCTCCCGCAGGGCCACCGTACGGTCGTAGGCGACCGTCACCGACTCGAACCTGATCTCGCCGCGCCCGTCCGGCGACACCCCGGGGCGGGTCGCCGGAGCCGGCGCGGTGCCGGTCAGGGTGAAGGCCTCGTCCAGGGCGGTGAGCCCCTCGATGCTGGCGTGGAACCGGCTGCCGGCCGCCCGCAGCGGCAGGTACGCCTCCGGGGTCAGCAGCAGCACCAGCAGCGCGATCTGCAGGGTCAGCCCGCCGCCGAGCAACCGGATGCCCACCGGCACCGCGACCAGGGCCACGGACAGGGTGGCGACCAGTTCGAGCACCAGGGCGGAGAGGAAGGCGATCCGCAGGGTCTTCATGGTGGCTACCCGGTGGCCGTCGGCCATTCGGCGTACCGCCTCGGTCTGGGCCTTCGCCCGGCCGAAGGCGCGCAGGGTGGGCAGCCCGGCCACCATGTCCAGGAAATGTCCGCCGAGTCGGGACAGCCGACGCCACTGGCGTTCGGTGGCGGCCTGGGCCTGCCAACCGAGCAGGGCCCCGAAGATCGGAATCAGCGGCAGGGTCAGCGCGATGATCACGGCCGAACTCCAGTCGGCCAGGAAGATCCGGCCGAGCACGGCGACCGGCACGGTGACGCTGAGTACCAGTTGCGGTAGGTAGCCGGTGAAGTAGGCGTCCAGGGCGTCCAGCCCGCGACCGGCGAGGGTGGCCAGTTGACCGGCCCGCTGGCCGGCCACCCAGCCGGGGCCGTGTCGGGCGACCGCGCCGAGCAGATCGGACCGCAACGCCGCCTTGACCGTGGCGGCCAGCCGCGCCGACACCGTGCCCTGTGCCCAGACCAGCACCGAGCGGGCCGCCACGGCGGCGACGAAGCCGGCCAGGGCGGGACGGTTCAGTTCACCGGTGAAGGCGGCGGCCAGCAGGGTGGCCAGGGCGGTGGCCTGTGCCACGACCAACCCGGCGGCGAGTACCCCGAGCAACCCCAGCAGGGCCAGGTCACCCCGGGCGGCGGGGACCCGGCGCAGCAGACGCGGGTCGAAGGGCCGGCGGTTCACCAGTACACCAGCGCCCTACCCTCGGTTCGTCCTCGGAAAATCCACCAGCACATCGCCTGAAAGCCTAGTAGTGCCGGCAGCAACGGTACTGCGAGCCAGCCCAACAGACGCAGGGTCGGGGCGCTGGCTGCGGCGTTGGTCACGGTCAGTGACGCCGCACTGCTGCTGCGAGGTGCTCGGCCGGGGGTGCTCCCGGTCAGGCGGTGCGGCGCTCAGCTCAGGAAGAGGCCGATCGGCAGGTAGGCGGCGGTGCCGGTGACCGCCAGCGCGGCAGCGCCGAGCAGTCGGGGCGGGCGTCCGACGACCAGCAGCCGCTGCATCCGTACGTCCAGATCCCGATCTCCCAGGCCCAGGGTGCCGGCCGGGGTGATCCGGTCACCGGCGGCGGCGAACCGGCGCAGGGCACCGGCCAGCGGGGCGTCCGCGTGCTGTTCCCGGGCCTTGTCGTCCGCGCGCATCTCGACCAGCAGGCCGACCCGCTCGTGCGCCTGACGGACCCAGCGCAGCCAGGGCAGCGCCCGACACAGCGCGGTGAAGGGCAGCAGCACCAGATCGTGCCGCTCCTGGGCGTGGGCCCGCTCGTGGGCCAGCACCGCCTCCAGTTCCGCCGGATCGAGCAGGTCCAGTGCCCCGGCGCTGACCACCACCCGGGGGCGTACCCCCGGCAGGCAGTACGCGGCCGCACTCGGATGGTCGAGCACGAGTGCTCCGGGCACCGCCGGATCCCGCCGCGCCACCAGAGTCAGCAACTCCCGGTGCCGACGCTGGGCCCGTACCGTGCCGTGGATGCTGCGTACCGTCGTGGTCAGCAGCACCGCACCGATGCCGAAGCCGATGCCCACCAGGCCCAGGTGCAGCACGCCCAGACCGGCCGGCAGGGTGCTGTGCCACAGATCCCTGGCCAGCGCCAGCAGGGCGCTGCCGGTGCCCATCTGGTACGGCGCCAGACCGAGCGCGATCGGCATCCCCATCGCGGACAGCCCGGCGCCCAGGCCGATCGCCTGCCAGCAGAGGATCGCCACCCCGGGGCTACGCCAGGTCCAGGTGGAACGGGCCAGAACCTGCGCGAGCAGCCAACAGGCCAGCATCGCGGCGGTGAAGTGCAGAGCGTAGGCCACGACGTCGCCCCTACCGCTCCGCGCTCTCGCCCGGGCGGCTCGCCCGGTCGACCGGCGGCACCTCGATCCGGTCGGTCAGACCGCCGACTTCCTCAGCCGCCGGGTTCGCGGTGGCCTCCGCCGCCAGAGCGGCGCGCAGCACGTCCGCCTCCGTGCCGGTGACCGAACGGGCGAACCGGACCAGCGCCGCGTCCCGGCTGCCGCCGAGATCGAGGGCGTCGAGCATGAGCTGGGCGATGTGCGCCTCCCGGCTGGCCGTCGCGCGATAGCGCCAGGCCCGGCCCTCCCGTTCGCGCTGCACCATGCCCTTGCCGGCGAGTCGATCGAGCACCGTCATCACCGTCGTGTACGCCAGCTCGCGCCCGGCCAGGGCATCGGCCACCTCGCGCACCGTGACCCCGTCCGACCTGGCGGGCACCGTGTCCCACAACACGTCCATCACCGCACGCTCAAGATCACCCAGCCGAGTCACCCCAAAATCCTACCCCCCGTAGTAGACCCCCCGTCCGCCCCAACCACCCCCATCCCACGCTTGCTGACCCCACCGCCCGCCCTGCCACCCCGCCCGGCGAGTGCAAGTACGCCGTTGTTGCGGTGTCGACAGGGCGCGCATGCTGCAACTTCGGCGTTGTTGCGATATCGACCGAGCGCCCATCCAGCAGCTTCTGCCCAGTTCCGCGACCGCCGGGCCAACTCCGACAAGTGGGGTCCCTGTGGTCGGCATCGCGGCGAACAGGCCTAGCAAGTACGCCGAAGTTGCGGTATCAATCCAGCCCGCACACCGCAACTTCGGCGTTTTTGCGCGCGAAGGCGGAGCCCACCCGCGCAGGGATCAAGCCTGACCGCCCGGAGCCGGTGGGCTCCCCCCCCCCGGAAACCCCCAGAATCAGACCCCCTTCGGATGCCACACCGTCTTCGTCTCCACCAGCGCAGTCATCCGCCCCACCCCGGGATCGGCAGTCCAGTCGTGATCAGCCGACACCGATCGGAGCACCCGCTTGAGGTTCTCCGCCGCCTTCACCTCCAGCTCAGCGGCCAGTTCGGCGTCGGTGACCCCACTCAGGTCGATCGCGTTGACGTCCATGTGCGCGGCCAGGGTGGGCACGGTCTCGGACAGCCGACCGGTGAGGATGTTGACCACCCCGCCCGGCAGGTCGGAGGTGGCCAGCACCTCGGCCAGGGTCACCGCGGCCAGTGGGGCGGTCGGGGAGGCGGCCACCACCACGGTGTTGCCGGTGACGATCGCCGGGGCGATCACGCTGACCAGGCCCAGCAGGGCGGGTGCCTCCGGGGCCACCACCGCCACCACCCCGGTCGGCTCGGGGGCGGAGAGGTTGAAGTAGGGCCCGGCGACCGGGTTGGCGCCGCCGTACACCTGGGGCAGTTTGTCCGCCCAGCCCGCGTACCAGACCCAGCGGTCCGTCGCGGCATCGACCTCGTCGGCCGGTACGCCCAGGGCCATGAACTGTTCGCGGCGGCCCTCCAGCATCTCGGCGACCCGGTAGAGGATCTGACCCCGGTTGTACGCGGTGGCCCCGGCCCAGCCCTTCACAGCGGCGCGGGCGGCGATCACGGCGTCCCGCGCGTCCTTGCGGGAGGCCAGCGACACGTTCGCGGATTGCACGAGATACGACCGTCCCGACTCGCTACGCGGGAACTTCCCGCCGATGAAGAGCTTGTACGTCTTGCGTACCGCGATCCGCTCAGACATTGAGGTACGCCTCCAGCCCGTGCCGGCCGCCCTCGCGACCGTAGCCCGACTCCTTGTAGCCGCCGAACGGCGAGGTCGGGTCGAACTTGTTGAACGTGTTGGCCCAGACCACTCCGGCGCGCAGCCGGTCAGCCGTCCACAGGATCCGGGAACCCTTCTCGGTCCAGATCCCGGCCGACAGCCCGTACGGCGTGTTGTTGGCCTTCTCCACGGCCTCGGCCGGGGTGCGGAAGGTGAGCACGGACAGCACCGGGCCGAAGATCTCCTCGCGGGCGATCCGGTGTGCCTGGGTGACCCCGGTGAAGATGGTCGGCGCGAACCAGAAGCCCCGCTCGGGCAGCTCGCACGACGGCGACCACTGCTCGGCCCCCTCGGCGGCCCCGGCCTCGGTCAGTGCCCGGATCCGGGCCAGTTGGGCGGCCGAGTTGATCGCCCCGATGTCGGTGTTCTTGTCCAGCGGGTCACCGACCCGCAGCTGGGCCATCCGGCGCTTGAGCGACTCCAGCACCTGCTCGGCGACGGACTCCTGGACCAGCAGCCGGGAACCGGCGCAGCAGACGTGCCCCTGGTTGAAGAAGATGCCGTTGACGATGCCCTCGACGGCCTGGTCGACCGGGGCGTCGTCGAAGACGATGTTGGCGGCCTTGCCGCCCAACTCCAGGGTGAGCTTCTTGCGGCTGCCGGCCACCGACCGGGCGATGGCCCTACCGACCTCGGTGGAGCCGGTGAAGGCGACCTTGTCCACGCCCTCGTGCTCGACCAACGCCCGCCCGGTCTCGCCGGCACCGGTGACGATGTTGACCACGCCGGGCGGCAGGTCGGCCTGCTGGCAGATCTCGGCGAACAGCAGCGCGGTCAGCGGGGTGGTCTCGGCCGGCTTGAGCACCACGGTGTTACCGGCGGCCAGGGCCGGGGCGATCTTCCAGGCCAGCATCAGCAGCGGGAAGTTCCACGGGATGACCTGGGCGGCCACCCCGAGCGGCTGCGGGTTCGGGCCGAACCCGGCGTGGTTCAGCTTGTCGGCCCAGCCGGCGTAGTAGAAGAAGTGCGCGGCGACCAGCGGCAGGTCGACGTCCCGGGACTCCTTGATCGGTTTGCCGTTGTCCAGGGACTCCAGCACGGCCAGCTCGCGGGAGCGTTCCTGGATGATCCGGGCGATCCGGTACAGGTACTTGGCCCGGTCCCGGCCCGGCATCGGACCCCAGACCTTGTCGTACGCCTTCCGGGCGGCACGGACCGCGCGGTCCACGTCCTCGGCGCCGCCCCAGGTGACCTCGGCGAGCACCTCCTCGGAGGCGGGGTTGATCGTCTTGTTGCGATCCTCGCCGTCGACGAACTCGCCGTCGATGAACAGGCCGTAGGACGGCTTGATGTCGACGACCGCGCGCGATTCGGGCGCCGGGGCGTATTCAAACAGACCCATGTGTCAGTCCAGGGTGAAGTAGTCGGGGCCGGCGTAGACGCCGGTGGTCAGCTTGGTGCGCTGCATCAGCAGATCGTTGAGCAGGCTGGAGGCGCCGAAACGGAACCAGTCCGGGTGCAGCCAGTCCGGCCCGACGGTCTCGTTGACCATGACCAGGTACTTGATGGCGTCCTTGGTGGTCCGGATGCCACCGGCGGGCTTGACGCCCACCTGCCGCCCGGTGGCGGCGCGGAAGTCCCGGACCGCCTCCAGCATCACCAGGGTCACCGGCAGGGTGGCGGCGACCGGAACCTTCCCGGTGGAGGTCTTGATGAAGTCGCCGCCGGCCAGCATCGCCAGCCAGGAGGCGCGGCGCACATTGTCGTACGTGCCCAACTCGCCGGTCTCCAGGATCACCTTGAGGTGGGCGTCCCCGCAGGCTTCCTTGACCGCGACGATCTCGTCGTAGACCTCGGTGTAGCGGCCGGTCAGGAAGGCTCCCCGGTTGATCACCATGTCGATCTCGTCCGCGCCGGCCTCGACGGCTGCCCGGGTGTCGGCGAGCTTGACCTCCAGCGGTGCCTGCCCGGACGGGAAGGCCGTGGCCACGCTGGCCAGGTGTACAACGCCGTCTGCCTGTCCCGGTCCGCCGGATGGCCGCCCGGACCCGCGCAGCACCTCGGCCGCGTACGGGACCATCGAGGGGTAGACGCAGACCGCGCCGACATGCGGGCAGGTGGGGTCGGCCGGGTCGGGGCGCAGCGCCTTGGCGGCCAGGGCGCGTACCTTGCCCGGGGTGTCCGCGCCTTCCAGCGTGGTCAGGTCGACCATTCGGATAGCCAGGTCGATGGCCTGGGCCTTGGCGGTGGTCTTGATGGAGCGGGTGCCGAGTTGGGCCGCCCGCTGCTCTGCCCCGACCTGGTCCACCCCAGGAAGACCATGCAGGAAGGTACGCAGAGCGGTCTCGGATCGTCCCAGCTCGGTAAGGTCCGAGCGGGCCGACGTCGCTGTCGCCGTCATGTCCCGAAGTCTACGCAGAGGGCCGGCTAGTGATCTTGACCAATGCACTCCATCGGTGAGCGGGATCGCTGGTAGCGCCGGTGACCCCCGCGCCGCCCCCGGCGCCGGGTAGGTTGAGCGATCGTGGACGTACACGTCATTGACCACCCGCTCGCCCAGTCTCGGCTGACCGTCATGCGGGACGAACGGACCGATTCCTCCTCCTTCCGGGCGGCCCTGCACGAACTCACCACCATGCTGGTGTACGAGGCGGCGCGCTCCTTCCCGATCGAGCACTACCCGGTGCAGACCCCGGTGACCGCCACCGAGGGCACCCGGCTGGCCAACCCCCCGCTGCTGGTGCCGGTGCTGCGAGCGGGCCTCGGCATGGCCGACGCTGCGCTGGGGCTGCTGCCGGAGTCATCCATGGGCTTCGTCGGCCTGGCCCGTGACGAGGAGACCTTCGAGCCGCGCGCCTACATGGAGTCGCTGCCCCGGGACCTGACCGGCCTGCCGGTGCTGGTCCTGGACCCGATGCTGGCCACCGGCGGCTCCCTGGAGCACTGCTGCCGACTGCTGGCCGAGCGCGGCTGCACCGACATCACCGTGCTCTGCGTACTGGCCGCCCCGGCCGGCATCGAGCGCCTCAAGCGCTCCAACCTGCCCCTACGCCTGGTAACCGCCTCCATCGACCAGGGCCTCAACGACAGCAAGTTCATCGTCCCCGGCCTGGGCGACGCCGGCGACCGCCAATTCGGCGGCATGCCCCGCTTCTAACCCACCCCCTGGCCTCCCCCTTTCTACGCGCGTTGATCATGAGGTTAGCGGCAGTCGTTGATCTCTACGCTGCCGTCAACCTCATGATCAACGGGGTGAATAGGGGGGCCGGGGGGGGGGTTAGATGCCTAGGGCGGTGGCGGTTTCGGTGCGGAGCGCCGAAACCGCCAGGGCGGCGCGGGAGCGGGCTGCAGCTACCTCGCCGTTCGTTACTGGCTCCACCACCTCCAGGTACGCCTTGAGTTTGGGTTCGGTGCCGGAGGGGCGGATCACCACCCGGGCGGTGTCGGTACGCAGGATGACCACGTCCGCCTCGGGGAGCAGGTCCTGTGCCTCGGTGATCGGGTGGCCGAGCAGGGTGGTCGGGGTGGTGGCGCGGATCCGGGCCATCGCGTCGGCGATCAGGCGCAGATCGTCGACGCGTACGGAGAGTTGGTCGGTGTGGTGCACGCCGAACTCGGCGGCCAGCTCGTCCAGCCGGTCGGTGAGGGTACGACCCTGTGCTTTGAGGCCGGCGGCCAACTCGGCGACCGTCAGGGCGGCGGTGATGCCGTCCTTGTCCCGGACGTGCTCGGGGGCCACGCAGTAGCCGAGGGCCTCCTCGTAGCCGAAGACCAGCGGGTCGGCCCCGCCACCGGCCCGGACGATCCATTTGAACCCGGTCAACGTCTCGTCGTACGGCAGGTTCCGGGCGGTACACATGGCCCGCAGCAGCGACGAGGACACGATGGTGGTGGCGTACAGGCCGGTCACCCCGCGCCGCATCAGATGGTCGGCGAGCAGCACCCCCACCTCGTCGCCCCGCAGCATCCGCCAACCCTGCTCGCTGCGTACGGCCACGGCGCAGCGGTCGGCGTCGGGGTCGTTGGCGATGGCCAGGTCGGCATCGGTCGATTCGGCGAGCGCGACCAGCAGGTCCACCGCGCCGGGCTCCTCCGGGTTGGGGAAGCTGACGGTCGGGAAGTCCGGGTCCGGTTCGGCCTGGTCGGGCACCACCCCGGGCACCGGGAACCCGGCGGCGGCGAAGGCCGCGGTGAGTACGGCCGCACCGACACCGTGCAGAGGGGTGTACGCCACCCGCAGCTCGCGTGGACCGTACGCCGGCAGCACCTCGACCGCGTGGGCCACGTACCCGGCGACCAGGTCGTCACCGAGGAGCTGGCCAGGCGGGCCCAGCGGCACCTCGGCGAGTGGGCCGACCGCCCGGATGGCGGCCTCGATGCCGGCGTCGGCCGGAGGGACGATCTGTGCCCCGGCGCCCAGTGGGCCACCCAACTCGGCGCCGAGGTAGACCTTGTAGCCGTTGTCCTGGGGCGGGTTGTGGCTGGCTGTGACCATCACCCCGGCCACCGCCCCGAGTTGCCGGACCGCGTAGGCGAGCACCGGGGTGGGCAGGGGTCGGGGGAGCAGCAGGGCGGGCCGTCCCGCCCCGGTGGCCACCTGGGCGGTCCGCTCGGCGAACTCGCGGGAACGGTGACGGGCGTCGTACCCGATGACCAGGGGGCCGGTGCCACCCTGGGCCGCCAGCCAGGCGACCAGCCCGGCGGCGGCCTGGGTGACCACGGCGAGGTTCATCCCGTTCGGGCCGGCGCGCAGCGGGCCACGGAGCCCGGCGGTGCCGAAGGTCAGCGGTCCGGCGAACCGGTCGGCCAGCTCCGGGGCGCTGGCCGGAAGATCGTCGAGCACCGTCTGTAGTTCCGCCCGGTCGGCCGGGTCCGGATCGTCGGCGAGCCAACGCTCGGCCCGCTCGCGAATGCTGTCAAGGTCTTCGGTGTCCGCCGCCATTGGCTCTTGATAGCACGACGGCGGATCACCACGGACCCTCGCCCCGACTCAGCCGGCGTTGGTGAGCTGGAACGACTTCACCATCTCCTCGTAGATCGGCTTGCTCTCCTCGAAGCGGGAGTCCGTCGCGGTCAGGTAGAAGGAGTACATCCGGCCCTCGTGGGCCACCCCCTGCCAGATCCCGTGCCGCATGCTGTCGCCCTTGCCGCAGGTGTATTCGAACTCGGCCGACGGCTTGCCGGCCAGCTCCTTCTGCTCCATCGAGATCTGGTTGTACGGCTTGGCGCAGCTGGTCGACCGGGTCTTCAGGCCGTTCTCGGCGACCTCCGCCCAGCGGGTCGAGTCGCCACGCCATTCCTCGTTGAGGATGCGTACCCGTCGGCCGCTGTCCTC
Organism: Micromonospora sp. NPDC047134; assembly: GCF_040643455.1. Classification (NCBI taxonomy): domain Bacteria; kingdom Bacillati; phylum Actinomycetota; class Actinomycetes; order Micromonosporales; family Micromonosporaceae; genus Micromonospora; species Micromonospora sp. NPDC047134. Next base: position 16,613 of record NZ_JBEYUI010000030.1, read on the forward strand.
GGGATCGGTGTAGTCGACGTAGAGGCCGCCGGTGGCCTTCTTCCAGCCCTTGGGCACCAGCACCTGCACCCCGCGCCCCGAGTGCTCCTGCATCTCGATGCCCGGTCCGGCGTCGACGGAGGGGGAGGGGTCGGCGACCGGGGTGGTCGGCGACGAGTCCTCGCCGCCGGAGAGCGCCACGATGCCGATCAGCAGGATCAGCGCCAGGCCGCCGGCTGCGGCGAGCTGCATCTTGCGCGGCCAGCCCTTGACGGTGCCGACCAGTTGGGTGCCGGCTGCCTTCGCCTTGTCCATCGGGCTGCCGCCGGCGGGGGTAGGCCGGGCACCGTACGGCTGGCTGGGCGCGGCCGGCCACTGGCCGCCGTAGTCACCGCCGACCCGCTGGGTGGCCTCCGGTGCCCCGCCGCCATACCCGAAGGCCATCGGCCCGACCTGCTGGGTGGCGTCCGCGCCGATCCGCTGGGTGGCGTCCGCCCCGCCGAACCGTTGCGTCGCCTCCGCCGCGCCGAAGTGTTGGGTGGCGTCGGCCCCGCCGTAGGTGCGGCCGACCGGGGGCGGGGACATCAGGCCGTGCGGGGCCGGTCGGGCCAGGGCGTCGGCGCTGGTCGCCTCCGACGCGGTGGCGCTGATCGGGGTGACCTGACCGGGGCGCTCGCCCCGGCGCAGCGCGGCCAGCCGGTCGGTCAGTGACTCGCCGGGGGCCAGCATCGCCGAGCCGCCGATCTGGCCGGAGGGCTTGTCCTTGGCCGGGGTGGGCGGGGCGCTGATCGCCGCGGGCTGCGGCATCTGCATCACGGAGTACGGGTCGGTCATCGAGTTGACCGCGGCGGCGTTGCTGCTGAGCGGGCCGGCGAGCAGCTCACGCAGCATGGCGCGGGCGGTGTGCACGTCGAGTCGGCGGGCCGGATCCTTCTCCAACAGGCCCATCAGCACCCGGGTCAGCGGGCCGCTGCGCTGCGGCGGGGCCGGCGGGTCCTCGACCACGGCGTGCATGGTCTCGATGGGGTCACCGCGGTCGAAGGGGGGTCGACCCTCCACCGCCGTGTAGAGGGTCACGCCGAGGGAGAACAGGTCGCTGGGCGGCCCGAACTCCTGCCCCATGGCCCGCTCGGGCGAGATGAAGTGCGGTGAGCCGAGCACCATGCCCGGCGTGGTGAGCTGCACGTCGGTGGGCATCCGGGCCACCCCGAAGTCGGTGAGCACGCAGCGCCCGTCGGAGCAGATCAGCACGTTGGCCGGCTTGACGTCGCGGTGCAGCACACCGATCGCGTGGGCCACCTCCAGGGCGCCGAGCAGGGCAATGCCGATCTTGGCGACCACCCGCTGGGCGATCGGCCCGTCCTCGATCACCATGTCGGCGAGGCTGCGGGCGTCCAGCAGCTCCATCACGATCCAGGGCCGACCCGCCTCGGTCACCACGTCGTACACCTGCACGACGGCCGGGTGGGCGATGGCGGCGGCGGCGCGGGCCTCACGCAGAGTGCGTTCGTACATCGCGTCGCGGTCACTGGGGGCCAGCCCCGGCGGGAGGACGACCTCCTTGACGGCCACGTCGCGGCGCAGCAGCGTGTCTGTGGCTCGCCAGACCGTGCCCATGCCACCGTTGCCCACCGCCGATCGCAGCGAGTAGCGGTCACCGATGAGGGTGCCGGGTGTCGCGCGTCCATTGGTGGGAGTGCTGACTGGTCCGCCGCTCCACGTTGGGATCTGAGTCACAGAAAAGCCACCGGGGGAAGTCGAGAGGGCTGGGACACAACCCCCCTATCTTGCTGGTTCAGACGCCCGATGCGAAACCCGCCGCGACGGACGTTTACCGTACCGAACGGTACGTGTGTGGCCCCTCACCTCTCGTCATTGCGCTTTCGACCTGGGAATGTGTGTCCCCCCTCACCCCGCTGATCGGCCTGTTCGGCCTACCATCCGGTGATGAGTGAACGGCGGTTGAGCGAATCCGGTTTCCCTGTCAAGGACGTCTACACGGCGGACGACCTTCCCGGTGACCTGGATTCCCGACTGGGCACCCCGGGCCAGTATCCGTACACCCGTGGGGTCTACCCCACGATGTACACCTCTCGCCCGTGGACCATGCGCCAGTATGCCGGTTTCGGCACCGCCACCGAGTCCAACGCGCGGTACCACCAGTTGTTGCGGGCCGGGACGATGGGTCTCTCGGTCGCCTTCGACCTGCCCACCCAGATGGGGTACGACTCCGACGACCCGATCGCCTCCGGCGAGGTGGGCAAGGTCGGGGTGGCCATCGACTCGATCGAGGACATGCGGCTGCTGTTCGACGGCATCCCGCTGGACCAGGTCTCCACCTCGATGACGATCAACGCCCCCGGTTCGGTGCTGCTGCTGCTCTACCAGTTGGTCGCCGAGGAGAACGGGGTGCCGGGCGCTGCCCTGAACGGCACCATCCAGAACGACATCCTCAAGGAGTACATCGCCCGGGGGACCTACATCTTCCCGCCGAAGCCCTCCCTGCGGCTGGTCGCGGACACCTTCGGCTACTGCCGGTCCGAGGTGCCGAAGTGGAACACCATCTCCATCTCGGGCTACCACATGGCCGAGGCCGGGGCCTCCCCCGTGCAGGAGATCGCCTTCACGCTGGCCAACGGCGTCGAGTACGTCCGGGCCGCGATCGCCGCCGGGCTGGCTGTGGACGACTTCGCCCCCCGCCTGTCGTTCTTCTTCGTAGCCCGGACCACCCTGCTGGAGGAGGTCGCCAAGTTCCGGGCGGCCCGGCGGATCTGGGCCCGACTGATGCGCGACGAGTTCGGGGCGAAGAACCCCAAGTCGATGATGCTGCGGTTCCACACCCAGACCGCGGGGGTGCAGCTGACCGCCCAGCAGCCTGAGGTGAACCTGGTCCGGGTGGCCGTGCAGGGGCTCGGGGCGGTGCTCGGCGGCACCCAGTCGCTGCACACCAACAGCTTCGACGAGGCGATCGCCCTGCCCACCGAGAAGGCGGCCCGGCTGGCCCTGCGGACCCAGCAGGTGCTGGCGTACGAGACGGACCTGACCGCCACGGTCGACCCCTTCGCCGGGTCGTACGTGGTGGAGGCGATGACCTCGGAGATCGAGGCGGCGGCGGACGCCCTGATGGCTCGGGTCTTCGAGCACGGCTCGTCCGTGGAGGCGATCGAGGCGGGCTTCCAGAAGCGGGAGATCGAGCAGTCCGCGTACCGGATCGCCCAGGAGATCGACTCGGGGGAGCGGGTGGTGGTCGGGCTCAACCGGTTCACGGTCGACGCCGAGGAGCCGTACGAGCCGCTGCGGGTGGACCCGGCTATCGAGGCGGCCCAGGCCGAGCGGCTGGCCAAGCTGCGCGCCGAGCGGGACAACGCCGCCGTGCAGCAGGCCCTGACGGACCTCCAGGATGCCGCCAAGGGCAGCGCCAATGTGCTGTACCCGATGAAGGAGGCGCTGCGGCTGCGGGCCACCGTCGGTGAGGTGTGCGGGGCCCTGCGCGAGGTGTGGGGCCGTTACCAGCCGACCGACCGGTTCTGACTTTCCGTAGCGCTGCGTGGAGGGCCGCCGGGCGGGGTATGCCGTTCGGCAGGCCTCCGGCGGGCCCTCCCGGCTGATCTCTGCCGCACACCGTGTCCGGTCGGGGGGCGACCGTACGTGTGAACGTGCCACGGTGCGCTCATCGCCGGCTGTGGTCGGGTAATTGTCGTAGGGTCAGTTGATCGAGCGACTAATGCGACAATTCGGAAAACCCGTGGAGGGATTTTCGGCTCGGTTAGCCGGTTACAGGTTGTAGGAGGTGGGGGGCGGATGAGGTCGTTCAACGGCGATCTACCTGCTGTCTCACTCCGCTCCGGGGGCTCTCAGCAGGGCATACGTGACGCTGTGCGGTCCGACCATCACCGGAACGAAGTTGCGCAGAGTTACCATCGAAGGTCTACCCTGTCTGCTGTCCCCGATGATCCATCCATCTCTAGTGATCGAGATTTCGACGTGACGACTGCGTTGACGATGCCCACCGGCGAGCAGCTGGTTCCGCCGCCCGGTGGTCAGCCCCTGCCCGCCGAGCTGGACCACCTGCTCGCGCTGCGGGTGCCGGGCCTGATCGCCACCCGCCGTCACCTCCACTCGCATCCGGAGCTGTCCGGCGAGGAGTTCGAGACCGCCGCCCTGATCGCCCGGGAACTCTCCCTGGCCGGGCTCAGCCCGCGCCTGTTGCCCAAGGGCAACGGGGTCATCTGCGACATCAACGGCCGCCCGGACGGCCCGGTGGTCGCCCTGCGCGCCGACATCGACGCGCTGCCGCTGGCCGACGCCAAGGAGGTCCCGTACCGCTCCACAGTGGACGGGGTCTGCCACGCCTGCGGTCACGACGTGCACACCACGGTCATGCTCGGCGTCGGCATGATGCTGGCCCAGCTCGCCGACCAGGGCGAGCTGCCGGGCCGGGTCCGGCTGATCTTCCAGCCCGCCGAGGAGATCCTGCCCTGCGGCTCGCTGGAGGTGATCGAGGCCGGCGGCCTGGAGGACGTGGTGCAGATCTTCGCGCTGCACTGCGACCCGAGCCTGCCGGTGGGCCGGATCGGCCTGCGGGTAGGCCCGATCACGGCCGCCGCCGACAACGTCACCGTACGGCTGACCGGGCCGGGCGGCCACACCGCTCGTCCACACCTGACGGTCGACCTGGTCGACGCCCTGGGTCGGCTGGTCACCGAGGTACCCGCCCTGGTCAGCCGCCGGGTGCCGGCGAACAGCGGCCTGCTGCTGGTCTTCGGCCACGCCTCCGCCGGCACCCAGTACAACGTCATCCCCTCCGAGGCCTCCGCCTCCGGCACCCTGCGGGTGATGGACCGGGACACCTGGCACGGTGCCCCGGACATCGTCACCCAGGTGGTCCGGGACGTCTTGGCCCCCACCGGAGCCACGGTCGACATCGAGTACCTGCGCGGCCGTCCGCCGGTCAGCAACGACGCTCAGGCGATCAGCGTGCTGACCGCGGCGACCATCGCCGCCCTCGGCCCGGAGGGGGTCGCGGAGACCCCGCAGAGCATGGGCGGTGAGGACTTCTCCTGGTATCTGGAGTACGTCCCCGGAGCCCTGGCCCGACTCGGGGTCGGCCGGGCCGGTCCCAACGTGGACCTGCACCGGCCCTCCTTCGACGTGGACGAGCGGGCCATCCCGGCCGGGGTACGGCTCATGGTGCAGACCGCGCTCCAGGCACTGGCGGCGCTGCGCTGACCCCACCCCCGGTCACTCCCGGCGGTGGCGGTGCCCCGACCGGCGCCACCAGCGGCGGCTCGGTGGGCCGGTGGCCGCGCCGCCGCCGGCGCCACCACCAGAGCAACCCCAGCGGTACGCCGAACACCAGCAGCCATGGCAGGACCGCGCCGAGCACGGTGACCAGCACGGTCATCGAGGTCAGGAAGACTTTCCAGCCGCCGCTGAGCCCGGTCAGGAAGCCGAGCTGATCGTCCTCCTCGGTGCTCGCGTTCGGACCGGCCAGGGAGACGGTGATCGTCGACAGGGCGGTCAGGTCGGCCAGTCGCCGCTTCTTGGCCTCCAGCGAGGCCAGGTCGGCCTCTCGGCGTCCCAGCTCGTTCTCCAGGCTGATCAGGTCGCCTATCGAGTCGGCCTGGGCCAACAGCCGCCGGGCGCTGTCCACCCGGGCCCGCTGGGTGGCGATCCGGGCGTCCAGGTCGATGGTCTCCTCGGTGACGTCCTGGGTCTCGATCGTCCGGCGTTGCTGGCTGCCCAGCCGGGCCAGTTCCTCCACCACCGGATGGAACCGGTCGGCCGGCACCCGTAGCTCCAACTCCGCGACCGCGTCCGCCGCCGCGCTGCGGCGCCGGTCACCGCCGACGAAGCCACCGGCTCGGGTCGCCACCGCCACGGCCTCCCGGGCCGCGACCTCCACATCGTCCACCCGGACCTCCAGCGATCCGGTGTAGATGATGGCGCGTTGCTCGACCCGAGTGTCCGTCGCCGCACCGGCTCCCCCCGGGGCCGGCTCACCGGCCGCCTCCCGTTCGGCCATGGCCGGTCCGGCGGCCCGCTCGTCGGAGGCGGCCGAGTCGTGGCCACCCGAGTCACCGCTGCTGCACCCGGCGAGCATCAGCAGGGCCAGTAAGGCGCCCACCGCCGCAGTGGCGGCTCGGCGCGCTCCTCGCAGTTCCATCCCCGTTCCCCTTTCCTGGACCCGCAGTGGGGCGATAGGTGGGACGTGCCGCCTCACCTGACGGGTTCCGGCAGACTGCGCTGGAGACATCACGATTCGGTATGGGAGGCATCACGATGCGGATCACCAAGTACGCGCACTCGTGCGTGCGGATCGAGCACGACGGGGCGGTGCTGGTCGTCGATCCGGGCATATTCAGCGAATCGGCAGTGGCGCTGGACGGCGCCGACGCGGTGCTGATCACCCACGAGCACACCGACCACCTGGATGCCGAGGCGGTCAACCGGCAGTTGGAGCGGCGCCCCTTCGTCATCCACGGCCCGGAGTCGCTGTCCGGCATGTTGGGGGAGGCGGCCGAGGCGCTGCGCCCGGTACGCCCCGGGGACTCCTTCACCGCCGCCGGGGTGCCGGTACGTGCCTACGGCGGTCGACACGCCGTGATCCACCCCGACATCCCGGTGATCGACAACATCGGGTACCTGTTCAACGAGGTCGTCTACCACCCGGGCGACGCCCTCTTCGTGCCCGATGACGTGCAGGTGGACACCCTCTTCGCGCCGATCCACGCACCCTGGTCGAAGTTCTCCGAGGTGGTCGACTTCATCCGCGCGGTCGCCCCGCGTCGGGTCTTCGCCCTGCACGAGGGCCTGCTCAACGCGAACGGCCTGATGGTGCTCGACCGGCAGTACACCGCCCTGTCGGGCAGCGAGTACCGACGGCTCGAGCCGGGCAGCCGGATCGACGGCTGAGCCGATGCCCGAATCGGCGCCCGATCTCGTCGAGCAGCTCTACCGGACGCCGCCGGACCGGTTCGTCGCGGCCCGGGACGCTGCCGTGGCCCAGGCCCGCCGTGCCGGAGATCCGGGTGCCGCCCGGGAGATCGCCCGACTGCGGCGGCCCACCGTAGCCGCCTGGCTGGTGAACCTGCTGGCCCTGGAGCGGCCCGAGTTGGTGGCCGACCTGGTGCAGCTGGCCGAGGCACTGCGGGCCGCGCAGCGGGAGCTGCGCGGCCCGCGCCTGCGGGAGTTGTCCGCGCAGCGGCGGGCCGTGGTGGCCGCCCTGGTCACCGAGGTACGCCGGCTGGCCGCCGAGGTCGAGGGGGCCCCGTCGAGCGGGAAGCTGCCGTTGGCCGAGGTCGAGGCGACCCTGAACGCCGCCCTGTCCGACGCTCAGGTGGCCGAGCAGATCCGCTCCGGTCGGCTGCTGCGCTCCGCCCACTACGCCGGGTTCGGGGAGGTGCCCCGGCCCCAACTGCGCCTGGTGACCGGTGGGCAGGAGCCGCCGGCCGTACCCCCGCGGCAACAGCCCGCCCAGGGCGGGGCGCTGCGGGCCGAACAGGCCCAGCGGGCGGCCCGCGCGGAGCGCGAGCGCCGCCGTCGGGCTCTGGCCAAGGAGCTTGGCCGGGCCCGTACCGACCAGGACCGGGCCGAGGAGGAGTTGGCGGCCGCGGCGGCGGCCGAGCGGGACGGCACCGCCGCCCTGGACCGGCTGGAAGCGGAGTTGGCCGAGTTGGAGCGCCGTCGGGCGGTGGCCGAGCAGGAACTCAGCCGGGCCCGGCTGGCCCGCCGGGCGGCCGAACGGGCCGCCGGGGCGGCCCGCCGCCGCACCGGTGAGGTCGAAGCCGCGGTCGAGGCGTTGGACGCCGAGGAGGAGGATGCCGGGTCCGGCGGTGGGGCGGCAGACTGATGTCCCATGGACGGACCATCGGCGCCCACCCTGACGGACGGACCCTCGGGTGGCCGGGGATGACGCCGGAACAGGTGGCGGCGGCCAGCAAGCCGGCGGTGCTCGCCCTGGGTGAGGCGTACGGGCGATGTCCCAGCACCCTGCGACGGGCCCGGCTGCTCGGCATCTCGGGCTGGGCCTTCTACATCACCGGCCGGGCCGGTGCCCTGGGGGACGTCCGGGCCGAGACGGCCGCCGCGGCCCTCGGCTTCATCGCCCCGGACGCGGTGGCCGACGGCTGGGAGGGGGCCGCCCGGACGGTACGCCCGCTGGAGGTGGCCGCCGCCAGCCTGGCCGAGTGCTGCCGTTGGGGCGAGGACCGGCTGGCCGACCTGCCCCGCCTGGACCGGCTGGTCGACCTGGTGGAGCGGGCCGTGGCGGCGGCCGACGCCAGCGCCATGCCACTGTTCGCGGCCTGGCGGGCCATGCCCTCCCCGGCCGTCACCCCGGCCGCCCGGCTGGCCGCCGGGCTGCGCCTGCTGCGGGAGCACTTCACCGGTGCCCATCTGGTGGCGGTACGGGCCAGCGGGATGACCCCGCTGGAGGCGGTGCTGGCCGGGCCGGAAGGGGAGAGCGGGGCGATCGCCTGCGGGTGGCCGCCGCCGTACCCCCCGGTCGGGCCGCTGGTGCGGCGGCGGCTGTGGGCCGAAGCGGTGACCAACCGCCTGGCGGCACCCGCCTTCGTGGCCCTAGGTCCGGCCGGCGGCGCGGAACTGGTGGAACTGCTGGCCGCAGCCCGGACCCACACCGAACACTGACCGTGCGGCCCGGGGTTCCTACCTACCGGGGGAGAAAGCGGGGCTGACCGGGACAGATCACCCGGCTTTCCGGGGTCGACGCCCGCCGTGTCGGCGGCCGGTAGCAGACTGAGGGTGTGGGAGACGCGCTACGCCGAAGCGGTGCCGGTGGGGCGGGACCGCAGTTCGAGGACGTAGTCGTCCGGCGCGCCCGCCTTCTCGGCGGCGTTCGCGATCTCGGACAGATACCACGAGGTGGGCAGCCCGCCCTCGTAGCCGTCGAACACGTACACCCAGGCGGTCACCTCGCCGTCCAGGGTCGACACCCGGACGGTCAGCTTCCGGTAGGTGCCGGCCGTGACCCCCTCGATCTCGTCGAGCTGGGCCGCGTCGTACGGATGGATGTCGTAGAGCGCCACGAAGACCCGGTCGCCGGGCGATTCGACCACCGTGCTGACCGCGCCTTCCCAGCCGATGACATCCTCACCGGCGAAGGTCAGGCGCCAGCCCTCCAGCCAGCCGATGCCCACCATCGGCGAATGCGGGCAGTAGGCGCGCATCCGAGCAGGGTCCAGGTTCGAGCCGTAGGCGGCGTAATGACGCACGGCGATGACGATAGCCCGGCGGACGCTCGGGGGAGAATACGACGGTGCGTGTCGCACGTACCGGGGAGAAGAAAGTCACTGTGAGCATGGACGAGGGGCGGTCGTGGTGAGCCGGATCGTGATCATCGGCGGAGGGCCGGCGGGCTACGAGGCGGCGCTGGTGGCGGCCCAGTTGGACGCCGATGTCACCGTCGTGGAGGACGGGGGTGCCGGGGGTGCCTGCGTACTGTCCGACTGCGTGCCCTCCAAGACCTTCATCGCCAGCTCCGAGGTGGTTACCGGGTACCGCGACACCGAGGTCTTCGGGGTGCACTCCGACGGCCTGGAGGCCGTGACGGTCGATGCCCGGACGGTCAACGAGCGGGTCAAGCGGCTGGCCCTGGCCCAGTCCAGTGACATCCACGCCAAGCTGGTCAAGGCCGGGGTCACCTTCGTCTCCGGGCGGGCCCGGATGGGCGAGGACACCCTGGGGCACACCCACCGGGTGATCGTCACCCCGCACGGCGAGGAGGCCGCGTACGCGATCAGCGCCTCGACGGTGCTGATCGCCACCGGAGCCACCCCCCGTCAGCTGCCCACCGCCGTGCCGGACGGCGAGCGCATCCTGACCTGGCGACAGGTCTACGACCTGCTGGAGCTGCCGGAGCACCTGATCGTGGTCGGTTCCGGGGTGACCGGGGCCGAGTTCGCCAGCGCCTACCTGGCCATGGGGGTGCAGGTCACCCTGGTCTCCAGCCGGGACCGGGTGATGCCGCACGAGGACGCCGACGCCGCCCAGGCCATCGAGCGGGTGTTCCGGGCCCGGGGCATGAGCATCCTGAACAACTCCCGCGCCGAGGGGGTCCGCCGTACCGACGACGGGGTCGAGGTCGAGCTCTCCGACGGCCGCAAGGTGTACGGCTCGCACGCCCTGATCGCGGTCGGCTCGATCCCGAACACGGAGGCGCTGGGGCTGGCCGAGTACGGCGTGGAACTGGCCCGGGGCGGGTACGTGACGGTGGACCGGGTCTCCCGTACCAACGTGCCCGGCATCTACGCGGCCGGGGACTGCACCGGGGTGCTGCCGCTGGCCAGCGTCGCCGCCATGCAGGGCCGGATCGCCATGTGGCACGCCCTCGGCGAGGCCGTGCGGCCGCTGCGGCTGCGTACGGTCTCGGCGAACGTCTTCACCGATCCCGAACTGGCCACGGTCGGGGTCTCGCAGGACGAGGTGGACGCCGGCAAGGTGCCGGCCCGACAGGTGATGCTGGCGCTGGACGGCAACGCCCGGGCGAAGATGGACGAGATGGCCGACGGCTTCGTCAAGCTGTTCTGCCGTCCGGCCAGCGGCCAGGTGATCGGCGGAGTCGTGGTGGCCCCCAAGGCCAGCGAGCTGATCCTGCCCATCACCATGGCGGTGGAGAACAACCTGACCGTCAACGAGCTGGCCCAGACCATCACGATCTACCCCAGCCTCTCCGGCTCGATCACCGAGGCCGCCCGTCAGCTGATGCTGCACGAACTGGAGTGACCTGCCTTGCCGGCGGTCGCCCTGTCCGCCTCCGAGCGGGGGTGGGCAGGGCGGTGGCCAGCAGCACGAGCAGGCCGACCTCGGTGAGGATGAGGGCCCGTTCGATCAGGCCGTAGAGGGCGCGGTCACCGGGATAGGCCGACCAGACCTGGGCGGCGGCCAGCAGCAGGCTGGCCACCGCGAGCATCCGCAACCACCGGCCGGTACGGCCTCCGGCGGGCAGGTGGGCGGCGAGCAGCCAGCCGACCAGGGGCAGGGCCAGGAAGGCCAGCACGGAGGCGTACCGGTGCACGTGCGCGGCCGTGCCCATCTCGGTGCCGGGCGGATTGGTCGGCACCAGACCGGCGATCAGCAGCCCACCGGCCCACACCGCGAGCAGCAGCTGAGCCGTGCCCAGTCGACCGCCCGGCCCGGCCAGGCGGCGCAGGGCCGGCGTGCCCAGTCGACCGCCCGGCCCGGCCAGGCGGCGCAGGGCCGGTACGAGTAGCGCCGAGGCCACCGCCAGGGTCACCATCGCCAGGTGGATGGCGCCGCCGGAGTCGGAGACGGCGTAGTCGCTGACGGTCAGGCGCATCGGGTCCAGGCCCCGCACGGCGAGATGGCCGCCGACGGCCAGCAGTGCGGCCAGGGCGATTCCCCCGAGGGCCAGTGCACCGATGTTCCGGATTCCAGGCATGGTTCAGCCTGTCGCCGTACCCACCCCAGAGGGATCCGGGACGAGCACCGAAATCCGACCCCGGGTGCACCCCGACAGGCCCTCCGGTATCACCCCCAGGGTGACCGCCCGGTCGGGTCAGTCGGCCGGCAGTTCGGCCGGGGCCGGGGTGAACCGGGCGGCGATCGAGGCCAGGGCCCAGCCGGTCAGGGCGAACCCACCGGCGGCCACCGCCGCGATCAGCAACATCCGCCAGGCCGACCCGGTCAGGGCCGCCCCGCCCAGGTGCCCGACCAGACCCCCGTACGAGGCCCAACCGGTCGCCGCCAGGGCGGTGTACGGCAGGAACAGTCGCAGGGGATACCGGCCCCGACCGGCGGCGAAGCAGACCGTCATCCGGCCACCCGGCACGAACCGGCAGAGCAGCAACCCGGTGGGGCCGGGCCGGCGCAGGCCGGCCGCCAGGCGCCCGGCGATCCGTCGGGTCCGCCCCCGGGTCTGCGGGCGAGGTGGCTGACGCCGCGAGGTGCTGCGGCCGAGCAGGTAACAGGCCAGGTCGCCGGTGAACACCCCGAGAGCACCGATGCCGATGGCCGTCGGCAGGTCCAGTCCGCCGTACACCGTCAGGGCACCACCGGTGATCATCAACAACTGGGTGGGCACCACCGGTACGAAGGCGTCCACCACCAGCAGCACGAACAGCACGAGGTATGCCCAGCCAGGTGACGCCACCTGGGTAAGTAGGTCGGGCACCGTGGTCCCCTCGTGGTGTGGGCGGTTCGGACAGGTACCGAGCCTGACGATGTGTCCGGGGTCACCATGGCGGACCCTGCCCCGTCGTGACCAGCGACACTCGCCGGTGGTGTGGCCGGTGAGGGCTTTGACCGGGGAATATCGAAATCGACTGGTGTGCGATGACGGTCGCCGGAATCTCGCCCGGCGGCGTACCGTTGTCGGCGCGGCCCCGTGTGCGTCGGGTCCCCCGTTCCCGATGTCGGCCGTGGCCGGGCCGCTGACAGGTCCCGTGTCAGCGGCCCGGCACCCTAAGCGGGCACGGCCACCGGGTCCTCGCCGCCGACCGGCTGCTGGAACTGAGCCTGGTAGAGCCGGTGATAGGCGCCCTTGGCCGCGAGCAGCTCGGTGTGGGTGCCCTGCTCGACGATGCGGCCGTGCTCCATCATCAGGATCAGGTCGGCGTCGCGGATGGTGGAGAGCCGGTGGGCGATGACGAAACTGGTCCGCTCCGACCGCAGGGCCGCCATCGCCCGCTGGAGCAGCACCTCCGTACGGGTGTCCACCGAGCTGGTCGCCTCGTCGAGGATCAACAGTGCGGGCTCGGCCAGGAAGGCCCGGGCGATGGTGATGAGCTGCTTCTCACCCGCGCTGACGTTGCTGCCCTCCTCGTCGATCACGGTGTCGTAGCCGTCGGGCAGGCTGCGGACGAACCGGTCCACGAAGGTGGCCCGGGCGGCGGCGAGGATCTCCTCCTCGGTCGCCTCGGGCCGCCCGTAGGCGATGTTGTCCCGGATGGTGCCGCCGAACAGCCAGGCGTCCTGAAGGACCATGCCGATGCGACCGCGCAGGTCGTCCCGGCTGAGGGTGGTGATGTCCACCCCGTCGAGGGTGATCCGGCCGGCATCCAACTCGTAGAAGCGCATGATCAGGTTGACCAGGGTGGTCTTGCCGGCCCCGGTGGGCCCGACGATGGCCACGGTGTGTCCCGGCTCGGCGACCAGGGAGAGGTCGGTGATCAGCGGCTTGTCCGGGTCGTACCGGAAGGAGACGTCGTGGAACTCCACCCGGCCGTGCGGGTCGCTGATCCGGGCCGGCACCGCCGGGTCCGGTTGCTGTTCCTCGGCGTCCAGCACCGCGAAGACCCGCTCGGCCGAGGCCACCCCGGACTGGAGCAGGTTGGCCATCGAGGCGACCTGGGTCAGCGGCTGGGTGAACTGGCGGGAGTACTGGATGAACGCCTGCACGTCGCCGAGGCTCATCGCACCGGAGGCCACCTGCAAGCCGCCGACCACCGCGATCGCCACGTAGCTGACGTTCCCGATGAAGAACATCGCCGGCATGATGATCCCGGAGATGAACTGGGCCCCGAAGCTGGCCTGGAACAACTCGTCGTTCTTGGCGTGGAAGGCCGCCTCCACCTCACGCTGGCGACCGAAGACCTTGACCAGTTCGTGGCCGGTGAAGGCTTCCTCGATCTGCCCGTTCAGCTCGCCGGTGTGGGTCCACTGGGCGATGAACTTGCGCTGCGACCGCTTGGCGATCTGCCCGGTCACCAGCACCGACAGCGGCACCGCGACCAGCGCCACCAGGGCCAGCAGCGGTGAGATCCAGAACATCATGCCGAGTACCCCGACCACGGTGAGCAGGGCGGTCAGCAGTTGACTGAGGGTCTGCTGGAGGGTCTGCGAGATGTTGTCGATGTCGTTGGTGACCCGGCTGAGCAGTTCCCCGCGCGGCTGCCGGTCGAAGTAGGGCAACGGCAGCCGGTTCAGCTTCTCCTCGACGTCGGCCCGCAGCTGGAACACCGTGCGCTGGACCACCCCGTTGAGCAGCCACCCCTGCCACCACATCAGCACGCTGGCCGCCAGGTAGAGGACCAACGCGAAGATCAGCACCCGGCCCAGGGCGGCGAAGTCGATGCCCACCCCGGGCACCACCTCCATCCGGGCGAGCATGTCGGCGAAGTTGTCGTTGCCGGCCGCCCGGGCCGCGGCCACGGCCTGCTCGGCGCTGGTGCCGGCCGGAAGTTGCTGGCCGATCACCCCGGTGAAGATCAGGTCGGTGGCGTGCCCGAGCACCTTGGGGCCGATCACGGTGAACCCGACGCTCAGCACCGCCAGCGCGATGACCGCCGCCAGGTGCAGGCGGTGCGGACGCAGTCGGCCCAGCAGGCGTCGGGCGCTGGGCCCGAAGTTCATCGAACGCTCGGCGGGCATCCCCATGCCCATGCCGCCGTGCGGGCCGCCACGATGACCCCCGGCGGGCAGTCGTCTCGGCGTACTCTCGCCGGCCGACTGCTGGGCGGGGATGGCCGACGCCCCGGATCGCCGCTCGGTCATGCCGGCACCTCCGTGGTGCGTTGGGACGCCACGATCTCGGCGTAGGTGGGGCAGGCCGTCAGCAGGTCCTCGTGTCGGCCCAGGCCGACCACACCGCCGTTCTCCAGCACCACGATCTGATCGGCGTCGATGATGGTGGAGACCCGTTGCGCGACGATGATCACCGCGGCGTCGGCGGTGACCGGCCGCAGGGCCGCCCGTAGGCGCGCGTCCGTGCCGAGGTCCAGCGCGGAGAAGGAGTCGTCGAAGAGGTAGATCTCCGGCCGACGGACCAGGGCGCGGGCGATCGCCAGCCGCTGTCGCTGGCCACCGGAGACGTTCGTGCCGCCCTGGGCGATCGGGGCCGCCAACCCCTCCGGCATGGCCTCGACGAAGTCCCGGGCCTGGGCGATCTCCAGAGCCGTCCAGAGTTCCTCGTCGGTGGCCTGCGGGTTGCCGTAGCGCAGGTTGCTGGCCACCGTGCCGGTGAACAGGTACGGCCGCTGGGGCACCAGCCCGATCCGGTTCCACAGTTGCTCCGGCGCCAGCTGCCGCACGTCGACCCCGTCGACCAGTACGGCACCGGAGGTCACGTCGATCAGCCGGGGGATCAGCGAGAGCAGGGTGCTCTTGCCGGCCCCCGTACTGCCGATGATCGCCGTGGTGCTGCCCGGTGTCACCCGGAAGGAGATGTCCCGCAGCACCGGCTCGGCGGCCCCCGGGTACTGGAACCGCACCTGGCGCAGTTCCAACTCGGCTCGGCTGGTCACCTCGACGACCGGGTCCGGGGCGGGCAGCACGGAGGACTCGGTGTCCAGCACCTCCGTGATCCGTTCCGCGCAGACCGCCGCCCGCGGCACCATCATCAGCATGAAGGTGGCCATCATGACGGCCATCAGGATCTGCATCAGGTATTGCAGGAAGGCGGTCAGCGCACCGACCTGGATGGCGCCCTCGTCGACCCGCTGACCGCCGAACCAGAGCACCGCGACGCTGGAGACGTTGAGCACCAGCATCACCACCGGGAAGATCAACGCCATCAGTCGGCCGGTACGCAGGGCGGTCGCGGTCAGGTCGGTGTTGGCGTTGGCGAACCGGGCCGTCTCGTACGGCTCCCGGACGAAGGCCCGGACCACCCGGATGCCGGTGATCTGTTCCCGCAACACCCGGTTGATGGTGTCGATCCGGGTCTGCATCAGCCGGAAGCTGGGCACCATCCGCCGGATGATCAGGCCCAGCAGGATCGCCAGCACCGGTACGCAGACCAGCAGCAGCCAGGAGAGCCCGACATCCTCCCGCAGGGCCATCACCACCCCGCCGACGCTCATGATCGGGGCGGCGACCAGCATGGTGCAGCTCATCAGCACGAGCATCTGCACCTGCTGCACGTCATTGGTGTTGCGGGTGATCAGCGAGGGGGCGCCGAAGTGGGCCACCTCCCGGGCGGAGAAGCGGTTGACATGCCCGAACAGGGCCGCCCGCAGGTCCCGGCCGAAGCCCATGGCGATGTGGGCACCCAGGTAGACCGCCGCGATCAGGCAGATGATGTGCACCACGGTGAGTGCCAGCATCCAACCGCCGGTACGCAGGATGTAGTCGGTGTCTCCCCGGGCTACCCCGAGGTCGATGATGTCGGCGTTGAGGCTCGGCAGGGCCAGTGAGGCGATGGTGCTGACGAACTGGAGCAGCACCACCATGGCCAGGGGCCGTCGGTACGGGCGCAGGTTGCCGCCCAGCAGCCGGATCAGCATGTCGGATCTCCCGCGGGTCTGCCGGCCGGCTCCTCCTGGCCGATGATCTCAAGGAGGAACTGCCGGATGACGGCCGCCTTGGTCGGGTCGGCGTCGACCGAGGTGAGGGGGCGGCGCGCCTGGATCATCGCGGTCAGGGCGTCCACCCGGTCACGGCCGGTCGGGGTCAGGGTCAATTTGACGGTACGCCGGTCGGTGCCGTCCCTGCGGCGCTGCACCAGGCCGTCGCGCTCCAGGGTGTCGACGATGCCGGTGAGGGTGGCCGGGCGGACGAAGCACAGCTCGGCCACCGCACGGTGCGGCAGTTCCCCGTGCTCGGCGAGGGCCATCAGGGCGACCATCCCGGCCTGGGTGAGACCGTGCTCCTCGGCCAGATAGCGGTTCCACCGCTGGCCGGTGAGGTGCCCGGCGACCACCAGGAGGCGGCCCAGCGGCACGTCCCCGAGTTGGACCAGTTTCATGTCGGTAGATTAGATACCAGACAGTCAGGGGCCAAAGTATTTTCGGGGATGTGCCACTCACCAACTCGTCGGCAACGGCATCCCCTCGGTGTAGCCGGCGGTGCTCTGCACCCCGACCAGGGCCCGGTCGTGAAACTCCGGCAGGGTACGCGCACCGGCGTAGGTGAACGCGCTGCGTACCCCGGAGATGATCTCGTCGATCAGGTCCTCCACCCCGGGCCGGGTCGGATCCAGGTACATCCGGGCCGAGGAGATGCCCTCCTCGAAGATCGCCTTGCGGGCCCGGTCGTACGGGCTGTCCTCACTGGTGCGGGCGCTGACCGCCCGCGCGGAGGCCATCCCGAAACTCTCCTTGTAGCGGCGGCCGTCCTCGTCGGTGTAGAGGTCCCCGGGGGACTCGTAGGTGCCGGCGAACCAGGAGCCGATCATGACGTTGGAGGCCCCGGCGGCCAGGGCCAGGGCCACGTCCCGGGGATGGCGCACCCCACCGTCGGCCCAGACGTGCCGGCCCAGTTCCCGGGCGGCGGTAGCGCAGTCGAGCACCGCCGAGAACTGCGGCCTGCCCACCCCGGTCATCATCCGGGTGGTGCACATCGCCCCCGGCCCGACCCCGACCTTGACGATGTCTGCGCCGGCCTCCACCAGATCGCGTACCCCGTCGGCAGTGACCACGTTGCCCGCCGCCACCGGGACCCCCGGATCCAGCCCGCGCACCGTCCGCAGCGCGGAGATCATCCGCTCCTGGTGGCCGTGCGCGGTGTCCACGACCAGGGTGTCCACCCCGGCCGCCAGCAGCGCCGCCGCCTTACCGGCCACGTCGCCGTTGATTCCCACCGCCGCCGCGATCCGCAGCTGCCCCTTGTCGTCCACCGCCGGCCGGTACAGGGTGGCCCGCAGGGCCCCCTGCCGGGTGAGTACCCCGACCAGCCGCCCCTCCTCGTCGACCACCGGGGCCAACCGGCGTCGCCCGACGGAGAGCCGGTCGTATCCGGTGCCCGGATCCGCCCCCGCCGGCACGGTGTGCAACTCGGCCGACATCACGTCGCGCAACTGGGCGAAGCGATCCACCCCGACGGTGTCCGCCTCGGTCACCACCCCCATCGGGCGACCGGCCTCGTCGACCACAATCACCGCGCCGTACGCCCGCTTAGGCAGCAGGTGGATCGCGTCGCCGACGGTGTCCGAGGGGCCGAGGGCGATGGCGGTCTCGTACACCAGGTGCCGCTGCTTGACCCAGGTGACCACCTCGGCCACCACCTCGATCGGGATGTCCTGGGGAATCACCGCGATGCCGCCTCGGCGGGCCACCGTCTCGGCCATCCGCCGACCGGCTACCGCGGTCATGTTCGCCACCACCAGGGGGATCGTGGTGCCGGTACCGTCGCCGGTGGCCAGGTCGACATCGAGCCGTGAGGCCACCTCCGATCGGGCCGGGGCCATGAAGACATCGTTGTAGGTCAGGTCGTACGCCGGGGTGGTGCCATTGAGGAAACGCACCCGGCCATCATTGCCGCCGATGCCCGTCCGCGCCGCCGCTGGTGGAGGAAACCACCCGCTCAGCCCAGCACCAATGCCGCCGCCACCACGACCATCACCACCGCGATCAGGCCGTCGAGGGCCTGCCAGACCCGGGGACGCGCCAGCAGGGGAGCCAGCCGGTAGGCACCGACACCGAGGGCGGTGAACCAGCACACACTGGCCAGAGCGGCTCCCACCCCGAACCACCAGCGGTGCTGGTGCTGCTGGGCGATGCCGCCGAGCAGCAGCACGGTGTCCAGATACACGTGCGGGTTCAGGTAGGTGAAGGCCAGGCAGGCCGCCAGGGTCGCGCCGAGCCGGGCCGGGGGCCGGTCCGCGGGGGTCAGGGCCCCGGGGCGCAGGGCGCGGCGGGCGGCCAGGATCGCGTACCCGATGAGGAAGGCGGCACCGCCCCAGCGGATCGCGGTGAGCACCTCCGGTCTACCGGTCACCATCGAACCCACCCCGGCGATCCCGACCCCGATCAGCAGGGCGTCCGACACCGCGCAGGTGAGCACGACCGGCACCAGGTGTTCCCGGCGCAGGCCCTGGCGGAGCACGAAGGCGTTCTGCGCCCCGATCGCGACGATGAGGGCGATGGACAGGGTGAAACCGGCAACGGCCGAGGTGAGCATGGGTCGACCGTAGGGGTGCAGTGGATCATCAGTCCAACTAAAGATTCTTCACACGGTTAAGCTCAGCTTCATGGCCGGTCTGGACTCCGCCCAGCTCCGTACCCTGGCCGCCGTGGTCGAGGAGGGCAGCTTCGAGGCGGCCGGTCGGCTACTGCATGTCACCCCCTCGGCGGTCAGCCAGCGGATCAAGGCCCTGGAGGAAACCGTCGGGCAGGTGCTGGTCCGACGGCAGCGGCCCTGCCAGGCCACCGAGGCCGGACGTCCCCTGCTCCGCCTGGCCGGACAGCTAGCGTTGCTGGAACGGGAAGCCCTGGCCGACGCGCGCGGGCCCCTCGGTGGCGACCCTGGTCGTACCCGGGTGGCCGTCGTGGTCAACGCCGACTCCCTGGCCACCTGGTTCCCGGCCGCCCTGGCGCGGTTGCCCGCCTCGCCGGAACTCTCCTTCGACCTGCGTCAGGACGACCAGGATCACAGCGCCGAACTGCTGCGCGCGGGAGCGGTGATGGCCGCGGTGACCGCCCAGCGGGAGCCGGTGCAGGGATGCCGGGTACGCCCACTCGGCGCGATGCGGTACCGGGCCCTGGCCACCCCGGCGGCGGTACGACAATGGTTCCCCGAGGGGCTGACCCCGACGGCCCTGGCCGCCGCACCGGTGGTGGTCTTCGACCGCAAGGACCGCATCCAGTACCGCTTCCTCAAGGCCCTGGCCGGTCACGACCTGGACCCACCGGTGCACTACGTGCCGTCGGTGCCCGCCTTCAGCGCCGCCATCCGCCTGGGGCTGGGGTGGGGGATGGTGCCGGAGCAGATCGCCGACGAGGACCTGGACTCCGGCCGCTGCGTCGACCTGGCCCCGGGCCGGGTGGTGGACATCCCGCTGTACTGGCAGCACTGGCGACTCGACTCACCGGTGCTGACCGCACTCACCGCCGCGGTGGGCGCGGTAGCCGCCGAAACCCTCCGCTGATCCGCCGCACGACCGTCGGCCGCTGAGCTGCGCGGTGCGACGTCGTGCAGTGTTAGGAGGGGACCCCTTTACTACCCCAGGCGTTAACAGGGGGCCCTTCCTTACACCTCAGGCGATGGTGCAGATGGCGGCGCCGGCGGTGATCACCGCGCCCACCTCGGCGGCGAGGCCGCTGACCGTGCCCGCCTTGTGGGCGTGCAACGGCTGCTCCATCTTCATCGCCTCCAGCACCACCACCAGGTCACCCTCGGCGACGCTGTCCCCCTCGGCCACTGCGATCTTGACGATGGTGCCCTGCATGGGGGAGGTCAGCGAGTCGCCACCGACCACCGCGCTGACGGCGGCACCACCACGACGGGTGGGCTTGCGGGCGGCCGGGGCGGCGGAGGCCGAACCGCTGGTCAGGCCCGCGGGCAGGCTGACCTCCAGGCGCTTGCCGCCGACCTCGACCACGACGGTCTCCCGCTCGGCCGGGCCGGCGGTCGCGTCGGCCACCCCGGTGAACGGTGGCACGGTGTTGTCGAACTCGGTCTCGATCCACCGGGTGTGGACGGTGAACGGCTCGGCGGTGAAGGCGGGATTGCAGACCACCAGACGGTGGAAGGGCAGCGCGGTGGCCATCCCCTCGACCACCATCTCGGCAAGCGCCCGACGGGCCCGTTCCAACGCCTCCGTCCGGGTCTCCCCGGTGACGATCAGCTTGGCCAGCAGCGAGTCGAAGTTGCCGCCGATCACGTCACCGGCCGAGATGCCGGTGTCCACCCGTACGCCGGGGCCGGTGGGCAGCCGCAGGGCGGTGACCGTGCCGGGGGCGGGCAGGAAGTTGCGCCCCGGGTCCTCGCCGTTGATCCGGAACTCGATGGAGTGCCCGCGCGGCGCCGGGTCCTCGGTGAAGCGCAGCTTCTCCCCGTCGGCGATGCGGAACTGCTCGCGTACCAGGTCGATGCCGGCGGTCTCCTCGGTGACCGGGTGCTCCACCTGAAGCCGGGTGTTGACCTCCAGGAAGGAGATCGTGCCGTCGTTGCCGACCAGGTACTCCACCGTGCCGGCACCGTGGTAGCCGGCCTCCCGGCAGATGGCCTTGGCGCTGTCGTGGATCTGGGCCCGCTGCTCGGCGGTGAGGAAGGGCGCCGGGGCCTCCTCTACCAGCTTCTGGTGCCGGCGCTGCAAGGAGCAGTCCCGGGTGCCGACCACGATGACGTTCCCGTGCTGGTCGGCCAGGACCTGCGCCTCGACGTGGCGGGGCCGGTCGAGGTACCGCTCCACGAAGCATTCGCCCCGGCCGAAGGCGGCGACCGCCTCCCGGGTGGCCGACTCGAACAGCTGTGGGATCTCCTCCATCGTGCGGGCCACCTTCAGACCCCGCCCGCCACCGCCGAAGGCGGCCTTGATGGCCACCGGCAGGCCGTGTTCGGCCGCGAAGGCGATCACCTCGTCGGGGCTGTCGACCGGGTCGGGGGTGCCGGGGACCAGGGGCGCACCGGCCCGCTGGGCGATGTGCCGGGCGGTGACCTTGTCACCCAGGTCGCGGATCGCCTGGGGGGTGGGGCCGATCCAGGTCAGGCCGGCGTCGATGACCGCCTGGGCGAAGTCCGCGTTCTCGGCGAGGAAGCCGTAGCCGGGGTGCACCGCGTCGGCACCGGACCGGGCCGCCACATCGATGATCTTGTCGATGCGCAGGTAGGTCTCCGCCGCGGTGTCACCGCCCAGGGCGTACGCCTCGTCGGCCAGGGTGGCGTGCAGGGCGTCCCGGTCGGAGTCCGCGTACACGGCGACACTGCCCAGGCCGGCGTCCTGGCAGGCGCGGATCACGCGTACCGCGATCTCGCCTCGGTTGGCGATGAGAACCTTGCGCACCTTGGTGGCTCCTCCCGGGGGTTACTGACCGGGAGTTTAGCGACCGAACCGGCAAACCTAACGGGCGCTCAGTGTGGGATGGCGCACGGATTGGCCCGTTATCGATACGGCGTGGTGTCGTACCGATGTGATTCGTTACCGATGACGATGGTGGCCGACAGCGGCCTCAAGCGGGGAGAAGCGATGATCGAGACCAGAGGGCTGCGCAAGTCGTACCGCAGCCGGGCCGGTCGGGAGACGAAGACCGTCGACGCGGTACGCGGGGTGGACCTGGACGTGGCGGCGGGCGAGATCTTCGGGTTCCTCGGCCCGAACGGCGCCGGCAAGACCACCACCCTGCGGATGCTGGCGACCCTCATCGAGCCGGACGGGGGCCAGGCCACCATCGCCGGCGCCGACCTGCGCAAGGACCCGGGCGAGGTACGCCGCCGCATCGGCTACGTGGCCCAGGGCGGCAGCACCTGGGACGAGTCCACCGGTCGGGAGGAGCTGGTGCTCCAGGCCCGGCTGTACGGCATCTCGAAGGCCGAGGCGCAGCGCCGGGCGGTACGTGCCCTGGAGGCCTTCCAGCTCACCGAGTTCGCCGACCGCAAGTGCAAGACCTACTCCGGTGGCCAACGTCGCCGGGTCGAGATCGCCCTCGGCATCATCCACGAGCCGAAGATCGTCTTCCTGGACGAGCCGACCACCGGCCTGGACCCGCAGAGCCGGGCGCACATGTGGGACGAGATCCGCCGGCTGCGCACGGACGGCATGACGGTCTTCATCACCACCCACTACCTGGACGAGGCCGACGCCCTCTGCGACCGCATCGCGATCATGGATCACGGCGAGGTGGTCGCCGAGGGGACCCCCGCCGGGCTCAAGCGGGAGATCTCCGGCGACGTGGTGCAGCTCGGCCTGGGCCACAACGCCGCCGTCGAGGCGGAGAAGCTGCTGGCCGCCGAGGAGTACGTCAGCCGGCTGGAAGCGCTTGAGGAAGGCGGCCTGCGCCTCTTCGTCGACGACGGGGCCACCGCCATTCCGCGCATCCTGCGCCGGGTCGACAGCGCCGGAATCGAGCTCAGGTCGATCGAGCTGCACCGCCCGAGCCTCGACGACGTCTTCCTCACCAAGACCGGCCGCTCGCTGCGCGAGTCCTGACCCGACCAGGAGAACTGATGAAACTCGCCCGCGACACCTGGCTGATCTTCCAGCGTCAACTGAACCTGCTGCTGCGCAACCCGGTGTGGGTGTTCGTCGGCGTCTTCCAGCCGGTGATGTACCTGCTGCTGTTCGCCCCGCTGCTCAAACCGGCCCTGAACGCGCCCACCCAGGCCGAGGCGTACAAGATCTTCGTGCCCGGTCTGCTGGTGCTGCTGGCCATCTTCGGGGGGCTGTTCCAGGGCTTCGGTCTGATCGCCGAGCTGCGTGCCGGGGTGATCGAACGCTCCCGGGTGACCCCGGTCAGCCGACTGGCCCTGCTGCTCGGCCGCTCCCTGCGCGACGTGGTGTCGCTGCTGGTCCAAGCGGTGATCATCACCCTGCTCGCCCTGCTGTTCGAGCTGCGGGTGTTCATCGGCGACCTGCTGCTGGCCTACCTGATGCTCGCCCTGATCGCGCTGATGACCTCGGCGGTCTCCTACGGGGTAGCGCTGAAGGTCAAGAGCGAGGACGCCTTGGCCCCGCTGATGAACACGGTCGCCCAACCGGTGCTGCTGCTCTCCGGCATCCTGCTCCCGCTGGCCTTCGCCCCCGGCTGGTTGCAGGGCATCGCCAAGTGGAACCCCTTCTCCTGGGCGGTGGACGGCACCCGGGCCCTGTTCAGCGGGGACATCGGCAACGACAAGGTCTGGCAGGGGCTGACCATCATCGCGATCCTCGCCGCCGCGGGGGTCTACTGGGCGGCCCGCCAGTTCGCCCGCAGCGTCCGCTGAGGTGCAAGGAAGGGCCCCTTATTAACGCCTGCGGTAGAGCAGGGGCCCCTTCTTAACACCCCGGCTCAGCAGGGAGAGAGTTCGCTCTCAGGGCAGGTAGGGCAGGCGGCA
The DNA here is from genome assembly GCF_040643455.1 of Micromonospora sp. NPDC047134. Lineage (NCBI taxonomy): Bacteria > Bacillati > Actinomycetota > Actinomycetes > Micromonosporales > Micromonosporaceae > Micromonospora > Micromonospora sp. NPDC047134. Next base: position 40,259 of record NZ_JBEYUI010000030.1, read on the forward strand.
CCCGCTTGTAGCTTGGGCGGGTGTCCCGCCTCCGTCACGACCGGATCACCTGGTTGGCGTACGCCCAACTAGGTCTGTGGGGTTTCTTCCTCTACGGGTTCGGCCCGGTGGTGCCCCTGCTGCGTGATGAGCAGGGCACCAGCGCCGCCGTCGCCGGCCTGCACAGCACCGCCCTGGCGGCCGGTGCGCTGGCCGGCGGGGCGCTGTTCGCCCCGGTCGCCCGGCGATTCGGTCGAAGCCCGACGATCTGGCTGGGGCTGGCCGGGGTGGCCGTCGGGGTCAGCGGGCTGGCCCTGCTCCGCCCGCTACCGGCCACCCTCGCCATCGTCATGGTGATCGCCACCGCGGGGATGCTGGTGGTCAGCGGCGTGAACGTGCTGCTCACCACCCGGCACGGGCCGGCCGCTCCCGCAGCCCTGGCCGAGGCCAACGCCGCCTGCGCCGGCATGGGCATCCTCGCCCCGCTGGTGATCGGGTACACCGTGAACGCCGGCTGGGGTTGGCGCCCCGGCCTGTCCGTCGTGGTCGCCCTGATCGCGTTGGTCGCGGTGGCGACCCGCACCCCTCGGGTACGCGCACCGCAGGTCGCCGCCGGAGCAGCCCGCCGGAGGCCGGTGCCGCCTGCGGCCGGTAGGCGGCGGCTACCCAGGGCGTACTGGATCGCCTGGGGGCTGATGGCGGTCACCGGTTCGATCGAGGTCTGCCTGTCCCTGTGGACCGCGGACGTGCTGCGGGTGCACGCCGGAATGCCGTCCGGTGCCGCCTCGGCGGCGGTGGCCGCGATCGTCGCCGGCATGTTCGTCGGCCGGATCTTCGGCGGGCGGGTGGCCCTCCGGTTCCGTCCGATACCCCTCCTGCTGGCCGCCCTGGGGGTGTCCCTGGCCGGGTTCAGTCTCTTCTGGGTGGCCTCGGTCGGCTGGCTGGCGGTGGTCGGCCTGGTGGTGCTGGGCCTGGGCAACGCCCTGCACTATCCGCTGGCCATCTCCCTGGCCCTGGCCGTCGCCGCAGATGCCACCGATCAGGCGGCGGGCTGGTCGGCGTACTCGATGGCTGTGGGTTTCGGGATCGCGCCGGTCGCCCTCGGGTGGATGGCCGACGGGGTCGGGACCCACCTGGCCTTCCTGCTGGTGCCCGGCTTCATCGCGTTGGCCGCGCTGCTGGCGGTACGACTCGGCCGGGCCCTGCCGACCCCGGCCCCCGCTTCCGTGTGATCTACCGGCGGTGCAGGGTGTCCACGGCCCGTAGGGCGATGTCGACCGAGGCGTGAAGTTCCTCGCGGCTGGCCCCGGCCGCGGCGTGCACCGCGTGGCCCTCGCTCAGGGCCATCACGAATCGGGCGAGTGCCCGGACATCCGTGTCCTCCAACAGATCACCCTCGGTCACGGCCCGGGACAGGCGTTCCTCCAGGGCCGACTCGGTGGCGGCGCGGCCGGCGGCCAGGATCTCGGCGATGCCGGCGTTCTCCGGCGAGCAGGCCAGACCGCCCTGGATGGACAAGCATCCAGCGGGGTGGTCGGTAGCGGTCAGGCCGTCGGCGCTTGAGCGCAGAAAGGCCTCGATCGACGCGTACGCGCTGGGCTGGTCGAGCGCGGCACGGGCGGCGGCCACCTGGGTCTCGTGGTAGCGGGCGAAGGCCCGTTGGAACAGTTGCTCCTTGCTGCCGAAGGTGGCGTACAGGCTCGGCCGGTTGATGCCCATCGCGCTGGTCAGGGCGCTCAGCGAGGCACCTTCGTAGCCGTGGCGCCAGAAGACCTCGGTGGCGCGATCGAGGACGGCCTCCTCGTCGAAGGCGCGGGGGCGTCCGATCGGGCTCATGCCGTGCAGTCTACCGCTTGGTACAGAAGTGATCCAAGCCACCAACCGATCGGTACAAAACTCTGTTACGTTGATGTGCAACCGATCAGTACAGAAGGAGAGACATGACCGTCACACTGGTCACCGGCGCCAACAAGGGCATCGGCTTCGAAACCGCCAAGCAGCTTCGCGACCTGGGCCACCGCGTCTACCTGGGCGCCCGCGACCTGGAACGGGGCAAGACAGCGGCGGCAGCCCTGGGCGCCCAGTTCGTCCAGCTCGACGTCACCGACGACGCCTCCGTACGCGAGGCCCTGGCGGCCATCGACGCGGCCGAAGGTCGCCTGGATGTCCTGATCAACAACGCCGGCATCCTGGGGGCCGGCGAGATCGACGGGCCGAAGGCCCGACAGGTGTTCGACACCAACGCGGTGGGCATCGTCCGGGTCACCGAGGCCGCGTTGCCGCTGCTGGAAAAATCCTCGAACCCCGTTGTCGTCAACGTGTCCAGCAGCATGGGCTCCTTCTGGGCGGTGAACAACCCCGATCGGCCGGAACACCACCTGCCGTTGACCCTGTACGCGGCGTCGAAGTCGGCGGCCACCATGCTCACCGTCCAGTACGCCAAGTGGCACCCGGGCATCAAATTCAACGCGATCGAGCCCGGCCCCACCGCCACCGACTTGACCGCCGCCTTCGGGATCGGACGACCGGCCGCCGAAAGCGCCAGGACGGTCGTACGCCTGGCCACCCTGGACCCGGACGGCCCGACCGGCACCCTCACCGACGAGCACGGCGAACTGAACTGGTGATGCAGATGACAACCCAAGAAATGCGTACCTGGTACCTGCGTTATGTGGCCGCCCTCAACGCCCACGAGTTCGACGGGATGGACGAGTTCATCAACGACCGGGTCCTGCTCAATGGCAATCCGGGCACCCGGGACGACGTCCTAGCCGTCCAGCGACAGGACGTCGAAGCCGTCCCGGACCTCCACTGGGAGGTCAAGGAACTGCTGTTCGACCGCAACCGCATCGCCGTACGCGCGATCAACACCGGCACTCCGGTCAAGGAATGGCTAGGTGTCACCCCTACCGGGGCCTCCTTCGAGATCGTCGAGTACGCCATCTACGAGGTCAGTGAGGGCCGGTTCGTCCAGATGACGGCGCTGCACGACTCCGCCGAGCTGCTTCGACAGCTCACCGCCTGAGCAGGTTCGGACGCCCGGACGCCGGGCGTCCGAACCAACGGCCGGTCCCGGCTCGCCCCACCGATTACTCGCAACTGACGAATGGAACCAGCAATGACAACGATCGGAATCATCGGTGCCGGCGAAGTCGGCAGCCAGATCGCGCGTGCGGCAGTCGCCACCGGCTATCACGTCGTCATCGCCAACTCCCGGGCACCCGGGACGCTGCACCGTCTCGTGGCCGAGCTGGGTCCCTCGGCGCGCGCCGCATACGCCGCGGACGCCGCCGCGGCCGGGGACTTCGCCGTCGTGGCGGTACCCCTCAGACTCGCCAACGACATGCCGGTCGACGAACTTGCCGGCAAGATCGTGCTGGACACGAACAACTACATGCCCTGGCGCGACGGCAACTTCCCGGTCATCGACTCCGGAGAGAAGACGGTCCACGAACTACGCCAGGAGCAGCTCCCGACCTCGAAGGTCGCCAAGGCGTTCACCCACATCCAGGCACCCCGGCTGCTCACCGCCGCTCGGCCTGCCGGCGCCCCCGACCGGCTGGCCCTGTCGGTATCGAGCGACCATCCCGAAGCTGTCGAACTCGTGACGAGACTGTACGACCAGTTCGGCTTCGACACCGTGGACAACAGCCCGCTGAACGAATCCTGGCGCACCGAACCGGGCCAACCTGCCTGGCTCCGGCACGCACATCAGAACCGAGAAGAGTTGGCCCTCAACCTGGCCCGAGCCCGACGCACAGTTCAGGTCTAGCCGCAGCCAGACGGTGGCCGCTGCGGTCAGTGCACCCGGGCGAGGGTCAGGCCGTCGGCGATCGGCAGCATCACCGCCTCCACCCGTACATCGGCCAGGACCTGGTCGTTGAAGGCGGCGATGGCCCGGTCGTCCTCGCTCTGCGGGGCGATGACCCGGCCGTGCCGGAGCACGTTGTCGACCGCGATCACCCCACCTGGCCGCATCCGGGGCACCAGCTCGGCCCAGTACACCGGGTAGCCGGTCTTGTCGGCGTCGATGAAGGCGAAGTCCAGGTACCTCTCGTTCGGCAGCTCCCGCAGGGTGTCCCCGGCCGGGCCGATCCGCAGATCGATCCGGTCGGCCACCCCCGCCCGGGCCCAGTACCGGCGGGCCACCCTCGTGTACTCCTCGGAGATGTCGAAGCAGGTCAGCCGCCCGCCGTCGACCAGACCCCGGGCGATCGCCAGCGCGGACAACCCGGTGAAGGTGCCCACCTCCACCGCCTGCCGGGCACCGAGAAGCCGGGTCAGGAAGGTCAGGAAGGCGGCCTGCTCGGGGGCCACCTGCATGGAGGCGCGCTCCGGCAGCAGGGCCAGGGTCTCCTCGGCCAGGTCACGGATCACCTCGTCGGGAGGGGTGCCGTGCGCCACGAGATACCCGTGCAGTTCGTCGGTGAGCGGAATCGACTTGCGGGTCATGCCCGGACGTTAACCCAGAGGCTCGATCGACTGGCTGCCCGGCGCGACCTTCGTCCACAAATCGGTGATCCGCAGGTCCAGCTCGGCCAGCAGCCGCCGCAGCAACGGCAGGGACAGCCCGATCACCGTGCTCGGATCACCCTCGATCCGCTCCACGAACGGCCCGCCCAGACCGTCGATGGTGAAGGCACCGGCGACCGCCAGCGGCTCACCGGACCGGACATACGTGGCGATCTCGTGATCGTCGATGTCGGCGAAGTGCACCACCGTGGAGGCCACCGCCTCCGCCCGCCGACCCCCCTCGACATCGAGGAGGCAGTGCCCACTGTGCAGCACCCCGCTGCGCCCACGCATCCGCTCCCACCGGGCGATAGCGTCGGCAGAATCGGTCGGCTTGCCTAGGATCTGTCCATCGAAGGCGAGCACCGAGTCGCAGCCCAGCACGAGTGTGCGCTGGTCAGCGGCGGGCCGCAACCGGGCCAACACCGCCTGCGCCTTCAACCCGGCCAACTCCAGACAGAGATCCTCCGCTCGTTCGGTCACGACAACTGACTCGTCGACCCCGCTGACCAGCACGTCCGGCTCGATGCCGGCGGCTTGCAGGGTCTTACGGCGGGCCGGGCTCGCCGAGGCGAGGACCAACCGAATCGGCATGGCTTCAGGCACCCCGCCGACGTTACCGGTTGCCAACCCGATCATGCCGCCGCCTCCACCCCCGGTCGCCGGTCGTAGGCGGTCAGCGACTGATCCGCGGTGGGGGATCATCGGACCTACGGCGGTGGCGAGCGAACAAAGCCCAGGCCCCACCCGCCGTCAGCAGCACCCCCAAGGTGACCCACCCCCGCACGGCCGCCGCACCGTCACCCCCACCCTCGGCTGGCGGCCCGTCCGCCGCCGTCGTGGTCGGGCCGGCCGCATCCGGCGAGGCCGCGGGCACCGACTCGAAACCCCTAGGCGGTACGTCTGCCGTCAGCGCCGCTACCAGATCGATGACCCCATAGCCGTACTGGTCGTCCCGCCCCGGCGGCCCCTTGTCGATCGCAGTGGCAGTCAGCCGGTGCGCCACCTCATCCGCAGGCAGATAGGGATACTTGGCCCGCACCAACGCCGCCGCCCCCGCCACAATCGCCGTAGCCCCAGACGTACCGGTACCCCTTGAGTAAGCGTTGCCATAACTGGTGCTGTAGAGATCTACCGCAGGTGCGGCAACGCTTATTTCGGGACCCGTGACTGCAACGGCGGCGTGCCCGCCGATGCGGTCCACTCCACCGACGGCGATAACGCCTGGATGTGAGGCGGGGTATCCCACCTGGGAATCTCTAGGTCGATTTCCTGCCCCCGCTACGACCACGATATCTGCGGATAAAGCCATTTCCACTGCCTGAACGAGTCGAGAGCTTGAGCCGCCTACGCTTGAAATGCTAATGATGTCGACACCTCGGCTAACGGCGAATTCAATCGCCTCTGCGAGTGAGTCGGGATCGCCGTCTTTGTGAGGTGGTGTGCTGAATATTGGGATTATCTTGGCTTTCGGGGCTATTCCGAGAGCGCCTTTAGCGTTGGGTCGTCCGTGAGCTGCGACAAGTCCGGCCATTGCGGTGCCATGGCTATCCTGATCCTGTCGACCATCTCCGGCGCCATTTGGAATGACATCGGTTCCGGATAGCAGGTTGTCTCGGAGGTCAGGGTGCGGAGCTACGCCGGAGTCGGGAATGGCGACGACGACCCCTTCCCCTTGGCTGATCTTATGAACCTCGCCCATGCGGAGGTATCGGAGGTGCCACTGGTCGTCGCGTACCCGATCCGCACCCTCACTTGAGGCCAGTGTTGCTGCTCTGCGGAGAGTGGAAGGATCTTGGTATGGCGTTGTTGTGGCAAGAGTCAAGAGGGCGGCGAGGAGAAGAGTGAACCGGGAGATCACCGATCGAGGCCGATTGCTGGGCCGGGATCTATATGGTCGTCAACAGTTGGCGATTTGACGACTGGGCTGACCCCCTGGTCTATCGCCCACGGATTATCCGGATCCCATTGGCGTGACTGGTCGTCCTCCTTAGAGCGCGAGGTGGGCGGTCGTGAAAGTTGACCCACCCCCGTGGCGCTGGAGATTCCTATGCCCGGCGTGTTTCCGATGGTCGGCATGACGGGTGTGCCGGCAAGTCCTCTGCCGCTGCCTGGCCTTGATCCAGCTCCGCCAGTCGGTGCGGTACCCGCAGCGCCGCCGCCAATTATTCCACCTATCGGATTGACCCGCTTAGGCCCGACGGTTGCGGGCTGGTGACTGGCGCCCATCGCGGGCTGGCCTCCAATTAGGCCTCCGGATGGCAGCGCTCGTGCCGGATTTGATCCGGCACCTGCGGCTGGTCTACCAGCATGATCCTGGCGTGTATGACCTGGGCGTGGTGTTACTGGCTGGGCACCAATGCTGGGAAGAGGCGTTGGGCCAGTGGCAGGGCCAAGTGAAGGGCTGGTGGTCGGAGCGGGCGGAGCGTTTGGCGCGCCATTGGTTGGTGGGGAAGTAAGACCGGGACCAACTGCTCCGAGAATTGGGCCTGTCGTAGGCGCACTAGGCGTTGATGCGCGCTGCTCGGGCGATGGGAGTCGGGGCTTTCTGGATGTAGCAGCAGTTGGTAAGGGGACGATCGGAGGAATGACGGGAGGAGGTCCACCAGCGCTGTAAACATCGGGATCGTTGTGTTGAATCGCAGCTCGTGGGCTTGGAGGGGGTTGGCGGAGCATTGCTTGGGCTTGTTGGAGTTCGCTGCTGAGGCCGTACATGATGCCGCGCGCTCGGACGTTGAGGCGTTCCAGGTCCGCGTCGGTCACCGGGGATTCGCTGGCTCGGCTTCCGGCGGCGGCCTTGGGGTCGGCGGCGATCTCCTCCCAGGTCCGCTTCTGTCGAAGCTTGCCCGCGTACTCCTCGTAGATCTTGCTCAGTTCGGTGCGGGTGCTGGTGATGGCCTGGGTGGCGGCCGACAGCGCGGTCTGGTTGGCGGAGGCGGCGTCGTGGGTGCGTTGCACCTGGTCGATCAGGTTGTCCAGTTCGGTGACGTATGCCCGGGCGGCGGCGTTGGTCTCCGGCGGCCAGGCACGGGCCAGGCCTGCGCGGTAGGCCTTGAGTCTGGTGAGGTGCTGACCTGCCAGGTCGCAGACCTTGCGCCAGCCGGCGACGTGTCGCCAGTGCTGTTCGGTCTGGTGGTCCTGCACGCAGGCCCACATGTCGGCGACGTTCATCAGGTACCAGTCGGTGAGGCCGCCGCTGCGGCCGACGCCCACGTCCCTCATGGCAGCACCACCGGTCCCGGCTGGTCGGGGCCGGTGGGGTCGGCGAATGAGGGTGACGGCGCCGGCGAGGTGGTGGTCATGCCGGGGCTGGCCAGGGCGCGTTGGATGTCGGCGACCCGGGCTGCGGAGAAGGCGTCGGCGTCGCCGTAACGCAGGGCCACCTGATGGGCGGCTTCCGCCAGGTGGCCGGTGGTGTGACCGACTCCCCAGACCGCGTTGGTGGCGGCCTGCTGGGTCTCCCAGTGGGCGCGCATGAACTGCACCAGCTCGATGAACGCGTCAGCGGGGTTGGACACCTGGGTGAGCATGTCGCTGGCGATGTACCGCAGGTGCGGGGTGTAGTTGCTCTCCACCTCGGCACGGAGTTGATCAGCGAATTCCCGCATTTGGCGAATGTCCGCCTCGATGGTGCGGTAGCCGCCCAACCAGGACGCAGGTCGGTCCTCTTCAGGGATCACGTTCCCTCCCAACCGTCACGGCCCGATTCCCCTGAGTGAGGTTAATGGGTGCAGGCCGCCCCGGCAGCCCCGTACCCGGCCGGTTGGAACCCGGTTGAAGCCGGAGGGTCAGCGGGGCAGGCTGGACACGCGCCAGGCGCCGGGGCCGGGCAGGTGGCCCCTGCTTGCCGGGCGAGCGCTGCGCGCCCAGGTGGAGACCGGTGCCGGGGCAGGCCCGGCGGCGGACCGGGGGCGGGCGACGATCGCACCCACCAGCGCGGCCAGTTCTTCGGCGGTCGGTATGCCGCGCACAATGCGCAACAGCGGCTCTTCCCCAGACATGCCACTCAGCGTACGCGGCCCGAAGTTGACCTTGATCGCAGAATGGCGTGCCGACGGTGTAGGTTTCAGCGCTGCCGGGTACCGTCTCAGCGATGTCAGACGCTTCCGCCTCCCAACTCGTCGCCGACCGGTACCGGCTCATCTCGCCGCTCGGTCAGGGCGGCATGGGTCGGGTGTGGAAGGCGCGCGACGAGGTGCTGCACCGCGACGTCGCCATCAAGGAACTCGTACCGCCGCCGGGTCTGACCAACGACGAGCGCCGCGAGATGCGGGAGCGCTCGCTGCGCGAGGCGCGGGCCATCGCCCGGCTCAACAACGTCAACGTGGTACGCATCTTCGACGTGCTCCGCACCGACGGTGACCCGTGGATCGTGATGGAGTATGTCGCGTCGCGTTCGCTGCAGGACACCCTCGCCGAGGACGGGCCGGTGTCGCCGGCCCAGGCGGCGGAGATCGGGCTGGGGGTGCTGAACGCCCTGAAGGCGGCGCACCGGGCCGGCATCATGCACCGCGACGTCAAGCCCGGCAACGTGCTCCTCGGCACGGACGGTCGGGTGGTGTTGACGGACTTCGGGCTGGCCACCATCCCGGGGGACCCGAACGTCACCCGTACCGGCATGGTGCTCGGGTCACCGGCCTACATCGCGCCGGAACGGGCCCGCGACGGCACCGCCGGGCCGGAGGCCGACCTGTGGTCGCTGGGCGCCACCCTCTACGCCGCCGTGGAGGGCAAGTCCCCGTTCGCCCGGCCCTCGGCGATCGCCACCCTGGCCGCGCTGGCCACCGAGCCGATGCCGCACCCGCGTAACGCCGGCCCACTCAAGTCCGTGCTCAACGGGCTGCTCCGCAAGGACCCCCAGGAGCGCATCACGGCCGACTCCGCCGAGCGCATGCTGCGTAAGGCCAGCGGCCGGCGGGTCCGGACCATCTCACTGCTGGATGGCGTACGCCGGCCGGGGCCGAACGGTCCGCGGGAGCCCCGCCCGCCGTTGGTGCCGGCGCCCCGACCGTCCGGGGAACAGCCGTCCGCCCCGGTCAGCCCACCCGCTCCGCGTACGCCGCTGGCCGCCGGATCGACCGGCGTGGACGCCGCGGCGACGGCCAGAATGGACGCCGGCGACACCGGTTCCGACCGGGGGGAGTCGACGAGTTCGGACGCCGCACCTACCGCTCTGATCGCCTCCGGTCCGGGCAGCTCAGCCCAGGTGGAGGGGCGCGATTCGGCGGCGGGCGAGGAGGCTGTCGAGCCGACGGGCTCGCAGGCCACTGAGGGGTCCGGGTCCGAGGGGGAGACTTCCGTCGAAGCGGGACCGACGGATCGGGTGGGCGCCGGTCGCGCGACCGCGACCCCTGACCCGACGCCGTCCAACGACGACAGTGCGGCTGCAGCGGATGCCGAACCCACCCGTCGGGTGACCTCCGGGTCGACCGGGGACCCCACCCGGGTCGTACCGCAGGGGACCGTGCAGGTGCCCTCGGCTCCGGCAGACTCGGAACCGGCCCGTGGTGCGGTCTTCACCTCGGGCTTCCTGCGTTCGGAGCGCAACCGACGTGGGCTGCTCGTCGGCGCTCTGGTGGCGCTGCTGGTGGTCGGTCTGGTGGTGGCGGTGCCGCTGCTGACCGGCGACGACGGCAAGGACGGTGGCACTCCGCAGGGTTCGACCGGCAGCCCGACAGCCTCGGCCCCGGCGAGCAGTGAACCGGCTGCACCGCCGCCCACCAGCGACGCCCCACCCACCAGCGCCGCCCCGCCCAGCCCCTCGGTCTCGCCCAGCACGGCAGAGCCGACCAGCGGCGGGCTGCCGGCCGGCTGGACGATGCGCAACGATCCGGTCGGCTTCAAGGTGCCCGTGCCGGAAGGTTGGCGGCGCAGTTCCGGCAGCACCTGGGTGAAGTACCGGGACCCCAACGGCGTCAGCGAGTTGACCATCGACCGCACGGATCGCCCGGGGCGGGACGCGGCTGCCACCTGGCGTGAGCTTGAGCCGGGTCGGCGGAACGTCAGGGGCGTGCAGAACTACCGGCTGATCGACATCTGGTCGTTCGACTGCAAGTGGCGGACCTGCGGCGACTGGGACTGGTACCAGACCCGCAACGGGGTCGAGCTCCGAGTCCGTAACCGTGGCTTCGTCACCGCCAGCAACCGGGGTTTCGCCCTGCGCTGGGAAGTGCCGAACAGCGAGTGGGAAGCCCAGCTGCCGAACTTCGAGACCGCCTTCCGGGAGTTCGTACCCGACCGTCAGGACTGATCGACAGGCATGACCCTTCGCCGATCGGGGTATCTGATCTCCGACGACGGAAGGGAGGCCCGAGATGGCTTACCGAGGAACGGACACCCGATCCCGGCTGGCACTGTGGACACTCGCGGTGCTCGGCAGCGTCGTACTGCTGGTCGCCGCCGCCGGAGTCGCGATGCTGATGAGCCTGATGCTGCTGGCCGGGGCCGCGCTGACCGGCTGGCACCTGACCCGCCGAGGAAGCGTCACCCGCAGTGGTGGCATGACCGTGCCGGTCGTCCTGACCTCCCGACGCCGGGCCTGAGCCCCACGACGACGAGCGCCACCGACGGCGGGCCGGGGTCCGTGAGGGGAGCCCGGCCCGCCGTCGCGGCGTACGTCAGGTGTTGTTGGCCAGGGCGATCAGCCGGCTGCGGTCACCGTTCCAGTAGTTGCGGTCCACGGCTCCGCTGATGCCGGCGACCCGGCCGGAGTCGGTGTACTGCCAGAAGCTCCAGAACGGCGCCCCGGCTGGCAGGGCACCCACGGAGGACGACCAGCGAGCGATCCAGACCGGGTGGTTGTTCCAGGGGCCGCTCCAGCTACCGGTGCACTGGTTCCAGAAGCTGGTGGTGGTGTAGATGACCGCGTAGCGGCCGGTGCGGGAGCGGTAGGTGTTCAGGAAGTCCTGCACCCAGTTGCGCATCGCGGTGGTGCTCAGGCCGTAGCAGTAGCCGCCGCTGTACGGGTTGGCCTCCAGGTCCAGGGCGGCAGGCAGGGTACGGCTGTCCGCAGACCAGGCGCCGCCGTTGGAGGCCAGGTAGTTGGCCTGGACCGCGCCGGAGGAGATGTTGGGCCGGGCGAAGTGGTACGCCCCCCGGATCACCCCGGCGTGGTACGCGTTGACGTAGTTGGTGTTGAAGTTCGGGTCCTTGTAGCTCGTACCCTCGGTGGCCTTGATGAAGGCGAACTGGATGCCGGCGTTGCGGACGCTGGTCCAGTTGATGGTGCCCTGGTACCGCGAGACGTCGATGCCGGGCACGGTGGCCGCCGCGGCGGGGGTCGCGGTGGCGACGAGCCCGACGGCGGCGGTGGCGAGCATGGTGAGTGCGGCGGCGGTCAGCCGACGCAGCGATGACCTGACCTGACCCATGGCGCCCTCCTGAGACGACAGTCAATTGACAGCCATCTTTGGGTGGGGCCGCTGGGTCAGGCAATAGAGGTAGAGATAACTTTCGATGTCGGGCTTGTGGCGTCAGCCCACCTGGCGATCAGCGCAGGGTGGCCGGATCGATCTGCCACCGGAACGGCTCGGCGAGAGTCAACGTCTCCCCGGCCTTGGCCACCCGGTCCTCGACGTAGTGCCCGCCGTCGAGCCGGTACAGCCGCAGCGAATGGGTGTCACCGTCCTGCTCCACCAGCAGGTACCAGGGAATCTGGGCGATCGCGTAGAGCTGCATCTTGAGCACCCGGTCGGCGGCCGCGTTGCCCGGCGAGACGATCTCGCCGACGAGCGCGACCTCGGCCGACTCTACGACGGTGCCCTCGTCGTCGGTGTCCGCCCCGACCACATCCGGAATGACGATCCGGTCGGGGCCGAGACGAAGATTGACCGCCTCGAACACAAGAAGGTCGTGCGGGTGTGCCGCTGGTCGCAACGAGGCGACAAGATTCCACGACACCAGCTGGTGTCGCTTGCTCGGTGCAGGGCTCACGATCAGGCTCCCGTCGAGCAACTCGATCCGGTCATGGGTCTCGCCCATGGCGAAGTAGTCGTCCTCCGTCCAGAGGCCGACGTGGGGTTCCAGAGGGGCTGCGCTCACCGGCGTACACCTCCCGATCCGATCGCCACCCGATCAGTCACACGATACGGGCGGTTGGCCCGGCAGTGACACCGGAACACGGACGGTAGGCTCGCGCCCCATGGTGTCGATCGAGGGCATGACGGAGTTCTGGGACCGCCTGGTCGGCGCGCAGCCCGACCCGCCCCCGCTGCTGGTGCTGCTCACCGGGGTGGCCGCGCTGCTGGTGGTCAGCACCCGACTGCCCTGGCGGATCGCCCGCAACGCGATCACCATCGCGCACGAGGGCGGTCACGCCCTGGCCGCGCTGCTCACCGGACGCAAACTGCGCGGCATCCGACTGCACTCGGACACCTCGGGGCTGACCCTCTCCGCCGGTCGCCCCACCGGCCCGGGGATGGTACTCACCCTGCTGGCCGGCTACCTGGCGCCGCCGCTGGTCGGCCTGGGCGGGGCATGGCTGCTGGCCGGTAACCGGATCACCCTGCTGCTCTGGCTGGCGGTGCTCCTCCTGCTGGCCATGCTGGTCATGATCCGCAATCTGTTCGGGGTGTTGTCGCTGCTGGTCACCGGCGGGGTGGTGCTCGCCGTCTCGTGGTACGCCAGCCCGCAGGTGCAGGCCGCCTTCGCCTGGACCAGTGTGTGGTTCCTGCTGCTCGGCGGGGTACGCCCGGTGATCGAGCTGCAACGGCTGCGTACCCGGCGGGGGATGCCTGCCTCCGACGCCGACCAACTAGCCGGCATCACCGGACTTCCGGCCTTCTTCTGGGTCGTCCTGTTCGGCCTGGCCAACTGTGCCGTGCTGCTCGTCGGCGGGCTGATGCTGGCCGGCCCGCTGCTGACCGAAGCGGGCATCACCTGGTGACCTGAGCCTGCGGCCTGGCCTGCCTGGGGCCTGGCGGCAACCGCATGGCCTCCTGGTGCGTGTTGTCTACGACCCGCAGGAGGTGGCAGGTGCCGGACGTCGACGGGTTCGACGAGTTCTACCGGGGCAGTCGACAACGGCTGCTCGGCTTCGTCTACGTGCTCACCGGTGACCTGGGCGAGGCCCAGGACGCCGTCCAGGAGGCGTACGTGCGGGCGTGGCAACGCTGGTCCACGGTGGGGCGTTACGACGACCCCGAGGCCTGGGTACGGGTGGTGGCCAGCCGGCTGGCGGTGAGCCGGTGGCGCAGTCTGCGCAGCCGGGCTAGGGCCTACCTGCGACACGGCGCGGTGGAGAGTGTTCCCGCGCCGGGGACGGAGACCGTCGAGGTGGTCGCCGCCCTGCGTCGCCTGCCCGAGGAGCAGCGGGTGGCGATCGCGTTGTACTACCTGGTCGGCCTGCCGGTCGCCGAGGTCGCGCGGCAGACCTCAGCTCCGGTCGGCACGGTCAAGGCCCGCCTGTCCCGGGGGCGTACCGCGCTCGCCGGACTGCTCGCCGTCACCGACCTGGAGGAGGCACCCGGTGCGTGACGAGATGATGTTCGTCGAGCGGCTCCACAACGAGTTGCGGGACGTCCGCTGGCCGGAACCGGCCGTACTGCGTGAACGGGCCCGCCGTCGGCGCCGCCGGGCCATGCTGAGCGCGGCGACCGCGGTGGTGCTCCTGGCCGCCGGGCCCGCGATCGCCGGGGTACGCCTGGCCGCCCCTCAGTCGGCCCCGCCGCAGTCGGCGGACTCCCAGCCGCAGACCTCGCTGCCGGTGTACGCCGAGATCCCCCACGAGGCGCTGGTGCAGCCGGAGGACCTGACGACGAAGACGGACCCTCCACTGAGTCATGCGGGCTTCGGTGAGCCGGTGCGGGTCGACGAGTTGCTGCTGGCCTGCCTCACCGACCAGGGGCAGACCGACGCCTGGGAGGTGTCCCGGTACTCCCGGTCACAGACCCTGCTACGGGCGAGCGCAGACGGTGCCCGCCGGCCGGCCGACGTGGTGCTCAATCAGGCCGTCTACCGGCTGGCCCCGGAGACCGCCGCCGGTTTCCTCCAGCGGCTCGACGTGCTGATCGCACCGTGTGCCAGCTGGCGGGTGACCGGCGAGGTGTCATGGGAGGACCGGATCGCGCGGGCCGAGGTGGAGCACCGCTGGGAGGTGACCGACCGCGCCCTGGCCGGTGACGAGGGGATGCTGATCAGGCACCTCGTCGTGACCGCCCGCAACCTGGACACCGGGGAGAGCCGGGGACCGACCAGCCCGGACACGAGAGCCGTGGTACGCGTCGGCGACCTGGTCACGGTGCTGGCCCTGGGCCGCGACACCACCGACGCGGAACTACGCCGCGTCGCCACCCTCGCCGCCACCCGCCTCTGCCCCGCCGCCAACCCCCCCTGCTAACCCCCTCCCTAACCCACCCACCCCCATCGAGCCGCGTTGATCATGAGGTTGGCGGCATCGTGGAGATCAACTACCGCCGCCAACCTCATGATCAACAGCGCTTGGGGTGGGTGGGGAGGGGGGTCAGAGCGGGATGTTGCCGTGCTTCTTCGGCGGCAGGGTCTCCCGCTTGGTACGCAGCACCCGCAGCCCTCGGATGATCTGGGTACGGGTCTGGTGCGGCGCGATCACCGCGTCGACGTACCCGCGCTCGGCGGCGACGTACGGGTTGGCCAGGGTGTCCTCGTACTCGGCGATCTTCTCGGCGCGGACGGCGGCCGGGTCCTCGGCGGCGGCCAGCTCCTGCCGGTAGAGGATGTTCACCGCCCCCTGGGCGCCCATCACCGCGATCTGGGCGGTCGGCCAGGCGAAGTTGAGATCGGCCCCCAGGTGCTTGGAGCCCATCACGTCGTACGCCCCGCCGTACGCCTTGCGGGTGATCACGGTGACCTTCGGCACGGTGGCCTCGGCGTACGCGTAGATGAGCTTGGCACCCCGGCGGATGATGCCGTCCCACTCCTGGCCGGTGCCGGGCAGGAAGCCGGGCACGTCCACGAAGGTCAGCACCGGGATGTTGAAGGCGTCGCAGGTACGCACGAAGCGGGCCGCCTTCTCGCTGGCGGCGATGTCCAGGGTGCCGGCGAAGTGCATCGGCTGGTTGGCAACCACACCGACCGGCCGACCCTCCATCCGACCGAAGCCGACCACCATGTTCTGCGCGAAGAGCGGCTGGACCTCCACGAACTCACCGTCGTCGAGCACGTGCTCGATGACCCGGTGCATGTCGTACGGCTGATTGGCCGAGTCCGGGATCAGGGTGTCCAGTTCCCGGTCGGCGTCGGTGACGTCCAGCTCCGCCTCGACCGGGAAGACCGGCGGCTCGTCGAGGTTGTTCGACGGCAGGTGGGACAGCAGGGCCTTGACGTAGTCGATCGCGTCCTCCTCGTCGCTGGCGAGGTAGTGCGCGTTGCCGCTGCGGCTGTTGTGGGTGCGGGCCCCACCCAGCTCCTCCATGCCGACGTCCTCACCGGTGACCGTCTTGATGACGTCGGGACCGGTGATGAACATGTGCGAGGTCTGGTCGACCATCACGGTGAAGTCGGTGACCGCGGGGGAGTACACCGCGCCGCCCGCGCACGGGCCCATGATCAGGGAGATCTGCGGGATGACGCCGCTGGCCCGTACGTTGCGGAAGAAGATCTCGCCGTAGAGGCCGAGGGAGACCACACCCTCCTGGATGCGGGCCCCGCCGGAGTCGTTGATGCCGATGACCGGGCAACCGATCTTCATGGCGAGGTCCATCACCTTGACGATCTTCTCGCCGAAGACCTCGCCCAGGGAGCCGCCGAAGACCGTGAAGTCCTGGGCGAACACGCAGACCTGCCGGCCGTCGATGGTGCCGTAGCCGGTGATCACCCCGTCGCCGTACGGGCGGGTGCGGTCCAGCCCGAAGTTGGTGGACCGGTGCCGGGCGAACTCGTCCAACTCGACGAAGGAGCCCTCGTCGAGCAGGAGTTCGATCCGCTCACGGGCGGTCTTCTTACCCCTGGCGTGTTGCTTCTCCACCGCTCGGGCCGACCCGGCGTGCACCGCCTCGTCGACCCGTCGGGCCAGGTCCGCCAGCTTGCCGGCGGTGCTGTGCATATTGCTCCCGGATTCGGTAGTCACCCTGGGAATATAACGATGGTTCAGGTCAGCGACGTGCGGCAGGAGGGGTAGTCCGTACGCTGGTGGGATGCCGGGCTCGCCGTACATCGATCTGGATCGTCCGCCCCTGTCGGCGGCGCGGCTGCGCCGGGCGTTGGTCACGCCGTACGGCCCATGGGCGCGTTTGGAACTGCACACCGAGACCGGCTCGACGAACGCCGATGTCGCCGAGGCGGCCCGGCGCGGCGAGCCGGAAGGGCTGGTAGTGGTCGCCGAGCGGCAGACCGCCGGCCGAGGGCGGCGCGGACGGACCTGGCAGTCGCCGCCGCGGGCCGGCATCGCGACGAGCGTGCTGCTGCGGCCCGGGGAGGCCGTGCCGGACCGTGGCTGGCGGCCCGCACCACCGGCGGGGTACGGCTGGCTGCCGTTGCTGGCCGGGGTGGCGCTGGTGGAGGCGGTCGGTCGACTGGCCGAGCTGGAGGCCGGCCTGAAGTGGCCCAACGATCTGCTGGTCAACGAGGCCAAGTGCGCCGGCATCCTCGCCGAGGCGGTGCCCGGCCCGGCCCTGGGTGACCCGCCGGCGGTCGTGCTCGGCATCGGACTGAATGTCACTTTGCGGGCCGACGAGCTGCCGGAGAACCCGACCGGCCTGCCGGCCACCTCACTGCAACTGGCCGGTGCGGCGGCCACCGACCGCGACCCACTGCTGCGGGCCCTGTTGCGCTCGCTGGCCGACTGGTACGCCCGCTGGCGGGACGCCGACGGCGACGCGACCGCCAGCGGCCTACGCGAGGCGTACCTCAAGGTCTGCGCCACGGTCGGCCGCGAGGTCCGCGCCCTCCTCCCGGACGGCACCACACTCACCGGAACCGCCACCACCATCACCGGCGAAGGCCACCTCCTCCTCACCACCCCCCACCCCACCCCCACCACCCACTCCCTCCCCGCCGCCGACCTCCTCCACCTCCGCTAACCCCCACCCCCCGTACGTCGCCGCCCACGCCCCCGCTTCCTGCGCGGCGATCTTGCACTTTCGGTCGGGACGAATCGGGCTTAACGGGGCGAATGGGCGACCGAAAGTGCAAGATCGCGGGGGAAAGGGGTGGGAGGGGGTGGGAAGGGGTGGGAAGGGGTGGGGAGGGTGGCCGCGTGGTGGATGTGGGGGAGGGGGTGCGGGGGGTTAACGTCTGCGCGTCCGGTTCTGCGAGGAGGTATCCGTGGCGTTCCCCGAAGACGTGCTCACCGAGGACGAGCACGTCGTGCTGCATCTGCGTCCGCACTGGAAGGCCCTGATCCGGCCGGTAGCGGTGCTGGTGCTCGCCATCGCCGCGGTGGTGGTCGGTTTGATCTTTCTGCCCTCCAGTGGAGGCGGCTCCATCACCCTCGCCGTGATCGGCGGGCTGGCGGTGCTGGCCGTACTGGTGCTGGGGCTGTGGCCGTACATCGGCTGGCGCACCACGCACTATCTGTTCACCAACGAGCGGGTGGTGATCCAGCACGGGGTGTTCTCCCGGGAACGGCGGGACATCCCGCTCAGCCGGGTCAACGACCACTCGATGAACCAGCAGTTCGTCGGGCGTCTGCTGGGCTACGGCACCCTGACGATCGAATCGGCCGGTGAGCGGGGTCAGTCGGTGCTGCCCGATGTGCCGAAGGTCGACCGGGTCCAGACCAAGCTCTACGAGCTGGTCGAGGCGTTCCACGACAAGCACTCGTTGGGCGACGGGGAACTGCGGGAGATCCTCGCCGAACGTGACAACAACCGGCCCGGTCTCTAGGGCCTCGCATGACATGAGAACGCCCGCCGGTGACGGCGGGCGTTCTTCTCGTGTTTTGACCGTTGTGTGGGCAGGGTGGTCTGGCGGTGTGGTGTGGGTGTGTTGGTGGTGGTGTGGTGAGGGTTGTTACTTGCCCTTGTGG
>NZ_JBEYUI010000031.1:0-58670 GCF_040643455.1 Micromonospora sp. NPDC047134
AACGGCTCGGTCGCGGTCAACGCCGGAACGAACTGGTACCGCCACGCCGCCTTGAGATAGGTCGTATTGGTGAGAATCAACTTGGTGCCGGGGCTCACGGCACCGAACGGCAACAGTTCCGGGATCTTCGCGTTGGTCCGGTCGGAGACCCAGGTGTTGATCTCCTGGCGGGCCGCTTCCGGCGCGCCACCGAAGTCGACCGGGTGCGGCGCGGCACCGTAATAGCCGGCCAGGGTGTCCTGAAACCCGGGCCGCAGGCCCAGACCGAGCCGGGTCCACAGGGCGTTGGCCGTGGTCAGCAGCGGCCGGGCGACTCCGTCGCCGTCCTGGTAGCGGGTGGCCAGGGTCTGTTCGACCGTGTTGAGGCCGCTGTCGAGGGCCTGCGGTCGGGGATGCGGTGCGTGCAGCACGGCATCCATCTCCGCCGCCGTGGTGGACCCGGCACCCGCCCTGGCCATCGCCAGCGCGAGCCCGACCGAGTACGGCGAACACACCACGTTGCCGCCGGGACGGGTCGAGGCGAGCTCGCGGTAGAGGTCAGCGGAGAAGCCACGTACGGCGGTCGCGGCGGCGGCCATCGTGGCCGGATCGGGGGGTACGCGGATCGGATCGGTCGAGGTGGAGGAACGGGCGTGGGCTGGGGTGGCGGTGAGTGCGGCGGCCGCGAGCGGCACGGTCCGCAGTATCGATCGACGCGAGACCATATCCTGACGGTAGTTCAGCCCTTACGGAACAGGCCAGACCAAGACCCAAATTCATCGAAGTTTGGCAATGTTTACCGACCGTCATCCGCGGCGGCGAGACCTGGGGAACGGCTCACTCCGGCTGCATGCGAGTGCTCGATGTCGCGCTCTGGATGCACTCCATCAGCCTCGGTGAACAAGAGCGGTCGTTACCGGACGGTCGAGACAGATGACAGGAACGGGCTGGGTTGTCCGCTCCACGAGACGTGCAGGGCTTCGCGGGCTCGGGTGCTGGCCACGAAGAGGAGGCAGCGCTCGCGTAGCAGATCGTTGTCGTGCTGCACCGGGTCCACCTCGGGTGGCGTGACCTCCTTGGCGAAGGGGACCGCCTTCGCCGTGACACCGACGATCGCGACGCAGCGGAACTCCAGGCCCTTCATCGCGTGCATGGTGGCCAGCCGTACGCCGTCGACTTCCGCGCCGGGCTGGTCGCGTACCCGGATCGACGGAATTCCGGCAGCGTCCAGTTCGCTTTGCACGCTGCTCAGGGTGGTGTTGAACCGGGCGCACACGGCGATCTCGCTCGGCCCGATGCCCTGGTCGAGCCACTCCCCCACCCGCTTGATCAGCGCGGCGATCTCGGCCTGCGACGAGGGGTGACCCTGCGCGGTGGGTCGCTTGCCGTGCAGCAGCGACCGGTAGCCGGTAAGGCTGTCCTCGCCCTCGCCACCGAGGTCCTCGACCCGCGACCCGACGAGCACCGTTGTGGACCAGGAGAGGATCTCTTCGGTGCTGCGGTAGTTGATCCGCAGTCGGCTGCTGCGGCCGGTGACCGAGATGCCGAGGGCGGCGAGTGAGACCCGGGAGTCGTAGATCCGCTGATGTGGATCGCCGGTGATGAACAGGTCGTCCGGGCCGGGTGACACGACGGCACGCAGCACCCGCCACTGCGCCGGGTGCAGGTCCTGCGCCTCGTCGACCACCACATGCCGGTAGCCGTACTCGGTCAGGTCGGCCTCGCCGAGCAGATCCGCCGCCCGCGCGCAGACCTGCAGGTGGGTGGCGCTGCCGGCGGCCGACAGTTCCTTCTGGAACAGCTCCACCGCGTCCCACACCCGGTCGCGCTGCCGGGTGCCCAGCGCGGTCCCCCGGCCGCGCCGGCTGGCCGCCCGGTACGCCTCCCGGTCGCGTACGTCCTGGGCGAGGATGACGTGCCGGAACTCCTGGGCCAGGAACTGCTCGGTGAAGGGCAGCGTCAGCTTGCGGCACACCCGCCGCCAGACCTGCCGCTCGTCGAGATCGCCGATCGGCGTCGGCACCCGGCCGGCGAGGGCGCGTACGGTCCGGTTGGCGACGGCGTTGACCGTGGTCACCTCCACCCGCGACAGCTGCTGCTCGTCGCCGAGCAGCAACGCCAGGTTCTCCCGCAGGTTCGCCGCCAGAGCATTGGTATAGGTGGTGAGCAGCACCCGCCCTTCGGGCGTACGGGAGAGCAGATGCTTGACCCGGTGCAGCGCCGCCACCGTCTTCCCGGTGCCCGGCCCCCCGGTCACCTGCGCCGGCCCGGTGTACGAGACCCGGTAGGCGACCCGCCGCTGCGAGGGGTGCAGGAACACCCGCCAGGCGGCGAACGGCTTGTCGAGGATCTCGGCGAGTTCGTCCGGGCTGGTGACCAGGGTGATCCGGCTGGCGGTGTTCGCGATCGCGAGTTCCAGGCTCTCGCTCGGCTCCGGCGTTGCGTCGGCCGGCCGGCGCGCGGTCACCAGGTCGCGGTAGACCTCGTCCGGGCTGAACCCCTCGGCGAGGTACTGCAACACCTCGAACTGGTCCTCCGGCAGCAGCGTGCCGAACGCCTCCAGTTGCGACTTGTCGACGATCGTGCGTACCGCCCGCAGCACCTGATCGTCGATGCCGAGATCACGCAACACCGTGTCGGAGTGCTTGGCGAACAACAGGCGCGGCGCCTGCGCGGCGGCCTGCTCCAACGCCGGGGTGAGCTGCTCGATGGCCACGACGTTGCGGACCTCCAACGCCCGCGTAGCGCTGTTGACCGTGTAGAGCCGCTTCGCGGCCCAGGTGTACGCGTCGTCGTGCGGCACCACCTTGATCAGCAGGAAGGTGTCGCTGCCGTCATCGGGCGCGAGCACCACCCCGCGCCAGAAGTCGGTGATCCGGATGGTCCGCATCCGTGGGTCGCGGGCATTGTTCACCGACTCCAGGTGCAGTCCCTTGTCGGCGTGCAACCCGGCGACGGTGAGCTGCTGGAACTTCTCCATCGCCTTGCGTACGCCGGCCTTGACCGGCTTCTCCAGCACGTCATAGCTCTGCCAGAAACTGTTGGCGAAGGCGAGCTGCGGCACGAACGAGACCTCCGGGGCAGTTGATCGAGAAAGGCGGATCGGCTAAACCAGGGCTGCATCGTCGGAGGTGCTGATCTGCGCCTGGTCGTAGAACCAGCGCAGGTGATCGAGCAGTGCGTACCGGGCCTCGGCGTCGGCGAGGACCGTCATCGGGAAACTTGGCCGCAAGGCAAGCCTGGCAGCGGCGATCTGGACATCCGGCAACTGGTTCAACCGCTGCCGCAATTCCTCCCGCAGGGCCAGGTCGTCGAACGGCGTACGGATACTGAGGTGCTGGAAAACGACCTCGCACTTCCCACTGGGGTAGAACGTCACCGGCCAGATGTTGCCGTACTCGTGATCCTTGCTTCGGGCCATGAGGAAGCAGGAGGTCTCGTTGCCGATCCCGTAGGAAAGGGTGCCGCCCATCGTGGTCCACGCGTCGAGCACGACGGCGGTGGCCGTGGCGACCGCCGCCCCCTGGGACGCGGTGAGCTGCTCGATGAACCGCGAGGCGTAGTCGACGTCGCCGTGAGAGCGGGCTCGCGGCTCGGGCAGATCGGGTGGCGTCACCCCGGCGAGCTGCGCCAACTCCTCGACTGTGATGCGCTGGGCCGGGTCGGCGCGGCCGTGCTGGTCGAACGTCACGCCCTCGACGCGCAACACGTCACGAGGGTCGTCGTTACGGCCGGGTTCGAGCCACCGGAAGTTACCCGCGACGATTCCGCCGGCCTGGAGCACCCGATGGGCGTTGAGGGTCGGATGGTTTGCCAGCCGGTTCCCCACCGGTTGCGGCGCCGTACCAATCAGGGCCGCCAGATCGCCGTAGGTGGTCCACGATCCGGCCGGCAGCTCGGCGAGTGCCTTCGCCAGAACATCCCAGGGCACGTCGGACTGGTTGCCAGTCTCGCCGGAGGGACCCGGCCAGATGGCAATGATCCGTTCGGCGAGGGCGTCGGCCCGTGCCAGGATTTCCGAACGGCCCCACCGCTGCCGGTCGGCGACGTCCCGGCTCAGCTGAACACCGCTCTTGGCCAGAGCGATCCGCTTGGCGGCGAACGGCTTGTTGCTCAGCTCCGAGTTGTAGCCGGTGAGGGTCAGGTTCCCCAGGGTGTGCACGAGCGCCTCGTGCGCCTCGTCGGTGGTCTCGTCGGTGTCGAGGTCAGCGCCGAGCATCTGCGCCCACTCCTCGCTGAGGGTCTGCGGCAGCACGTGTTCGATGGTCAGCTTCTCCAGCGCCACCGGTTCCTTGCTGCCGTAGGATTCCTCCAGCCAGCGCAGCACCAAGCTGCGCTGGCTGGCCCGACCGTTGAGGTAGAACGGGATGGTCCGCACCATGGCTCGCAGGCTCGCGTCGGCAGCCCAGTGTTTGCGGCCCGTCGAGAGGTACCTGCGCACTGCCTCGTCGACCGGCAGTTCCCGGTCCATCTCGGTGACCACGGCGAGCAGAATGCGATTGATGTTCATAGTGCTGCGGCCGATCAGCAGCCGCCGGACGAAGAAGCTCTCCAGGTACAACATCGCGGAGGCGATCTGCTCGGAGGTCGCCGTGCCCCGGTCCCGACGGTCGAGCAGGTGCAGCAGCACCGGGTAGACGGTGGTGGTGCCCCACGCGCTGAGACGCCCCAGCCGCTGCCGTACGCCCGAGTCCTGTTCCTCAGCCGGGTGCAGGATCACCCGCAGCAGCGCACCGAGCCGGCTGAACCGCTTCACCTCCGCTTCGACGTCCGCTTCGGTGCGCAGCTTGTCGAGGCGGGCCTGCTGGATCGCGTACGTGTCGGTCTGCTTGACCTTCGGGTCGCGGTGGACCAAGTCGAGCCAGAAGAGCAGGACCAGCTCGGTCGGGGTGAACCGCTGCTGCAGTGGCCGCCAGAGTGAGTCGTAGACGGCCTGCCCCCGGTTGGGCAGCCGCATGAAGATGTAGTTGCGCAGCAGGTCGGCCTGGGTGAGCGCCAGCCCGGTGTTGTTCAGCGACTCGAAGATCCGGTAGACGTTGTCACCGGGCTTGGCGGTGATCGCGACCAACGCCAGTCCGGTGATCACGGCACTCTCGACCTGCTCGACGGTGATCGGCTCCTCGCCGTCACCGAGGGTCTTCAAGGCGTTGGCAAAGAACCGGTACGCCCGGCCCACCGCGTTGTCCGGGCCGTTAGACGGCGTCGACCTCACGCAGGCCACGTACGCGTCCCGGTCGGCCTGGGTGGGGACCAGCTTCAACCAGCGCTGCTCCTCGAACGGGTTGGTCAGATACTGCTGATCGAGCCGGAGCCGGTGTTTCGGGCTCTCGTGCTCGGCCCGGTGGTCGCGGATGGCGCAGAGCAGGATGGTCAGCGTGGTGAGCCGCTGCTGACCGTCCACGACCAGGTACTCGGCGACGCCGACCGCGCCTGTGGCCGGGCTGGGCGCGAGCACCAGCGAGCCGATGAAGTGGGTGGCGGCTGGATGGTCGGCCCGGTCCCGGGCGAGTTGGCAGACGTCGTCCCAGATCCGCTTCAGTTGAAGCTCGGTCCACGAATAGGTCCGTTGATAGAGCGGCACCAGGTACTGCCTGGTGCCTTCCAGCAGACCCTGCAGCGTGGTCTCCGCAGCCGCGACCATCCCCGCCTCCGTCCTTTATGGTCCTGCCCGTTGAGTCCGACAAGCCAAACAAATCTTGGTACGCCGGGCAACACACGAACAGTGAGCATCAGTCCGCAAACCGGTTGAAAGTGTCGATCCCAGCGGATCGAACTCGCGTCGGCTTCCCGACATCGCTCCTGCGGTTCGGCGCCGACTCTTCGCATCGTCCGGCGTGACTTGTTCGAGGGGACGTCCTACCATCCTGGTCGTCTGGGCCGATCTCGATGCCTTCGAGCCACACCCACTGCCCGTCGTACCACTGGCTGATGTCCAACCGGACCCGGACCACCCGCAACCGCAACGGACCAACCCCGTACCGATAATCGGATTCGGCGAGCCGGACCACGTCGGCGACGCGGATGGCAGGCCGGCGGCCCGCGCGGCCTGCCGCACCCGCTACGCCAGCCGGTTACGGATCTGCGCGGGCGACAGGTCAAAGACGTTCCTCGCCGGTACGCCCGCAGACACCGCGCAATGATCGAATCGGCCCAGGTCGCCCGCGGACAGGTGCCGTCACCCCGACAGTCCGGGCACTTCCTGGTACGCGGATCCGCACATCCAGGGAGCAGGTACGAAGATCTCCGCCCCGATCAGCGCACAGCCGAACACGACTGCCACTGCCCAGGTGGAGGCGCTTACGGTTCCGGAAAGCGGCGAGGCAGCGCGCAGACCCGGGCCAGCACCGGCCGCCACGCGCCGTCCTGGCCATCCGGCGTGATCTCGACGCCTTCGAGCCACACCCACTGCCCCTCGTACCACTGGCTGATGTCCAGCCGGACCCGGACGATCCGCAACCGCAACGGTCCCGTGGGGTACCGGTAGTCGGAGCTGCGCAGCCGGACCACGTCGCCGGGCGCGACGCAGACCTGCGGCACCACCGGTACGCGGACCGCCGCCACCCCGACCGGGCACCCCTCGGCGCACGGCAGCCCGCTGCGGGCGGCCAGCGCCGCCTGCCGGGCCCGCAGGATCAGCCGGTTGCGGATCTGCGCGGGCGACAGGTCAAAGGCGTTCACGGCAGGTATGTCCGCAGAATGCGGGTGACGGTCGCCTCGGCCCAGGCCGCCCGGGGACACGTACCGTCCGCGCGACAGTCCGCGCACTTTCGGGTACGCGGATCCTCGCCCGGCCGCCGCCAGTGCTGATTCACCACCCGGTTCGCCCGCGCCAACTGACCCGAGGTGACCTCGTCGCCCGACTGCACCCGATCGGGCTCGGTCGAGGGTCGTCCCGCGCATTTCAGCGTCGGGAAGCTCCCCCGGTTGCGCCGCCCGGCCTCGGGGTGGCCTACCCGCCGGTTTCGCGACCCCGCCGGACGCTCCTCGGGCCGCTCGTAGACCTCCGCGCCGTCGCAGCGCGAGGTCACCCGCAGCTCCGGTACGACATGCTCCACCGATAGTCGCCGGAACCGCCCCGGCACATCCCCGTCCGGCACAGCCTGCCCGGTCAGGTCCAAGGCGACCGGCCCCGCCCGCAAAAACCACTTCCACCGCCTACCCATGTTCCCTCCCCTTGGAGCTATAGCTGCTGCTCCGAGCCACTTTACAACTAAAGAAGTCAAAGACGCTATAGGTTGTAACGATGGCATAGGTTGCAAGATCAAACGCTGGTCGTGATGGACTCCGCCCATGGCAACCTACGAGCCGCTGTGGCGAAGGATCCGGCGGGAGATCCAAGCCAAGATCGCCGCCGGGATCCTCAAGCCTGGCGACAAGTTGCCTACGACCAAAGAACTTGCCGAAGAGTACGAGACGTCCGGCGTGACAGTTCGTAAGGCTGTTGAACTGCTGATCGAGGCAGGCGTCCTGGAAGGCCGACAGGGCGTAGGCGTCTTCGTCGCCGACACCTCCGAGCAGGATTCCTGACCGCCGATGACCGCGTACCTGGTGATCCTGGGCGACCGTGACGCCATCTCGTGGGTACTGCACGAAGAGCGCATGGCGTTCCCGGCGACACCGCGCGCGGAGGTGGCGACACTCGCCGCCGACGACCGCCTGTTCCTCTACGCCACCCGAGGTGCGTGGCGAAACCCCACCCGCGACCGTGGCCGGATCATCGGTACGGCAGTGGCCCGCTCCTCCGTCCGGAAGCTGGACGAGCCGGTCGAGATCGCCGGCCGCACCTTCGTCTCCGGCTGCGACCTGCGGATCGACGGCCTGGTGCCGCACCCGGGCGGGCTGGAGTTGCAGCCGCTCGTGAAGCAGTTGGCCGCCTTCCCCAAGCCGCAGACGTGGAGCATCTACCTGCGCCGGGCGTTGCTGACCCTGCCAGCCCAGGACGCACAGCTTCTTGACTCGCTCCTGACGCCCATGACCATGGCCAGGACCCAGGCGCTGGGAACCTACAAGCCACCGGCGACGGCGAGTAAGTAGCAACAAGCACGCGGAGCGGCCGATCGTCATGTCGCTGCCCTTCGATGCTGGACGCAGAGATTCGATCGGAACGCGGCGGCCGTCCGGGGGGAATCGGCCAGCCGCCGCGCTGTGAGCATCCTGGAACACTCCGCAGTGGAGTTGCAACGTTCCAGGCCCGAATTTCGCGGATATGCATTGACTTTCTTTCCTGTAACGGCTAGGTGTTACAACGACAGGTCACGCAGCGTTGCGTGTTGGAACCAGGGAGTGTGCCAATGGCCGAGGACATCGGATCGACAGTGCCCCGCCGACAGCTCGGTCGGCTGCTACGCCAGTTCCGCAACGAGGCCGGGGTGACGCTCGATGCCGCCGCCGAAGCCTTGGAATACAGCCGCCAGAAGATCTGGCGCCTCGAATGCGGCATGGGCTCCGTCCGGGTGCTCGACGTCAAGGCCATGTGCGAGTTGTACGGCGTGTCGCCTGAGATGACCGAGGCGATGCGCGGCCTGGCCGCCGCGACCAAGTCCAAAGGCTGGTGGCACGCCTACGGCGACGCCGTACCAAGCTGGTTCGAGCTGTACGTAGGCCTAGAATCCGCCGCCGCACACCTGCGCCGCTACGACGAATCGTTGATACCCGGCATCCTGCAAACCAAGGAGTACGCGCACGCCCTCTACCGTCTCGGCGGACGACTGAACGACGAGGAACGCGAGCGAGCCGTCCAAGTTCGACTCCAACGGCAAGCCCTACTGGTCCGACGACTGCCAACCGCTCCCAAGCTCGATGCCGTGCTGTCCGAAGCGGTGCTCCGGCGTGGGGTCGGCGGCCCAGCGGTCATGGGCGATCAGCTCAACCAGCTTCTCAAGCTCTCCGACCTGCCGAACGTGTCAGTCCGGGTGCTGCCACTGGCCGCCGGACCGCAGCCCGGCGCGGTCGCCGGATCATTCGTCATCCTTGACTTCCCGCCGACCAAAGGCGGCCGGGCCGCACCGGAGCCCTCGGTCGTCTACAGCGAGTCACTCACCGGAGCGCTCTACCTGGACAAGCCCGATGAACTTGCCGCCTACGAACGGGTCTGGCGGGGACTGGATGCGCTCGCCCTCGGCGAGGCAGAATCAAATGACATGATCAAAAGGCTCATCGGGGAGATGCGGCATGACTGACCTGACCGGTGCTATCTGGCGCAAGAGCACCCGCAGCGGCGACAACGGCGGCGACTGCGTCGAAGTTGCCGCGAACATCCCCGGCCTCGTCGCCGTACGCGACTCCAAAGACCCGACCGGACCGGCTCTCACCTTCTCGCCTACGGCTTGGACCGGCTTCGTCAGGGCAGTCCAACCGGCTGATTGAGTGCCGAACGGCGGCGCGACGGCTATTTGATCTGCCACTGTCCCACAGCCGCTCCTCTACACCTCCGCGCCTACGGCTGGGTGGCGCGGACCGCGCCCCGGCGCTGGACTGAGGGTCGAGGTGTAGTTTTCGCCATCAACCAGCGGAGTGGTCAGGCTGACGCCAGCAGCTCTCATTCGGTCATACTCGGCGAGGATTAAGTCCTTGGTTCGGTACGTACCGCACTTCGCCTCATCCTTGCGCTTGATGATTGGGAACGTCTCCATGATGTAGCCGACATCGTCACGCGAAATACCATAGAGAAGAAAGAAGAGCGCATCCAGTTCGGCCCGCATAATCTCACGGCGTTCCTCGTTCCAACGAAATGGAGCGCCCGTGTCACCAAGGTCACGAGCAAAGGGAGCCATGCCGTGGGCAGTATAGATAAGTTCTAGGACTCTCGGTTTAATGAATGATGCAAAGGGGGCAAGTTGACCAGGCGTCAGGACGGGCAATTGATAAACAGTGAAATACTTTAGATGCGTTCCTGCAATCTTCTGACGCGTCACAAAGTCGAGAATGAATGATGAAATGCAAGCTATAAGACTGCCGAAGTTCGGACCCGCAGGAAGCATTAGCAGGGTTCCGTCTGGCGCGGCAAAGCAAGGAAACGCCGCCCCAATCATGGTGCGCTCATTAGCGCTATTGGTAATATCGCGCCATCCAAAAAGCCAGTCACGGCTCCACGCCTTGCTCGACAGCTTTGCCTGCACTTGTTCCTCTGCAACCCAGTAGCGAGGCATCGACCCAAGCGAAGGGTCTTCCTGCTGCTCCAGCGTCAGCCGAGGCAACGTTCCCATGTTTAATTGCTCTGGCGTAGCTCCTTCATACGTCGAGAACCGGTGATTGTAATGGTGGAGCAACTTGGCCTCTTGTAGCGGCAGCATGCGGGCGTGCCCATGTTCGAAAATGTTGCCGCGAAGGATCCACCCCTCCCGTTCGAGGCTCTCACGATTACGAAATATGCGCGAATCGTTTGACATATGAAACATGGCCATGAATGACAGCTCCCACGGATTTCCTCTCGGGTCACCCTCCTTTACAAGGACAGGAACGCGGTTGTAGATCCCGAGCGTGATTCGAGCATCTCGAGGGGATCGAAAAAGCGGACACGTCCCCGTGTTTGGGTTGACCCTTAAAAGATCCGACGCACTGAGGCGAATCCTGGAGGAATCAAGTTCGTCCATGCGCCTCACGTAGAAGCAAAAGTCCGCCTCAGGCACCCTTACCTCGCACCCAGCTATCGTTAACAGACTAAAGTCGGTATCATGGTGAACCTCTCTGCTGAGAAGATACGCCTCGTTCTCGAAGTTCAAGAAGGATACCAGTGATCCATTACTAACAATGTCCGAGAAGTACTTGGCCGTAGTTGCAGAGGTGCCTATTTGTGTAGGCAGGACGAATCCGTTTCGACCAGTGGACGAAATTACGCTCCGCCCCATCTCCGAGAAGACGGAAAAGGTGTTGATGTCACCTCGCCCAGTAAGCGGATACCGCTGCGAGGAGCGCAGGAACTGACTCTCCGCCTCGGCGCTTCGCTTGGCCGACATGAACTTCGAATGAAGATCGGGTTGGTCATTTGCTAGCTTAGCGATCAGCTTCTTGCGGGCGTCCGCGTTCGCAGCCTTGGCGATGCTCTCGTCGCGCTGCGCGAAGAACTCTTGCTCCTGAAGTTTGATCCGTTCCCAGGGGGGGTTCCCCAGGGCGCAGTCAAAGCCACCCGCCCAGCCTGTCGCTGGGTCGATACCCGTGCCGATTGCAGGCACCTTGAAAACCTCAGGGAACTCAAGGTGCCAGTGGAAGTACCGGTATTGCTGACGCAGCCTGATGATCTCGTCATGGGTAGCCTGCGGCGCTGCCAAGGCGTCGGGATCACCGAGTGCACGGAAGACCTCGTGGGTGACAGCGGGCGGTGCGTCCGTCGTCTTCACCCACTGGAACGCGGCGCACCAAGCGTCCGCGATGTGCAGCGCGCGGGCGTAATCTGTGGATGTCTGCCAGCTCTGATAGGCGGAAGCCTGCTTGCGCACGTCGCGGACGTCGTTGGCGGGGGCCGCCGTGATCAGGTGCAGGCCATGGGCGAAGACGGTGTTGGCGACCTTCACCCCCTCGTCCAAGTCGAATAGGCTGCCCTGTCCCGTTCGTTCCTTGGCGTTTTGCTTTTCCAGGGACTTGGCGTACTTCTTGTCGTCGCCCTCGATGGGTTTGAATGCCTCATCGGGGATGCCCTTCTTGAGTAGGGCGGGGGTGGCGCCGATCAGGGCGTTGCCGCATTTGATGTGGGCGTCGAGGAAGCTGAGGGGCTTGCCGGGTTCCAGGGCTTCCAGCCAGAGGGAGACCTTGGCGAGTTCGACGGCCATCGGGTTGATGTCTACGCCGTAGATGCAGCGGGCGACGACCTCGTGTAGGGCGGTGCGTACGGCGTCGCTGGTGGGCTCGGGGTTGCGTTCGCGGACGGCGGCTACCCGCTTGGCGATGCGGCGGGCGGCGGCGACCAGGAAGTGGCCGGAGCCGCAGGCCGGGTCGCAGACGGTAAGCGACAGCAGCTCGTTGACGATGTGGTCGCTCGGGTCGGGTTGGCCGGCGGCGGTGGCGGCCTGCTCGGCGCGCTTGACCGCGTCGTCGATGACCGGGTCGAGGGCCGAGTCGAGCAGGCAGTCGATCAGGGAGGATGGGGTGTAGTAGGAGCCGGTGGTTTTGCGGGTGTTGCCCTTCATCTCGACAAGCTCGAAGGTGCGTTCTGCCAAGCAGGGGTTCGGCACTAGTTCCAGCAATGACTCGTAGATCGAGCCCAGCTCCTCGGCATCCAGGTTCCGATAGTCGACTGACCGCCACCGCCGCGAGCCGGGGTCCCGCACCTGCGACAAGTGCCGAACAGCGGTCAGCAGGTACTCGTTAGACAGCGACAAGTCGTCCAACGGCTTGTCCGCAACCGGGTCTCGGTCGAAGAGGCCACCGAGACCGGGCAGGCCCAGTTCGGGGCGGCCGTTCTCGTCACCTAGGGCGTTTAGGACGAGGCGTAGCGCCTGGTAGAGGTCGCTGTGGGTAGTGCCTCGGCGGCGGCGTGCCTGGGCGCGCAGCCGGGCCGAGGAGAAGTAGGTGGCGTAGCGTTCGCGGGCCTGGTCGTCGGCGTCGGGGTGGTGCAAGACGTCGCGGTCCTCGGCAACGAAGAGAAATAGCAGTCGGTATACAAGGCGCAGCAGCGCGTTATGGAACGCATCGCGGTCGAAGGCTTCTCGCAGCACGACGTTGTCGGGATGACGGAGGAATCCGGTGCCGAGGGCATGAATGGCTGCTTGAACATTCTTGCGCAATTCCTTGACGGCACGAACGCCAGACTCGATCGCCTCGGTGCGCCACTTCTCCAGCCAGCAGGTCGACGGGGCGCTGCCTTCCGCGATCTCGAAGCGGGAGACGTGCAGGAGGCGGTAGAGCAGGACGAATTCGCTGAACAGTTCGCCGTCGAAGATGGCTTCCAGGTCGAATTCGACGTAGGCGGCGGTGGCCAGGGCGCTGGAGTCGCGCAGCAGGCGCAGTTGTCGGCCGTTGGTGAGCACCCCCCACAGGTGGGCCTCGGAGCGGTTCAGCAGCTCCTGCACCAGCGACTGCGGGGGCACGCTGCCCGCACCGGCGGGGCGCTTGTCGAGGGCGGCGTTCCACGGCACCAGGTGGATCGGGACGTGGTTCCAGCGGTGGCTGATCGGGAAGGTCTTGTTGCCGTCGTCGGAGCTGATGCCGGTGTCGCCGAGCGCGGTCAGCGGGCCGAAGCCGAGTCCTTCGCCGAAGAGCGGTAGCAGCCACTCGGCGACGGCCAGGCCGGTCGGGTCCGCCGGGGCCTCGGCGGCCGGGGCGACGGGCAGCCGGTTGCGTAGTTCCTTCCACACCGACTTGAGGTAGTCCCAGTGGCGTTCGGCGTCGTCGCGTACCGAGCGGGAGCCGATCACCTTGTAGTCGGCGGGTTTGGCGCCGCTGACGTCGCGGCCCTCGGAGATGCGGACCAGCATGTCGGCGGGGATCAGGCCGCCGATGGTGTGTACGGCGGAGAAGACCTGGTTGCGGGCGGTCGCGGACATCAGGCGTTGCCTCCGGCGGCGGGGGTGGACGCGGGCAGGTAGACGTAGGCGCCGAGGACGTCGGGACGGTCCTGCGCGGTGACGGTGAGGCCGCGGACGATCTCACCGGCGACGCTGCGTACCCGGCGGTGCGAGGCGAGCAGTTCGGCGGCCAACTCCTCGCCGTAGGCGGTCAGGCGGTCGGTGACCTCGGGCAGGCCGTCGAGGATGCGGCGCATGGTGCGTTCGGCGAAGTCCCGGTCGGTGTTCTCGTCGGCGCCTGCGTCGAGCAGCCGCAGTGCCTCGGCGGTGGGCAGCCAGGTGGCGTTGGCGGGTGCGCCGGAGAAGGCCAGCAGTCGGGCGTCCTCGGCGACGAGATGCCGGGTGCCGGAGCGCGACGGCAGGGTGAGGTGGAAGCGGTAGCGGACCAGCAGCAGGGTGGTGCGGGTGGTCACCGCGCGGGTGCGGATGACGCCGCAGCGGCGGGCCGGGCGGGCGCCGGTGACCTGGGTGTCCAGGGCGGCGTTGAGGACGTACCCGGCCAGGGCCACCACCGCCGGGTCGGTGCGGACCAGGGCCGCCTCGCCGCGCGCCACGGCGGCGGTGCTCCGGAACAGCACCGGTTTGCCCGTCTCGACGGCGTCGCCGCCGAGCACCGGGGCGAGGGTGTCGCGTAGGCCGGCGGGGGTGCCGCTGACGTCGGCGGTGAAGTCACCGGAGCCGTCCGGCGCGTTCCGCAGCACCCCGTCGAGGGCGCGCAGCGACTGGCGTACGAAGTCGCGGATCTCGGCGGCCCGGCCGAGGGTGTCGCGGATCGCGGCGACCTCGCGGGCCACCTCGTCGGGGCGGATGGTCTGCTGGGCGAAGCGGGACCGGGACGCCTTCTCCTTCTCGGCGGCGGACTGCCACTCGCTTTCCAGGGTGGCGGCCTTCTTGTCGATGGCGCGGTACTCCTCGGCGTCGAAGAGGCTGCCCTGCTCGCCGTCGCGGTCGCGCAGCAGCAGCCACTCCACGATGGCGTCGGTGACGCCCTGGGAGGCGGCGTCCGGGACGGAGACGGAGATGCCGAGGTCCTTGCGGATCTGCCGGTGCTTGCGGATCAGCACGTCGAGGACCTTGCCGTCGATGCCGTTGTCGCTGCCCCACAGGGTGATCACGCGTACCTTGTCGCGTTGCTGGCCGTACCGGTCGACGCGGCCCTCCCGCTGGTCGTGCCTCGTGGGGTTCCAGGCCAGGTCGTAGTGGACGACGGCGTCGAAGTGGTGTTGCAGGTTCACACCCTCGGAGAGGCAGTCCGTGGCGACCAGCACCCGGCGGGCGGCCGGGTCGTCACCGGCCTCCCGGGCCAGGTCCTCGATGCGTTGGAGGCGCTGCTGCGGCGACAGGGTGCCGGTGACCGCGCGGACCACGGTCTTCCTGCCGAGCGCGTCGGCCAGGTGCTCGGCGACGTATTCGGCGGTGGGGATGTAGCGGCAGAAGACGATCGGGTGGTAGCCCTCCTTGAGCAGGGCCTTGAGGTGTCTGGTCAGGGCGGCGAGCTTGGTGTCGCCGGTCGGGCCTTCCAGCTCGGCGGCGCGGTCGGCCAGCTCGGCGAGGCGACGACCGGCGTCGGTCTCCACGCCGCCGGTTTCCGCGCCGGGGGCCACGTCCAGCCCTTCCAGCACGTCGGAGTCGACGGAGTCGCTGGTCAGCGGGGCACCGAGCCGGTCGGCTTCCTCCGGGGTGTCGGCGCTCGCAGTGGCCGAGCGGGTCCGCAGGGTCTGCGCGGCAGCGCGGGGTGAGGAGACCAGGGAACGCAGCAGGGCGATCGCGGACCACCAGGCGATCCGGGCCTCCCGTCGGCCCCGGCTGTCCGCGGCGGTCACCCGCTCACTGGCGTACGCGATGGCGTCGTCCAGCAGCGCCCGGTAGCCCGCCGACAGCTTGTAGGTCTCGTCCTTGAACTCCCGGTCGGTGGGGAAGCTGGTCTTCTCGGCGAGGCTGTCGTCGGCCAGGCCGTCGCTGCGGGTGAGGTACTGCCGCACGTCGGCGCGCTTGCGGTGCACGAAATGCTGGGCGAGCAGCCGACGGCCCGCCTCCGAACCCAGGTCGACCGTGGCCAGTTCGGGCCGCACCAGGCCGAGCAGGTTACGGAAGGCGCTCTCCTTGCCGCTGTGCGGGGTAGCGGTCACCAGCAGCAGATGCCGCTCGGGATCGGCGGCTACCCGGTGCAGCAGCTCGTAGCGGAGCTGGTTCTGGGTGTTGC
The DNA here is from genome assembly GCF_040643455.1 of Micromonospora sp. NPDC047134. Classification (NCBI taxonomy): domain Bacteria; kingdom Bacillati; phylum Actinomycetota; class Actinomycetes; order Micromonosporales; family Micromonosporaceae; genus Micromonospora; species Micromonospora sp. NPDC047134. Next base: position 15,682 of record NZ_JBEYUI010000031.1, read on the forward strand.
TGCCCTCGTCGGCGGCCACACAGGTATGTGCCTCGTCGACGATCACCAGGTCCGGGCAGTGTCGGACGAAGTCGTCGCGGTGCCGGGTGGACTTGATGAAGTCGGTGGAGACGATGACGTGCGGGTGCCGGTCGAACAGCGACTGCCCCAGGTCCAGGCCGCGCTCCAGCCTCGACACCGTGGAGGCCAACACCAGCTCGGCGTCCAGGCCGAACTTGGTCCGCAGCTCGGCCTGCCACTGCTCGGCCAGGGCCGGTGAGCAGAGCACCGCCAGCCGGGTGGCGCTGCCCTGCGCCAGCAGCTCGGTGGCGATCAGGCCCGCCTCGACGGTCTTCCCGATACCCACATCGTCGGAGATCAACATCCGTACGGTCTTCTGCCGCAACGCCATCAGCAGCGGCACCAACTGGTAGGCGCGGGGTTCGACGGCGATGCCGGCCAGCGAGCGGAACGGGCCCGCGCCGGAACGGAACCCGATCCGCAGCGCCGAGCGCAGCAGGCCCGCCGCCTGGGCGTCCCCCAGATCGGTGGGGGACGGCGGGGCGAACTGGGCGTCGGTGACCGCCTCGATGTCCGGGAAGACGGCCGCGACATCGTCGTCGGCCCCGCCGAGCGGGCGCAGGACCAGCATGTCGGGGGCGCTCTCGGGCAGCACCACCCACTCACGGCCGCGCGCGGAGACGAGGGAACCAGGGGTGTACGAGGGGGGCATGGCGTCTTCCGGGTCGAGGGATGGCCGGGTTTCAGGGGTTGGCGCAGGTCAGGCGCCGAAGTAGCGCTTGTGTTCGTCGACGATGGCGGCCCAGTCGGCGTCGTGCGGGAACCGGACCACCTCCCAGGCGCTGTCGTAGAGGCGTTCCTCGGCGTCCCGGTCGCGTTGGGTGACGAACTCGTGTTCGTGCACCGGCCCGTCGATGAAGACGGCCACGTTGACCCCGGGCAGCCGGTAGACGAAGTCGGGACGGGCCAACGCCTCCGGGATGAGGGTCTGCGCCTCGTCGGGCAGCCGCAGCCCGCGCTCCTTCAACCAGGTGACGAACTTGCTCTCCAGGGCGGTGTCGGAGTTGTCGGCCAGCCGCCGCAGCTGCTCCGTGCGGGACTCCCCCTGCCCGGTAGAGGTGGCCGTGGCGGCGGCGAAGCGCAGCAGCAGATCCCGCACGCTGTGCCGGTCGATGAACCGGTGGTTGAGCTGGTTGCCATAGGTGAGCAGGCATTCGTAGCAGCCCAGGGCGCAGGGCCGCTTTTCGTCCGGGCCACCCAGGTCGGTGCCGTCGGGGGCGAAGTGGCAGATGGCCAGGGCTTCGGCGGCGGCCCGGGCCAGGGCCTGCGGGTCGGACTGCATCAGCCGCAGCACCCCGGCCCCGCCCTCGGCGGCCTCGGTGAAGAGAATCCGCTCCCGGGGGCCCTCGTCCGGTGGCAGGAGTTCGGTGGTCAGCTCCGAATCCTCCAGCTCGAAGGCGGCCTCGATGCCACGTTCCAGGGCGTACATCAGGGACAGGGCCACCGGTGGGTCCAGCGGTTCGTCGAGCTTGAGCACCAGGATGTTGCGCCGGTCCTCCACGTACGGGATGACGCGCTTCTTGCGGCGCTGCTCGTTGCCGTCGGCGTCCACCACCGGCATCTCCCGGGAGTCACCGGAGGCCTCCGCGGCGTCGCGTTCGTTCATCCAGCGCCCGTCGGCCGGGTCTAGCCAGAAACCGTCCGGCTCGTCGGGCTTGGCCCGCACCCGGCCCACGTTGGTGATCCGGACCGTCGCCGAATCCCCGTACGACAGGGTCGCCAACCCGCCGACCTGGTCGGCGACGAGAGCGTCGCGGCGGCCCGGCCGGGCCCCGTGGTCGTGGAAGCGGTACGAGGTGACCAGGCGGTACCCGGCGCGGCGACGCTCCTCCTCGTCGGAGGAGATCCGCTCCCGGCGCTTGGTGAAGACGGTGTGCAGGTGCAGCAGGCCGACGGTCTTCTCCCCCAGCGCCACCCCGCACATCTGGCAGCGGTCGGCGTTGGCCTGCACGTCGTGGTGGTAGCCGCACTGCCCGCACCGACGGGCCTCCCCGGTGACCACATCCCCGGCCGCGTCCGGCGGCAACTGGATGCGGGTCACCTGGTAGCGCGCCCCCTCGTGATAGATCAGCGCGCCCGGCCCGAACTCCCGAATGGCCAGGAAACGGGGCCGTTGCAGGTAGTCCCCCTCGCCGGAGCGTCGCCCGGTGGTCGGCACGTACGCGGCCAGGGGCAGCCGGGGGAAGGAGTAGCCGGGCAGGAAACCCTCACTGGCCAGGTAGCGGTACGGGTTGAAGTCCGACAGCACGGATTTGCTGTCCACACTCTCGTTCTTGAGCAGGGTCAGCTGCGTCTCGGCCTCCTTGCGGCGGCCCACCGCGATGCGGCGGTCCCGCTCGGAGAGGGTGTGATCCAACACCCGCCGGTTCTGTTCCGCCTGGTCGACCAGGGCTGCCTTGAACAGGCCACGCCACCGGTCGAAGGCCCGGTCGAAGCGTTCCGGGGTGGTGCGTACCGTGTCCTCGATCCACCGCTCGTCCCACCAGCTCGACTGCGCGTATTCGGGCAGGAGCCCGGCGAAGACGCGCCGGGCGGCGCGGGCCGCCCGCTCCTGGGAGGCGGCGTCGCGCAACGCGGCGGCCAGGTGGTCGTGCAGCGGCAAGGCCGGATTCGGCAGTCGGGAGTCCTCCGGGTAGCTGATGTCGATGCTCTCCGGAATGGTGCGGCCCAGCTTGATGCCCGCCTCTGCCAGCCAGATGGCCTGCACGTGGGAACGCACCAGGTCCTCGTTGGCCAGGTCGAGGCGGGGTGCGGCGACGGCACCGGCGACCATCCGGTCCGAACGGCGGAAGTAGTACTGGTCGTGGCTGTTGCCGGTGGCGCAGTAGGTGGTCACCAGGGCCGGTTGCCCGGAGCGGCCGGCCCGACCGCTGCGCTGGGCGTAGTTGGCCGGGGTGGGCGGGACGTTGCGCATCATGACGGCGTTGAGTTCGGAGATGTCGACACCCAACTCCATGGTCGGCGAGCAGTAGAGCAGCTTCAGCTCGGCCTTACGGAAGGCTTCCTCCCGCTTCTCCCGCTCCACCGGGTCGACCTGGGCGGTGTGTTCCCGGGCGGCCAGGCCGGCCAGGGCCCCGGCCGCGCTGCGGTAGAGGTCCCGGAAGAAGGTGTTCACCCGGGGGCCGTCGCCGCTGGCGTAGGTGCGGGTCAGCGGGTCGTGGCTGCCCGTCTCGCCCCGACCGGCCCGCCACAGCAGCGCGGCTGCGGAGACCCGGTAACCGGACAGTGGCGTCTCGGCGCGGCGGTAGCGGCCGGGGCGCTGGGGTGCCTCGGCAACCTCGGTGACCTGACCGCCGTCGCTGAGCACCTTGAGAAGATCCACGATCATCTGCTGGGCGTCGTCGAAGGACAGGCCGGTGCCGAAGTGCGCCCGGCGCAGATACTTGCCGAACTTGCCCCGCCCGGACAGGAACAGCCCCGAGCGGTCCAGGCCCGGCTTCGATGCCTGCGGGTAGGCGGTGCCGACCTTCGGCTGGTCGGTGGCCGCGAGCACCCACGGGTCGACCAGCAGTTCCTCGCTGGCCCGCTGGAGGGAGTCGAAGTCGCCCCGGAAGTACTGCACATCGATGGCCAGGGCGCGGCGCATCTCGTTGAGCAGCGCCCGGACGATCTCGGCGCGCTGGTCTGCCTCCGCGTCCTGCAGTCGGCGGTCGGTGCCGACCCAGCGTTCCTGCGACGTGGCGATCCATTCGGCGTCCGGATAGTCGATCACCAGCAGCCCGGTCTGTTCCAGGTTGGGCATGGTGATCCGCCAGCCCCGCTCAAGGTCGAGGTAGAGGCGGTAGGCGACCACGTCGCGCAGCGCCTTGGCGGCCCGCTTCATCATCATCGGCGGCAGGTCCTCGCCCCGGGCGTAGTCACCGGGTCGCAGTTGCAGCGCCTCGGTCACCTTGGCGGCGAGATCCTCGTGCACGATGCCGTCGGGTTCGGCGAGCACCGCCTGATAGAGGGCCCCCCGCAGTTGGGTGATCTGCACGAAGTCGTTGAAGTGACCGGCTTGCAGCGAGGCGTCCTGCCGGTTGTCGACGAAGGTCAGCAGCTTGCGGGCCTTGGCGTCCAGTGCTTCGGCGGGCGCGCTGAGCAGCGACCGCACGATCGAGGCCGAGACCAGTGAGGTGGCCGAGGAGCGTCCCTCCTGGTCGAGGGTGGCCAGCTTGGCGAAATCCTTACCCCGGGTCTGCTCGTAGCTGACCCCGCAGTGCAGGCAGAACAGGAACGGCGAGGGTACGAAGGCGGCCCGCAACTCGCCGCGCCCCTCGAAGCCCTGCGGGTCCACGGTCACGGCCTTCGGCACCCGGTCGCGGTAGGTGGCCCGGACGGTCTCCTGGCCGCTGGGGTCGGCCTCCAGCCACGACTCGGGCAGCCGGCGTTCCTCGATCGCCCGCTGCACACTGGTCGGCCAGGGCCGGTCGGAGTCGATGTAGAGGTACCCGTCGTCGGTACGACCCCCGGTGGCGGCGGTGTCCCGGCGCGGCTCGTAGAAGGCGTACCCGTCCCGTTCGACTCGGAAGACCGTCAGGTATTCCTGGCCGCACTCGCGGCAGAAGGCCAGCGGCAGCAGGATCTTGCGGTCCGAGCCGGGCAGGACGAGCTGGTACTCCCGGGTCAGGTGGCGGGTCAGCTCATCCTCGAGGGTCACGTAGACGGTGTCGCCCTTGGCCAGGAACTGATGCAGCCGGAACGCGAACAACGGCCGCTCGGTGACCGGATGTCGCGCTTCCGAACCGGCCTTGAGCACGTCCCGGATGGCCTTGCCGCACTCGGCGGCGGACAGGCCGCTGCGCTGCGCCAACTCCACGGCAGCCTGCTCGATCTTCGCCGGACGCTGCCGGACGAGTCGCCCGGTGGGGTCCTCGACCAGGCCGAACCGGGTCTCGATCCATCTGGCCAGCGGGTCGTTGACCAGATCGCCGTACGCCCGGGGTGCGCCGGGTGCGCGCAGCCGCTCGGCGGAGACGGCGTCCGGCGCGGGGCCGGTGGCGCGGACCAGGGTCTCCCCGATCACGTTGTCCGGGGTGACCTCGGTGCCGAACAGGGTGGTGGCCACCCGGGCCACCGCGGCCCGCTGGTCGTCCAGGCTGCCCTCGCTGGAGATGGTGGCGGAGGTGCCCACGCACTGGAGCTGTTCGGCGCGGCACGCCTCGCGTACCCGGCGGATGAGCAGGGCGACATCGGCGCCCTGCCGACCCCGGTAGGTGTGCAGCTCGTCGAAGACGAGGAACTCCAACCCCTCCGCCATTTTGATCAGCGATCGCCGGTCGTCCGGGCGGGTGAGCATCAACTCCAGCATCACGTAGTTGGTGAGCAGGATGTCCGGCTTGCGCTCCCGGATCTCCCGGCGGCGCTCGTCGCTCTCCTGGCCGGTGTACCGGGCGTAGGTGACCGGCTCACGACCGGGCCCGTACCCGTCCTGGAGATACTTGTCGAGTTCCTTGAGCTGGCTGTTGGCCAGCGCGTTCATCGGATAGACGATGATCGCCCGTACTCGCCTCTGGGGTTTGGGCCCTTCCTGCTGACGTGAGCGCAGCACCCGGTCCACGATCGGCACGATGTACGACAGCGACTTGCCGGAACCGGTGCCGGTGGTCAACACGTACGAGGCACCCGACTGCGCCTTCTCGATGGCCTCCCGCTGGTGCTGGTGCAGCGTCAGCGGACGCCCGTCACACTCCGTACCGCCCTCGGTCTTACGGGCCTGGAAGATCCGGGCGCACTCCTCGTGCAGGATGCCCTGGCTTACCAACTCCAGAATGGAGCCGCCGGAGGCGAAGAACGGGTTGAGCGACACCCACGGGTCGGGCCACTGCGACTTGTTGTTCAGGTCGTCCTCGACGAAGGCCGCGATCCGGTCGTTGCGGATGACGGTGCCGCCCTCGGTGAACGCCCGGTAGTCCTTGATGAGCTGCCGGTGCACACCGAAGACCTCCATCCCCGCCGGGCCGGCGGTGGCCAGCACCCCATCGGTGGAGGCCGCCGGCGGCACCGCAGGGGTGCTCTCCACCGCCTCCGCGGCCAGGGATCGCACGGGATCGAACTCATCCCAGCCCGGCACGGTGTCCGCGCCCTTGGCGTGCGGACGCAACGCCTCGCGCACACTTACCGCGTCGGCCGGGCGGTCGGCGGGGTCCTTGGCCAGCAGTTGCGTGAGCAGCCGGGCCATTCCGGCCGGCACGTCGGAGCGCATCAGGCCGATCGCGGGTACGGGTTCCTCACGGTGCTTCTGACTCAACTCGTACGCGGACTCGCTGAGGAAGGGCGGGACTCCGGTCAGCAGCTCGAACAGCACGCAACCCAGCGCGTACAGGTCGGCGGCCTGGGTGACGGCGGCGGCCTGGAACTGCTCCGGCGCCATGTAGCGGGCAGTGCCGACGGTCACTCCGGTGCTGGTCACCCGGCCGGTGGCCTCGTCGTCGAGGATCCGGCCCATGCCGAAGTCGAGGACCTTGACCACGCCGCCGCGCAGCAGCATGACGTTGGACGGCTTGAGATCCCGGTGCACGACGCCGACCCCGTGTGCGGCGGCCAACCCGTCGGCGATCTGCGCACCGATGCCGGCCACCCAGGAGATCGGCAGCTGCGGGTGCTCGGCGACGAGGTCCCGCAGGGTCTCTCCGTCGAGCAGTTCCATCGCGATGAAGGGCAGCTCGTCGGCCTGGGCCGCACCGGCGATGATCCGGGGCAGGTTGGGGTGGTCGAGCTTGCGCATGATGCGCACCTCACGCTCGAAGCGCTGCCGCGCCTTGCCGTCGCTCGCCGTGTCGATCATCGCGCCGGACCGGCTACGCAGGATCAGCTTCAGCGCCAGGATCCGATCAGGGGATCCCTCCGCAGCCGACATGTCCTCGGCCCGATGGACCTCGCCCATGTTGCCCTTGCCGATCGCGGCCAGGATGCGGAACCTGCCCGCCACCCAGTCGTTCGCCCCAGTCAATGCTCAACGCTCCCAGCTCGTCGTGCATCGCGAGCGTGGGGCGTTTCAGTTCTGCAGAACCAAGCACTCCGTCAGGCCGACGCCCCCTGCCGAAGGCCGTACTCCGACCCTTCAGCAGTTGAAGGCTGCTCGCGATAACGTCCGTGGAGTATGGATGGTTCGGCATGGCGCGCGGTACTCGTCCGGATAACGAAAATGCCCAGCCGAACGTCGATCTCTTGACAGAGTTCGACCCATGCCTTGGCCGATGACGGTCGCCAATGCCCACAGATGCCCTAAGGAGCGCCGCACCGCGCACACCCGCAGACCACGCGGGACCTGCGAGTATTCCTCACATCGAGGTGGGGCCACCCATCCGAGAAGTCGACACATCTCCATACCTCTGCCTAGCTGTCGGCACAGGATGTGGGCCTAGGAAGCGGGATCGCGAAGCCATGGAGCCAGCTGTCGGATTGCCGACTCAGGTGCCGCACCTCGGGCGAAAGCACGCACGGTCAGCGCCGCCGGCTCGCACGGTCAGCGCCGCCGGCTCGGTTGTCGCTCCCGCGCAATGCTGTGGTCGGCGACCTGTCGCCCCGCTCCCCTGTCGCAGGTCGGGCATCCATAGCCAACCGTCGGTAGGCCACACCGTCCCACCTCGAACCGCACCAACGTGCGCTCACACCGCCCACACTCGTCGCCAAGCTGGCCGCTGCCGGGGGCGGTGCCGGGGCGACGGCGTTGTGCCCGCCGCACCGCGTCCGCGAACGCCGGATGGCGAGTCCGCAGCACCACACCCGGGTCGGGACCGAGCAGTGAGCCGGTAGCCGTCCAGACCACATCGCCGATCACGGCGCTGGATTCGAGAATCGGCAGGCAGGGTCGGATGTTCAACCCTCTCCGTTTGGCCTCCAGCGCCTCGGCCGACAGGTAGCCATCCGGATCCGGCTCGACCCAGATGGTCACCGGCTCGGTCTGTACGTCCTGTTCGGCGATCAGCTTCAGCGACGCGATCAACGGATGTAGGCCCACCAGCGGCGCCCGGGGAAGCCACATCTCGACGGACCCGGCCTCGGCCAGGTCATCGCGCATCAGGGTGATGACGTCACCTGTCACCCGCTGGGTGACCTCGTTGTCGAGAGCCTCCTCCCACGGCACGACCCGACCTCGTTCCAGCAACGTCGCAAAGAACCGCCACACCGCGTCCCTGCTGGTGCGCTGCCGGTGCATCCGATCCAGCGCTGCGATGACCATCAGGTGGTCGCGGGCGCGGCTGGCAGCCACGTTCAGCAATCGAGCGCCGTCGCCGCCCGATTCGCCCTCGGTGAACCACCGGTGCAGGGGCCGCACCCCGATACCGCTGTCGACCGTGTCGTAGACGACGATGTCCCGCTCTCCACCTTGAAAGCGGTGCACCGTGGACGCCGCCCATGCCTCCTGCTCCGAGTCGGGAAGGAGTGACTCCAGCAGTCGGGCCTGTGCGGCGAAGGGCGAGATGATGCCCAGGCTGGTCAACTCACTGCCCGCCTGCGCGAGGAGCCCGGCGACAAGTTGTGCGTGCATCAGGTTGTACCGGGACGACATGCCCTGCTTGCGGGCAGTACGGGCACCGATGCGGGACGTGTCCAGCAACAGGAGTTCGCCATCGGCCCACGCTGCCCTGCTGCTCCGCGGCCTGGCAGAGATCGTCTCGGCGGAGATCAGCGGGTTTTCCGGATAGAACGCCGCGCTCACGACGGCGTTGATGTCCTGGCGCATACGGTGCTGCTTCGTCAGCGCGGTGAGCCGACCCGGCGCTACGCCCCTGCCCACTGCGGCATCGACGGCAGACTTCTCGAACGGGCTGTTTCGCAGCCACTGCCGTGCTTGCGCAGTCTCGGCAACCACGACCGGCGGCAGTTGCCGAAAGTCACCCGCGACGATGGTGTGCCCACTGCCCGCACCGGCGACCAACAGCGCCAGCGCCGTCGTGGTCATGCTCGCCTCATCGAGAATCACCACGTCGAAGGTGAGTTCACGCAGGGTCCCCAGCACAACCTGATGAGAGGTGGCAGCCACCACCTCCGCATCGCGGCACACCTGTCGGCGTACCAGTTGAAGAGATTCGTCGAGCTCTCGGAGCAGAGCGGTGGAGTCGGCCAGATCCCGCTCCCAGGCCAGCCGCAGTACCTGCTCCTCCTCGGTGAGGCTCGCGTGGCGCCGCCCCAAATCCTTGAGCCGATCCCGCAGGTCACGGTTCCGCCGGCCTTCGTCAACGCGCTTGCGGGCCAGGACCTCACCACGTTTCGCTGCGATCTCGTCGATCAGCACATGCCCCTCGCTGCGCCCGATGAGCGCAGTGTCCGAAGGCTGCCCGAGGCGCACCAGGCCACCCCCGGCAAGCTCAGGTATCACCTCCAGGACGGCACGGACCGCGACATCGACTGCGGCATTGGTAGGCGCGGTGAGCAAAACACGTGATCCACGTACGCAGAGCTGCGCGACGAGGGTGCCGATGGTGGTGGTCTTGCCGGTTCCGGGTGGGCCCCAGAGCCATGTGACACCGGGGGTGAGCCCAAGTTGGATGGCGTGCCGCTGGCCCTGATTGAGCCGATCAACAGCTATGTCCGGCAGCTCCTGCGGCGCGGGCTCATGTCCGGAGTCCAAGATGGCCACCGCTGCCTCGGCGTTGAAACCCGGGCCGCCCTGGACCAACTCGCGCAGACGCTTACTCTGCGCGGAAAGCAGCCACGACAGGTCGCAGCGCAGCAATGCCTCCGCCGGCACCGTCGCCGACGGAGGTATTGCCAGCGTGACGACGTTGCCGAAGACCGACACCACCTCGACGTCCAGCGGCACCCCGTCCACCACGAGCGTCGCCTGCGCGCCCTCCGCCACGCCAAGGTCACCTTCGGCCTCGAAGCGCATCAGCTTCCGGGTCGTCGTGTCGGCAACCACGAGGCCGCTGTTGAGCGGCACATCCTGAAGGGTGCGCTTGTCGGTGACGGCCCGAAGCTCCTCATGTAGCGCTCGGGCGGCCTGCTCGGCGATTCGCGGCCACGAGTCCGGCACTGGTCCGATCGGCGGAACCGGTTCCTCCATGGAGATGCCGATCGAGGCGGCGAGCCGACGCACCTCCGCGAGGGCCTTGCGGGTTGCCGCCGACTCGGCCGGGCGTTGCGCCGGCGGTGCGAGCGCCGTCTCGACCGCCGGGGCAGCCCAGTCACGGGGTATCCAGGTGTCGCCCTGAAGATCGGCGAGGCCGTGAGTGGCGCAGGCGATGTAGATGGCGCTGCTGTCGGTCCGTACGCCCGCTTGGGCCAGTGCCACAAGCAGGGCCTCCTGCGAAATCGGCCCGCGCGCCAGCGCGTGTTGTACGGCCTTGATGAGCCTGCGCTCGCTTCTCACTCCCACATCACCCCGACACCGCCCTACCCGTGAGCCGGCAAGGTAACCAGATCAATTGCAGGCGGGACAATCCACAGAGCAGGTTCTATCGTCGGACTTGGTGTCCGGATTCTGACAATCGCCTACTCCTGGTAGGACGGCAGCAGCGCGTTGTGGAGGTCAGCTGTTCCAGAACATCAGGTCGCGCGCCTGCCGTGAACACGCCGCCAGCTCCGGCACCGCGCGAGGCGGCACGATGTAGTCGCGTTCCCGGATGAGGGTCAGGAACTGCTCTGGCACCGCGACCCGATGGCGACGTACGTAGTGGGCGAAGTCCTTGCGCCACAGCCAGTCGCCGTCGGTGAGCACCGTCGCCCCGTTGATGACCTGCCGGCCGGAGTCGAACGGGTCCTCGGCGACATCCATCACATCGATGAGGACGTACCCGGAGTTCAGGTAACCAACCACCCGGGCCAGGTCGGGCAGCTCCGTGTCGGTGACGCAATCGAAGATGCTCTGCTGCGGCTCGGGGGAGCGCACCGGCCCGAACTCGACGAACATGCCCGCCGTGCGCAGCTGACCGCTCTCCATTACCGCCCACTCTTCGGATAGAAGGTCTTCCACTCACCATCGCCCCGGATCATCGGGGTCTGCCCAACCGGACCATACCGGTCCACGCCGACAGCGTCCGTAGGCGCGGTGACCGGTACGCCCAGGGCGTCGGCTACCTGCTGCGCCGCCGGTGGAACGCCCGCCTGGGGGTCCACGGTTCCGGTGTGGCAGGCCACCAGTCGGACCGGCCCGCCGTCGTAGTGTGGGTTGGCGCGAATCGCATCGGCGATCTGCTGTGGGTGGGTGTAACCGGAAGGATGGTCACCGCCGTCGGCACCCAGCAGGCCGGGGCGGAACATGCCGTTGCGTTCGCCGTGCACCACCACATCGTGGTGGCCGGGGATCGGGCCCACCATGTCGAAGTTGTTCATCGTGGCGCTGTCGTAGCCGATCGCGGTGCTGGTCGGCCTGTGATACACCGGATCACCCGCGAGCAGTTGTGCCTCCGACGGTGGCGGTGGCTGCGGATGCACAGTCGGATCGCTCCAGTCCGACCGGCGCCCCATCGGCTCCAGCCCTGGACTGCCGAACGGCGTGACGGTCCCGCCAGCTGTAGGGCTGTCGGCGGCGGTGGGATCGGTGCGGGCGGCGCGATGCAGCAGGCGGGTCAGTTCGTCCATCAGACCCTCCAGCCGCCCCAGCAGCGGCACCAGGTGGCGCAGGCTGTTGATCAGGGCGCTGACCAACCTGCCGATGCGTGCCGCCCACTTGGCGACCAGACTGCACACCTGGGAGATGACCAGCGGAGTAGCGGCGCCGAGCGTCACTCCGGTCTCGGCCAGCCACAGCGGCAACCTGACCGCCAGCACGGACACGAAGTCGGCGATCAGGTCCCGGACCATCTCGCGTGTCAGCGCCACCAGGAGGCCGGCACCTTCCACCAACGACGCGATGCCGGTGGCAGCCCGCGCAAGGCCGCCCATCGCCCGCATCTGGCCGGTCATATGTTCCTGGTACGCCCGCGCCGACGCGCCCTCCCAACCGACCAGTTGGGCGGTCATCGCCGTTTGCAGGTCGGCCACCGTCCCCGCGCTCTGTGCGGCCACATTGCGCCAGGTCTGTGCGTACGCGGTGATCTGGTCGGGATCTCCGGCCAGCCAGTCCAGCGTCTCCGACAGCGGCTTCACGTGCTCCAGCAGCCAGCCGACACCCCAACTGACCAATGAGCCGAGCGGATCGAGCACGGTCGCCAGCGCGTCCAGGGATGTGGCCACGCCGCCGATCGTGGTGTCGATCCAACTACCTGACTCGATGCCCGCCACCGTGCCGTTGATCTCCTCGACCAGCCCTAGCCCGGAATACCAGCGGGTCGATTCGATGCGGGGTGCCACCAGGGGATTGGCGGCCGCCTCGGTCACAGCGGCAGCTCCAGGTGGCCGGAGGCGCGGATGCGCCGCGCACTGCCGTGATCGGTAGCGGCCGTGGTGGTGGCGACTTGCCGGAGATTCGTCGCCGTCTCCCGAAGGGCCGCCGCTGTCTCGCCGAGGGCGGTGACCACCTGGTCTCCCAGCGGGTCGATCAGCCGGGGCAGGAAGGCCGCGATCTGCCCGTACGCCTCTGCACCCAGGTTTACCTGAGCCGCCGCGCCGCGGGCCGTCTCCATTCGGCCTGCGACCTCATCCACTGCTGCGGCGTGTCGGTGCACGTCGGCCACCGACATTCGCATCCCGGTGTCACCGGTCATTGCCGTTCTCCCGTCGCCGGTTCGTCCGCTCCCCCGGCGGCTCGGGGAACCGCCGCGCGAACGAATCGACCACGGCCCGGCCCGTCTCCGAGTCGGTGCCGACGGTGTCGTGGACCGCCGCTGCCACCTGCGTGGTGAGGCTGGCCTGCGCTCGGGCGATGGTCGTCATCACGATCTCGGCGAGGTCGGCGCCCCGCATCTGGCGTACCCGATCGTCGAATCTCAGCTCGGCCAGTGCGCCGGAGGCGGCTACCGTGACGCGCACCGCGCCGTCTGCCCCGGTAGCCGTGGCAGTGAGGCGCGCGACCCGGTCAGACAACTCGGCGGCTGCCTGTGCCTGAGCGGAGACCTGTGCCGTCCACGAATGCAACCACTCCTGCGCCTCGTCCGGGCTCCGACCGAGCATCACACTCCCGAGAATCCGTGGTCGCCGGTTGCCGTTCCTCCACAGTGCACCACAGTCGGAGACCGCCAGGTGCGCAAACGGTCGCTCCAGCGGATCTCCCGGGATGGAATCAGGCTGGTTCGTCCGCTGACCGGATCGTGCCTCGGGCAAGGCCGTCGGCCGTCAACTGGACGAGTTCCGCGCCGAGGGTCGCGGCCTGTCGGATCGCCGACTCGAAGGCGTTCAGCCGGCGGAAGGCCTCCCCCTGGGCGCGTTGCTCCTCCAGCGGCAGTCGGCGTACCTGGGCCCGCCGGATGTCGAAGCGCAGGGTGCCGGACAGGCTCGACGCCTGTCTCTCGTTGGTCGTGGTGCGTAGTTGACCGGCCAGGAACCAGGGGTCCAGGGCCGCCGGGTTGGGTCGCAGCAGGTACAGGTTGCGGCCCAGCAGTGCCCCTTCGGCGGTCACCACCCGGGCGGTGAGCTGCCGGGCCACCATCGGCACCACCACGTCACCGACGGCCAGCCGGATCTGCTGGCCCAGCCCACCGTCGTCGTGGCCGGAGGGGGGGTCACCGGCAAGCACATCCGACACGGTCAGCACCGGCAGCCCTTCCCCGGCCGGTTCGCCGGTCTCGGTCGAGGCCGCGCGGATCGGGCCGATCAGGTGCAGGGCACCGGAGCGGGCCAGCTCCGCCACGGTCAGGAACTCCCCCTCCGGCCCCGGCGGTGCGGGGGTCACCTGCGGCATCAGCGCCGACAGGTCGCCGACGAGGGCGGCCAGGCGGTCTCTCGTGCGTACCAGATGCTCTGCGGTCTTGCCCTCGACGGCGGGTTGGCGGCGGGCGGGGGTGAGGTCGACCTCCTCGTCGAGCAGTTCGATCACCGGTACCGCGCGGGCGAAGCCGGGTTCCTCGGCCTCGGGGTCGGTGTGGAAGGCCCGCCAGGCGGCGAGGATCTTCGGCGCGGTCGCGGCCAGGTCACCGTCGGCGGCGTCGACCAGCAGGGTCCGCGCCGGTGGTGGCGCGTCCGGTGCGGGGCGTCGCAGCACCCACAGATGCAGCGGTACGCCGTGCGGCGCGGCCACCCCGGGGGGCAGGGCGATGACGGCGCGCAGGGCGCCGCGGCGCAGTAGTTCGGCGCGGATGCGTCGCCCGGCCCGGCGGCTGGCCACCGTGGGTGGCATCAGCAGTACGGCGTGCCCGCCGACTCGCAGGCGGGCCAGGGCGTGTTGGGCCCAGGCCAGTTCGGGTTCGGTACGCGGGGTGGTGCCGACGATCCAACGGGGATCGTGCCCTAGTTCCTCGTCGCCCCAGTTGGTGGCGCCGAAGGGTGGGTGGCAGAGCACGGCGTCGAAGCTGTGCCCGGCGAAGGCGTCGGCGCGCAGTGAGTCACCGATCTGCACCTCCCCGGGTACCTCGCGCAGGGCCAGCCAGAGTCCGGCGAGCCGGGCCAGGTCCTCGTCGAGTTCCTGGCCGTAGGCGGTGGTGCAGCCGGCCCGGACGGCGGCGCGCAGCAGGGCCCCGGAGCCGGTGGTGGGGTCCAGGACGGTGCCGCCGCCGACCTCGGCCAGGGCGACCATCAGGTCGGCCAGATCGTCCGGGGTGGCGAAGGTCCGGGTGGGACCGGGTGCGCTGAAGCGCTGCCACAGCTCGTCGAAGGCACCTTGGGGGCCGTGTTCGTCGACCAGGGCGTCGAGGTCGGGCAGCAGCGGTTTCAGGTACGGCGCCAGGGCGCGGGGGCGTTGGCCTCGTTGTCGGGCCAGCAGGACGGCGCCGACGGCGGCCAGGGCGGCGGCCGGGGATTCACCGGCCGGGGCCAGGCGCCGCCAGAGCCGGTCGGCGGTGGACTGGTCGGCGAGCTTTCCCTGGTCGCGGAGCCACTGTTCGACCTGGATCAGGTCGAACTCGGGGCTGGCCGCCGTTCCGCCGACCGGCGCGGGGAAGTCGGGGTGCCGTTTGCGCCAGTTGCTGACGGCGGCGCGTCCCACCCCGGCAAGCCGGGCGATCTCGGCCGCCGTGATGGTCGGGTTCACCTGCACCTCCGTAGTGTGTCACGCCTGTCAACCATCATGCTTGTTGACACGGTTCACAGATGGTGCTCTCATTGACGTCGCCACACCGGAACCAGGAGGAAAACAATGCGCAAGACCACGCTGATCGCCCTGCTCGCCACCGCCCTGGTAGGGCTGGGTTGCGGTGCCGCCACCACCGAGGGAGCCGGTGACACCAGCGGCGGCGACGGCGAGGCGAAGGCCGACAAGCAGGCCGAGAAGGTGGCCAAGATCGGCGACCCGGCGCGCGACGGCAAGTTCGAGTTCACCGTCAAGTCGGCCAAGTGCGGCGTACGCAAGGTCGGCAGCGACCTGCTCGGCGCCACCGCCCAGGGTCAGTTCTGCCTGGTCACCCTCAAGGTCAAGAACATCGGCAAGGAGTCGCAGATGTTCGACGGCAGCAGCCAGAAGGCGTACTCGGCCGACGGCACGGAGTACTCCGCCGACGGGGCCGCCGGCCTGTACGCCAACGAGAACGCCGAGACCTTCCTCAACGACATCAACCCCGGCAACCAGGTGACCGGCGTGGTCGTCTTCGACATCCCCAAGAAGGTCAAGCTCACCAAGCTCGAGCTGCACGACTCGCCGTTCTCCGGCGGCGTCACCGTCGCCCTCGACTGACCGGCCGGGCCGTCACCGGCCCCGGCCCCGGCGAGCCGACCACCCCACCCCGTCCCGCACCGCATCGTCCTGCCCGCAGCATCGGAAGGAGCAACCGATGGAATCGCATCTGCCCGTCGTTCGTCAGCGTGGTGTCCGTGGCGGAGAGGGTGGCTGGGCCGGGCCCGGCTGGGCCCCGGACCGGACCGACGCCCACCGCATCAATGGCTGAGCGGGGTACGCCGTGTCGAAGCAGCGTGATCCGCAGCCACCGAAGGAGTTTCTCGGGGTCGGCGGGGACCAGCTCACGGCCCGCCGGTTCGTCGAGGAACGCCTCGCCGAACTACCGCACCGGCCCGAGGACGCCGAAGTCCGATTACGCGGCCTGCTGGCGACCTACGAGGACCTGAACGCGCGGGGCCACCCGGAGCCGATGGTCCTGCTGGCCGGGGTGCTGGGCATCCCGGTGGAGGTCCTGATCCGCCACCTGCGAGCCGCCCAGCGCTGACGGGCCGCACCGGTGGTCATCCGCAACTGCTTCGGCCGCCGTCCGATCGGGCGGCGGCCGAAGTTGCCGCTCTCAAAGCAGCAGGCTGGCCAGGTAGCCGCCGGGCTGGATGTTGGGGGCCTGGAAGGAGTAGGTGGTGGCGTTCCACGGCTCGGGGTGCGGGCCGGGCCAGGGAACCGGCCTCGGGATGCGGACCTGCCAGGCCAGGCTGTTGCCGCACCAGTCACCGTGCAGATGATCACCGTGCACGGTGAGCGCGATCGGCCTTCCGGGTATGGCGACTCCGGCGTTGGTGACCGGGGTCGGTTCGTGCCAGGTTCCGTTGACATTGGAGGTGGCCCGGATGGCGCCGTCCTCACCGGCGAACATGACGACGGCCAGGGAACCGGAGAACAGGCCCGTGGCGAGGTGGGCCCCGGGGGGTGCGGCCCCGACACCGGCGACTGCCACCGGTTGCCATGGGTCGGGTACCGGACCACCGGTCAGCCTGACCTGCCAGATCCGCCCGTCGGTGTCGGTGACCATCCCGGCCGCGTTGCCGATCACGGCGAGCCCGCCACCGGGTACGGCGAAGTTCGGTGGACTGGCCAGGGAGGTCATCCAGGTGCCGGCACTGTTCTGCCGGACCACCCGCACCGCCCCGTCGATGCCGACGAAGGCCACCCCGACGGTGCTTCCCGGGATCGCGGCGACAACCGCACCGGGTGCGGCGACACCGACCGCGGTGATCTGTCGGGGGCCGACCCGCGTACCGGCTCGGTATGACTTGTTGTAGATCGCCCCGTAGCGGCCGACGAAGAAGACCTCCGTTCCGGCCGCGGTGACCGACGTCCCCGGCAGGGCCTGGCCGCCGGGTCCTTCCACGCTCGTCTGCCCGCCCGCGCCGGTCGAAGTGCTCCACATGACGAGAGCGCCGCTCGCGTTGATCGCGAACACCCGAGGAACGGTGGATCCGGACCCGAGCAGGGCAATAGCGGCTCCGGGCAGCGCGGCCGGGTCGCGGTGCACCGCCACCGGCGCGCCCCAGGTCGACCTGTAGAGGGTCAAGTTCTTGCCGATGGTGTACGTCCCGACCTGGGCGTCGGCGTACGCCGGCCCGGTGGCGATCGGCGCGAGCGTGAGGATCAGCGCGGCTCCCACCGTGACTGCGAGACGCCGGCATCCCCCGCGAACCTTGATCATGCGTGCTCCCTTCGAGCGACGAGACCGGTAGGGACAGGATCGCCGCCGGAACACCGAATTGATAGGTGCCTGTCAATTAGTGCGGGCCCGGGCCCCGCCTGCCCCGCCACACTCCCCCGCCGAATCCCTGACATCGCATATTGTCGATCCGAAAAGTTCCACCCTGGCCGACCACCACCACCCAGGTCGTCCCGGGTGTCGGGCCGTACACCGATCAAGGTGCCGGCCGACCCGGACCGACCTCGGCCAGGTCCACGCACCACGAAGGGAGTGCCACATGTGTTACGGGTACGACGGCGATGCCGCGCTGCGACGATCCGGCATGAACCGGCGGGGTCTGTTGCGCGGTTCATTGGCGGTCGCCGCCGGTGTGGGGCTGGCCGCCTCCGGTGCGACCGCCGCGACCGCCGGCCCCGGACACGGGCATGGTCACGGTCACGGGCATGGACACGGGCCCAGTCACGGGCACGGGCCGGGGCACCCGGAGCGGCGTCCGGTGCCGCCGGGTCTGATCAGCATTCAACTGTGGACGGTGCGTGACGCGCTGAACGGCGCACCGGGCTACGACGCCACCCTCCGGCACCTGGCCCGCATCGGCTACCCCCGGGTGGAGCTGGCCCTGGGCTACTTCGGTCGCAGCGCCGGTCAGCTACGCCGGTTCCTCGACGGCATCGGCATCAAGGCCAGTTCCAGCCACGACGGAATCAGCGCCGACCCCGCCGCGCTGCGGCAGAAGATTCAGGACGCGGTCACCCTGGGCCAGAAGTACCTGGTGGTGCCGTACCTCTACTCCGAGAGCGCCGACGACTGGAAGCGCTGGGCGGAGCAGATGAATGTGGAGGCCGCGGCGGCGCGCAAGGCCGGTCTGCGGTACGGGTACCACAACCACGCCCACGAGTTCACCATCGACCTCGGTGGTGGGCGTACCCCCTGGGACATCCTGACCGCGGAGCTCGACCCGAAGCTGGTCCACCTGGAGATCGACATCTACTGGGCGGTCACCGGTGGCATCGAGTCCGGGGCCGGGGCGGCCGACCCGGAGGGCTTCACCCTGGAGGTGATCCGTCGCGCGCCGCAGCAGGTCCTCCAGTACCACGTCAAGGACCGGCACGCTGCTGACGGGGACATGGCCGACCTGGGCACCGGGATGATCGACTTCGCCCGGATCTTCCGGGGCCACCAGGTGCAGGAGTACATCGTGGAGAACGACACCCCCGACGTGACGCCCCAGCAGACCGCCGAGGTCGGCTACCGCTACCTGCGCAACCTGCGGTACTGACCTGCACCGACGGGCACCGGGCCGCGCGTCCGGCCCGGTGCCCGTCGACGGCGGGGGCCCCTGACACAATCGCCGCCATGGAGGCTGCCGAACTGGTGCTGGTGCTGCGCTACCGCAAGGCGGTGACGTACGGCTTCCATGTCCTGCTCGGGGCGTTGGAGACCCACCAGACCTCGACCCGGTACGAGGTGCGGTTCGGCGACACCCCGGCGACCACCGCCGCGCACATCCGGGACGCCGCCGCCACCGCCACCCGGGTGCTGGTGCTGTGGTCGTTCTACTCCCCCGACGCCCACGCCCTGGCCCAGGAACTGGCCGAGATCCGGGCCATGGCCGACGCCCCGAACGTCACCCACCTGGCTGGCGGGGTGCACGCCACCGCAGAGCCGGTGCAGACCCTGGACGCCGGGTGGGACATGGCGGCGGTCGGCGAGGGTGAGACCACCCTGCTGCACCTGGTGGACGCCGTCGGAGACCCGACCGGCATCACCGGGCTGGTGTACCGCGACCCCACCGGCGCGGTGGTACGCACCGGACGACCGCAACGACGACCCCTCGACGACTTCCGGGGTTTCTCGCTGCTGTGGGACCGCTTCAACGCCCTGGAGATCACCCGGGGCTGTGTCTTCTCCTGCCGCTTCTGCCAGACCCCCTTCATGTTCTCCGCCAAGTTCCGGCACCGCAGCGTGTCGAACGTGCGGTGGCATGTCGACCAGATGCGGGCCCGTGGGCTGCGCGACGTCCGGTTCATCACCCCGACCGCGTTGAGCTATGGCAGTCAGGACGAGGAACCGAACCTCGACGCGGTCGAGGAACTGCTGGCCACCTGCAAGGAGGGCATCGGGCCCAACGGTCGGGTCTTCTTCGGCTCCTTCCCCAGCGAGATCCGACCCGAGCATGTCAGCCGGGCCGCCCTGCGGCTGGTCAAGAAGTACTGCGCCAACAACAACATCATCGTCGGCGCCCAGTCCGGCTCCGACCGGGTGCTCGACGCCGCGAAACGCGGCCACGGGGTCGAGGAGGTCGTACGGGCGGCCCGTCTCGGCATCGAGGAAGGCTTCCGGATCAACGTCGACATGATCTTCGGGATGCCCGGCGAGAGCGAACAGGACGTCGCCGACTCGCTGCGCCTGGCCGGCGAACTCGCCGAGGTCGGGGCCCGCATCCACGCCCACACCTTCATGCCCCTGCCCGGCACTCCCTGGCGGGACGCCCCACCCGGCGATGTGGACCCCGACACCATCCGCCAGGTCGACCGCCTCTCCCAACGCGGCGCGCTCTACGGCCACTGGCAGAAGCAACGCGAACACGCCGCCCGACTGGCCGCCGCCGCCGAGGCGTACCCCCGCCCCGGACGCAGCCGCACCATCCTGCCCCAGGTCCGGAGAAACGAAGCACCGTAGTACCCGGGCGGCGAGCGACGCTTGATTGATGCGTCACCATGTGGTGATGCCGCATCGCCTGTCCTATGCCGACGCCGTGAAGATTCTGGGTGGCTCCGGCCCGATGGCGAAGGCCGTCGACAACCTGCTCGGCGGTGCGCTCGCCGTCGCCACCGCTGGGGGCAGCGACCTCGCCAGCAGCTTCTTCGATATCAAACCCGAGGTGAGCCGGCTTTTCAGCCTGATCAGTGAATCGGTACGCGGGTTGGGACGCCACGAGCGCAGCGAGTTGCTTCAGGCCGCCCACACCGTTCTGGTGATCACCGCTTTCTTCGAGGAGCTCGACAAATGCCTGACCACGGCGGGTGTTGGCAGGCCGGAGTTCACCCGGGAGCACCAGCTAGACTTCGCCGCCGGTCAGGGCGAGGGCACCCTGGTCGACAATGTCCTGCGTACCCCTCTCCCGTTGCCGGCGCCTGATCTTTCGTACCGGGGTCTGCTGACCGCCCTAGAGGACTGGTTTGTCGCGCAGGCTGCGCGGATGAGTCGTCACCTCACCGGGCTGGCCGCCTGGGACGCCGCCGACGAGCGTACGCGCCGAGCGGCGGTGGATCTGCTCGACCAGCGGCTGCCCGCTGCGGCGGTGGACCGCTACGACGAGATCCACAGGAGTCTCGCCGAGGAGATTCCCGAGTTCGCCCTCTGGGCCGATCGGCTTGAGGCGCGGGCTACCGCCCGGGGCCTGGAACGTCTGGAGGCGTTGCTGCTGCGGGTCGGCACCGGACGGGCTCCGGGCCTGCACCGGGCCGCCCTGTCCCGCGCCTATCGTGCCGAGTTGGACCGTCCGATTCTCGGCGGTGACGCCGGGGAACTGCCCGTGCCGACCCTCGGGGCGGCGTACGTTGATCCGCGCTTTCGGGTTCGGACGGCCGACTCGGGGGCCCGTCCTGCGGACGAACAGTGGTGGGCCGGCGTCGAGGACCGCGACGACTTCGCCGGATTCCTCGCCGCCCATCTGACCACCACGCAGGCCACCGAGGCACCGATGCTGCTGCTGGGTCAACCGGGCGCCGGGAAGACCTCACTGACCCGCATCCTCGCCGCCCGGCTGCCCGCAGGCGACTTCTTCGTCTGCCGGGTGCCGCTACGCGAGGTGTCCGCCGAGGCCGAGATCCAGGACCAGGTTGAACAGGCTCTGCGCCGGGCGATCGGCGAGACGGTCTCCTGGGCGGAGCTTTCCCGTGACGCCGCCGGTGCCCTGCCGGTCATTCTGCTCGACGGCTTCGACGAACTCCTCCAGGCCACCGGCCTCCACCAGTCCGACTACCTGCATCGGGTCGCGAAGTTCCAGCAGCGGGAAGCAGCGTTGGGCCGCCCGGTGGCGGTCATGGTCACCACCCGCATCGCGGTGGCGGGCCGGGCCCGTCTGCCCGTGGGCGCACTGGCCGTACGCCTGGAGCCCTTCGACGAGGCGCAGATCAGACGCTGGCTGGAGGTCTGGAACGACACCGCGCGACCCGCCGAACCGTTGCCGCCGCAGGTGGTGCTCCGCTTCCGCCACCTGGCCGAACAGCCGCTGCTGCTGCTCATGCTCGCCCTCTACGACGCCACCGGCAACGCGCTGCGCGACGATGCCGCCGCCCTCGACGACGGCCAACTCTACGAACGGTTGCTGACCTCCTTCGCCGAGCGTGAGGTGCGCCGGGTACACGCGGGACAGCCCGACTCGGCCCTGCCGGGGCTGGTGGAGCAGGAGTTGCTGCGCCTGTCGGTGGTGGCCTTCGCCATGTTCCACCGCCTGCGGCTGTGGGCCACCGAGAGTGAACTCGACGAGGACCTGACCGGCCTCGGAATCTCCCCCTCACACCCAGGCCGCACCGAGACCTTCCACCGCCCGGTCACGGTCGGTCAGGAGATGATCGGGCGCTTCTTCTTCATCCAGCGCGCCCAGGCCGTCCAGGAGGAGCAGACCCGGCAGACGTACGAGTTCCTGCACGCCACCTTCGGCGAGTATCTCGTGGCCCGGCTGGTCGTGCAGGCCGTCCGGGACACCGAGGCGCGGGAGGCGGCGAGCACCCTGGCCCTGCGCCTGGGCCCCTCGCACGACGACGACCTGCTGGGATCCCTGCTCGGTTTCACCCCCCTGACTGCCCGCGCCACCGTACTGCCGTTCATCGCCGGCCTGCTCGGCTCCCCCGACCGCGACCGCATCCGCGCCTGGTTGGCGGGCCGGGCCTCAGCGGCCATGACCCGGCCGCAGTATGTCGAGAGCCGCTACCGCCCGGTCGACAAGCGCATCGACCACTGGCTGGCCACCTACTCGTTCAACCTGTTCCTGCTGACCCTGGCCTGCGGTGATGCGGTGCGAGCCTCGGAGCTGTTCACCCGCACCAAAGACCCGGCGAGCTGGCTACGCAACTCGGCCTTGCAGTGGCAGGCCGCCGTTCCCGGGGGCATATGGCTGGAAACCATGCAGGCTCTCAGGATCACCCGCACCTGGCAGGAGGATCGCCGCGACATCGTCGTCGAGCACACTCGTGAGCGGACGGCGGAGTTCCCGGAGGCGACCGATGTCTACTGGATCAACGGGCTGAATCCTAACGCGGGCCGGGAGTGGTCTTTCCGGGCCGCCTTCGAGCTCACGCCCGCGCTGCGGTCCATGCACCTGAGCAACCACGTGAGCGGTGATGTTCTGCTGCACGCCTTGGAGCCACTGATCCATCGGATACCTGCGGCGTTTACCGAGTTCGGGGAGCGGCCCTCAGGCCGCCATCTGTCGGTCGCGCACACCCTCATTCGGATGTGGCTGGCGGTCTCGTTGCATGCTCCCTCGCAAGAACTGATCGCCGCTATCGACGACGCCTGCGACGCCGTGGCAGACCTGTCCCGGATCGACGATCGAAAAACTCGGGCCGTCGGGGACGCCACAGAGATGGTGCTGAGCACCATGCGCGGCGAGGCGCGCCGACTGCCACCGGCCAGGGTGTGCGAGCTGGTTCATCAGCTAATCGACGAGGGGTTGATGACCGCACGCGCGGCCGTCTCCGCGATTCAGTGCTTGACAGAGTCCACGGCCGTCGATGACTGGTACGGAGCCTCACTGGCCTCAGACCTGATCGCAAAGCACGCAGGAAGCATCGACCACGACGTGCTTGTCTCAGCGTCGCGTGCATTGGTCGATAGTAGGGGAGCCAATCCTAGGGACCTTCAATACTTGGCCACTGTTCTGAGCGCGGACGGACGCCGAGCGGAACTGGAGCGGGCGGTCCCGGAAATCGCCGACATCCTGTTCGGCCATACCGGGGACAATGGTGCGGGCAGCGGCGAGTCCGGCTGACGCGGGGCGTACGCCGGGACCGGCTGCCTGGGCCTGGGCCGCCACCGTAGTCGGCCACCCACCACCACCTCACCTGGTCCCAGAACCGTCCGGTGGAACCGCCGGGCGGGCATCGCATCCTCCATGTGAAGGAGCGCCATGAAACCGTCCCTCCGGGCCGTCCTGGCGGTGGTCGTCCTCGCGGCCCCGCTGGCCCTGACCGCCCCCGCGCAGGCGGCCAACACCCTCACCATGCGCGGCGCGGACGTCTCCTCCCTGCAACGCAGTCTGGATCTCGGGGCCCGCTACTACGACGCCTCGGGCGCGCAGGCCGACCCCTACGACATCCTCGCCGCCAAGGGGGTCAACTACCTGCGGCTGCGGATCTGGAACAACCCGGTCAGCGGCTACAACAACAAGGCCAAGGTGCTTCAGCAGGCCAGGACGATCAAGGCCAAGGGCTTCAAGCTGCTGATCGACTTCCACTACTCGGACACCTGGGCCGACCCGGGCAAGCAGTATCCGCCCGCGGCCTGGGCCCACCACTCGTTGAGCCAGTTGCAGAACGACGTCTACAGCTACACCCACGAGGTGTGTACCGCCCTGAAGGCGCAGGGCACCACCCCGGACGCGGTGCAGATCGGCAACGAGATCAACGTGGGCATGTTGTGGCCGGCCGGGCGGGTGGTCAACAACAACTTCGCCCCGCTGGCGAGCCTGCTCAAGCAGGGCTACCGGGCCACGAAGGACTGCAACAGCGGTACCCAGGTGTGGATCCACACCGCGAACGCGGACAGCATGGCCAATGCCCGCTGGTTCTACGACGGCATCCGCGCCCAGGGGGTGATCTGGGATGTCACCGCCCTGTCCTACTACTGCATGTGGCACGGTTCCCTGGCGAACCTGTACAACGTGGTCGCCGACCTGCGATCCCGCTACGGCAAGCCGGTCGTGCTCGCCGAGACCGCGTACCAGTTCACCAGCGCCAACGCCGACCATCAGGGCAACGCGATCCCCGGCACGGTGCTGTGTGACAACATCCCGGCCACCTGGGCCGGGCAGGCGCAACAGTTCAGTTGGGTGCAGAACACCGTACGCAACGCCGGTGGGGTCGGGGTCTTCTACTGGGAACCCACCTGGTACGCGATCCGGGGCAACGGCTGGGATCCGGCGGACATCAACGGCACCGGCAACGGCTGGGACAACATGGCCGTCTTCAACTGGACCGGGCAGGTGAACCCGCACGTGGTCTGGAGTCCCTGACCCGCCCGGTGGGCCCGGCGGGTGACACCGCCGGGCCCACCGGGTAGGACGGCAGCGGCGGTCAGTTGACGCCGAGGAGTTCGGTGATCTGGGTGTAGAAGGGGGCGGGGTCTCCCGACAGGGAGGACTTCACCATCGCGGTCCAGTCGTCGACGATCACCTCGATCGAACCGGCTTCCAGGCCGTCCAGGGACAGTCGGGGGACCTCCCGGGCCTCGATCTTGGGTCCGTCGTAACCGGCCGACATGGTCGTGTCGGCGGCACCGAGCAGGACCCCCTGGACCAGGGTGCCCTGCGGGGCCAGTTCCAGGCGTACCGCGTTGGTCATGTTCCACTCGGCGGCCTTGGCTGCCGAGTAGGAGCCGGTGCCCGGGGCGGCGAACCAGGACAGCGCGGACAGCACGTTCACGATCGCGCCTCCGCCGCCTGCGGCGAGCACCGGGGTGAACTGCCGGATCATCTCAAGGGTGCCCCAGAAGTGGGTGTCCATTTCCCGGCGTACCTCGGTCAGGTCGCCGGTGACCAGCTGGGCGCCGGTGGCGATGCCGGCGTTGTTGACCAGGACAGTGACATCGGTCGCGGTGGCCGCGGCCGCGCGGATGGTGTCGTGGTCGAGCAGGTCGAGTCGCAGCGGCACCACCCGGGGGTCGTCGAAGCTCAGGGTCTCCGGGCGACGGGCGGTGGCGTACACCTTGCGCGCCCCACGCGCCAGCAGTTCGAGTACGAACTGGCGGCCGATGCCCCGGTTGGCGCCGGTGACTAGGGCGATCTGGTCGGCGATGTTCATCGGGATCATTGCTCCCTGCATGGGTCTGCTCCGGTTTCGCGGGGCCGGGTCCGGCCCTGCGTCGACTACCGTAGGAGTTGACGTTGACGTCAAGGGCAAGTCGAAAGGAGACCCGGATGCGCATCGGCGACCTGGCGCGACAGGCGGGGGTCAGCACCCGGGCCCTGCGGTACTACGAGGAGCAGGGCCTGCTGACCTCGGAACGCACCCTCAGTGGCCAGCGCGTCTACCCCGAGTCGGCGGTGGAACGGGTCCGGCTGATCCAGCAGTTCTTCACCGCCGGTCTGCCCAGCCGGACCATCCTGCAACTGATGCCCTACGTCGACACCGGGCAGGGTTCTCCCGAGGTCTTCGAGCTGATGGCCACCGAACGCCAACGCATCACGGCCGCCATCGCCGCCCTGACCGCCGCCCGCGACGCCCTAGACCACATGATCCACATCGCCAACCATCCGACCCCGGAACACTGCCCCGCCCTGCGCGAACCCCCCTGGACCCCGTACAACGCCGAGGCCGAGGCCGTGCCGGTCAGCGGCTGACCCGGGTACGCCCCACGTACCCGGCAGCGTCAGCCACGCTCCGGAACCGGAGTGCGCCCTTCGTCCGTCACCGGCAACTCGCGCGTCGCCCGCAGCGGCGACAGCAGTGCGGGCAGGAAGGCGGCGGTCATCCCGGCCGCCCCGATCCAGAGCACTGCCGGTGCGCCGAGCAGACCACCTAGCAGGCCACCGAGCAGGCCCGCGATCGGCATGCTGCCCCACTGGACGAAGCGGACGGTGGCGCTCATCCGGCCGAGCAGCCGGTCCGGCGTGACGTGTTGCTGCAAACCCACCTGCGCGATCAGTCGGATCACGCCGCCCAGGGAGAGCAGGGCCAGCCCGGCCACGGCTAGCCAGAGCGGCCAGCCGGGCCGGGCCGCCGGCAGCAGGGCGGCGGCCGGTGCCGTACACAGCGGGGCCAGCCAGACGGCCGGGCCGGGACCGATCCGGACGACCACCCGGCGGGCCAGCAGTGCCCCGGCGAACCCGCCGCAGGCCATCACGGACAGCACCAGCCCGATGCCGAAGGACCCCAGACCCAGGTGCCGGGACAGGAACACCAGCAGCATCGTCTGGTAGGTGACGAGGAAGAGGCTGAAGATGCCGTCGGTGAACAGCGTCGGTCGCAGCAGCGGATGACCGAGCACGAACCGCAGCCCTTCCGCGATCTCACGCGCCAGGTGCCGGTCGGCGGCGGCCGGTGGCTTCGGCTCCGGCGTACGGATGCGCAGCAGTCCCAGCGCGGACAGCAGCATTCCGGCGGAACTCGCGACCAAGGTCAGCGGTGCGCCCAGTCCGGCGACCAGCGGCCCGGCCAGGCCGGGGCCGCTGATGCTCACGGCGGAACGGGCTGCGGCGATCTTCGCGTTGCCCTCGACGAGGTGCTCACGGCCGACCAGCGCCGGCAGGTAGCTGGTGTAGCCGACTTCGAACAGCACGGTCAGCAGGCCGTGGGCGAGCGCGACCGCGAACAGCAGCCAGATGGTCAGGGTGTCCGTCCACCAGGCCAGCGGTACGAGCAGCAGCAGCGCCGCTCGCACCAGATCCGTGTTGACCATGACCGGGCGCTTGCGCCAGCGGTCGATCCAGGCCCCGGCCGGCAGCCCGATCAGCAGCGATCCTGCCGTCGTCATCGCGGTCAGGACCCCGACCTCGAACTCGTTCGCGTCGAGCCAGAGGATCGCCACCAGCGGCAGGGCGAGATACACGAACCGGTCGGCGAGTTGCCCGGCCACGGTCGCGCCGAAGAAGCGGCGGAAGTCGGGCTCGCGGAGCAGACCGAGACGAGGCGATCGAGACACGTCCCTCCCCTGTCATCTGGGGGCATTGTCTCGGCTCGATCACCACAGCCCCGACGCCAGATCCTATGCCTTACGCCGGGAGTGTGAATCCCACGGAGATTCCCAGGGCGTCGGTCGCCGTTGGCGTCGGGAGATCCGACGATGCCCGGCAACCGACGCCCTGGGTGTGGTCCTCCGATCAGTAGCTGATCGTCTCCTCGTTGGCCGAGTCGGTCACGATCGCGATTCCGGCGCTGGTGCCGAGCAGTTCGGCGCCGGCACGCAGGAGTCCGACGGCCTGCGGGTAGGACTTGATGCTGCCGGACGCCTTGACCTTGGTCCGGCCGGCGGCACGGTCCACCAGGTAGCCGATGCTGGTCGGGTTGGCGACCTCGATCGCCCCGCTGCTGGCGTTCTTCAGGTACGCGGCACCGGCCTCGATGGACAGTTCGATCGCGGTCTCCCGCTCCGCCTCGGTCAGCAGCGGCAGTTCCAGCATCACCTTGATCGGGACCCCGGAGGCCCGGACCACACCGGCGATGTCCTCACGGAACTCGTCGTACATGCCGCTCTTCAGCCAGCCGATCTGGACTCCGATGTCGATCTGCTGGGCACCGGCGCGCACCAGGCTCTCCGCCTCGAATGCCTTGCCGGCGCTGGTGGTGACCCCGACGGTCGGGAAGTCGAGCGCGGAGGCGACCTGGACGGCGCTGCCGCGCAGCACCTCGGCGACCACCGGCACCCAGGAGCCGGGCACCATCGCGGCGTTGAAGCCGTACTTCAGGGCCTCTTCGGCGTGCTCGATCATGCGGTCCCGGGTGGTGCCCACCTCGATCAGGGTGTGCTGGATGTACGGCGCCAGGGTGGCGGGAGTCAGGTCGGCCGGCAGGTTTGTGGGGGCGGAAGTCATTGCGGGGTCTCCTTCTGCGGACGTGCGGCACCCTGCGGTGGGCGGGTACGCCGACAAACCGCACGGATGGGGTCGAACCGGGAGGGTGGAAGAGGGATGGCCGGAGCGGCAGGTACGCCTGGTCGGGTCAGGACCAGTCGATGAGCACCTTGCCGATGTGCCCGGCGTCCGCCGCGGCCAGCGCTTCGGGGGCCCGCTGGGCGGGGAAGGGATCGGTGATCAGGTGCTGGAGGGCGGGGAGGCTGCGGGCGGCTCGCAGGACCGCCGGGAACTCGGGCTGGGTGAAGACCCAACTGCCGATGACCCGCAGTTCCTTGCGGATCACGTCGACCCCGGGGTCGATCTCCATGCTGTTGTTGGCGCCGAGCAGCACGACCGTGCCGTGCGGCCGGGCCAGCTTCATCACCTGGGTCTGTGCGGCCGGGTTGGCGGAGCATTCGAAGGCGACCTCGGGTCCACGCCCCTCGGTCACGGCCGCGACGGCGGCTACCGGGTCCTGCCCGATCGGGTCGATGAGGGTGGCGGCCCCGAGGGTCTTGGCCAGGTCCCGCCGCCCCTCGATCGGGTCGACGGCGAAGACCTCTGCTCCGGCGGCCGCCGCCAGGGCCACCACGCAGCAGCCCACCGGCCCGAGGCCGAACACGGCCACCCGGTCACCCACCGCTACCCCGGACTTGCGGAAGGCCGAGTAGGCGGTGCCGAAGTTGCAGGCGATCAGGGCCGCCATGGCGTCGCTGACATCCTCGGGTACGGGCAGGACTCCGGTGGCCGGTGCGGTGAGGTATTCCGCGTCCGCTCCGCTGCGGTGGTTGCCCAGGGTGCGCCGGTCGGCGCAGAACATCGGCTCACCGCTGCGGCAGAAGGTGCAGTCGCCGCAGCCCGAGTGCTGGTAGACGATGACCCGGGCGCCTTCGGCCGGTCCGTCGCCACTGGCGGCGGCCCGGGCGATCACTCCCACCGCCTCGTGGCCGGGGACGGTGTGCAGCCGGTGGCCTAGGTCCTGCGCCGACTTGCGGTAGTGCGGCAGGTCGCTGCCGCACACCGCGGACACGGTCACCCGGACCAGCACCTCGTCATCGGCCGGCACCGGGCGCGGCACCTGGCGTACGACCGATTGGCGGTCACCGGTCAGCAGCAACGCCCGCATCGACTGTTCGTCGGCAGGGTGGGCTTCCATTCTCGTGTTCTCCTTGCTTGTGCTCGTCACGCCGCTGCCAGGCCCGACAGGTCGAGGTACCGGCCGTACAGCGCGTCGTAGACAGGGGCGGTGGTGGGGTCGGGCCGGTGGCGTCGACCAGCGGCTAGCAGTGGGCCGGCGGCCTGCGGGAGGTTGTCGTACCGGCCTAGTCCCACCCAGGCCGACATGGCCGCGCCGCGCAGCGGGGCCGCCTGCGGATCACCCGCCGGCACCTCGACGGCCCGGCCGGTGACGTCGGCCAGGATCTGGCAGAACACGGCCGATCGGGCACCGCCGCCGATCGCGGTCAAGGTCGACCCGGCCAGGGCCGGTGGCAGGTGGTGCAGCACGTCCCGGACCTGGAGGGCGATGCCCTCCATGGCGGCCCGGACGACGGCGCCCGGTCCGTGGGCGAAGTCCAGGCCGCTCATCCGGCCGCTCGCCGCCGTCCAGTGCGGGGTACCGACCCCCGCCATGGTCGGTGCGAACAGCAGGCCCCGCGCGCCGGGTTCAACCGCGTCGGCGTCGGCGGACATGCGTTCGTACGCCGCCTCGTCGTCGCCGTAGCGCAGCAGGGTTCGCAGCCAGCGGAGCACCGATCCGCAGGCGGGGATGGTGCCCTCGACGGACACGTGGTCCTCGACGACGTGCGCGGCGCGGACGAAACCCGCGACCTCGGGGGCGTCGCCGACGGCGGCCGGGAAGACCATCGTCGCCGAGGTGCCCAGGTTGACCGTGGCGGCACCGGCCCGCACCCCACCGCCTCCGGCCGCCGAGCACTGCTGGTCGCCGCCGCCGACGTGCACGGGCAGCCGGCGGGGCAGGCCGGTGGTGTCGGCCACCTCGTCGAGAAGTCGACCGGCGACGTCGGTGGCGGCGCGCAGCGCGGGCAGCCGGTCCGCGTCGAGGTCGAAGGCGTCCAGCAGGTCGGTGCTCCAGCGTCCGTCGCTCAGGTCGAGCAGTCCGAACCAGGACGCGCAGCTGCGGTCGACCTGCGGTGGGCCGCCGGCCAGCCGGTGCAGCAGCCACTCCTGGACCCCGACGAAGTACGCGCAGTCCGCGTACGCCTGCGGGGTGTGGTGACGCAGCCAGGCCAGGGTGGCCAGGGCCGGCATGGTGCTCAGCGGCATGCCGGAGATCCGGCTGTAGGTCTGCGCGTCCACCGACCGGCCCATGGCCTCCAGTTCGCTCGCGCCGCGCTGGTCCATCCAGAGCACCAGCGGGGTGACCGGTCGCAGGTCCCGGTCTAGGCCGGCGACGGAGGCCCGCTGGGTGGCCAGGGTGAGCGCGACGATGCGATGCCCGGCCTGTGCGGCGAGGGCCTGGATGTCCCGGAGCAGCCGTACGGTCACCTCCCACATCGCCGGCAGGGACTGCTCGGCGTGGCCCGGCTGGGGGTGGTCGATGACCAGTTCGTGGCTGCGCTGCGCGTGCACCTCGCCCTGATCGTCGACCAGGGCGCAGCGGATGCCGGTGGTGCCGGCGTCCACGACGCACACCAGGTCGGTCATCCCTTCACCGCCCCGAAGCTCATGCCGGTTACCAGCTGCTTCTGGGCTAGGAACAGCACGACGGCGACCGGGAGCACGGCCAGGGTTCCGGCGGCCATCATCGGGCCGACGGCCACCGACTGGAACTGCATGAACCCCAGCATCGCCACCGAGACGGTCTTCGCCTCGCCGCTGGCCAGGGTCAGGGCGAAGACGAACTCGTTCCAGGAGAAGATGAAGTTCAGTACGGCCGCGGCGGCCACCCCGTTGCGGACCATCGGCCAGGCCACGCTCAGGAACTTCCTGGTCTCGGAGCAGCCGTCCAGGTCGGCGGCCTCGAAGACCGCGGCCGGCAGGTCCGCGAAGAAGCTGCGCAGCAGGAAGAAGGTCACCGCCAGGTTGACCACGGTGTGCATGACGGTCAGCGCCCATACGGTGTCGATGCCGCCGAGTTCGCGGAACAGCACGAAGTACGGGATGACCACGACGACCGCCGGGAGCATCCGGGTGGACAGCACCCAGAACTCGAAGTCGGACCGGCCCTTGAACTGCATGCGGGCGCAGGCGTAGGCGGCCGGGGTGGCGGCGGCGATGGCGATCGCGGAGGACACCACCGCGACGAGCACCGACCGCCCGATCGCCCCCATGAACTCGGCGTCGCCGAACAGGTCGGCGAAGTTGAACACGTACAGCGGGGCCAGCCAGTCCGGCGCACCCCCGTGGATGTCGCTGGGGGCGGCGAAGCCGACCCGGATCATGAAGGCGAACGGCAGGATCGACCAGAGGATGAGGGCCCAGATCGCCGCGGTCCGCAGCACCCGGCCTTTTCGTGACTCGTGCACTAGTGCTCCAACCGTTGCAGCGCGGGTGCGGCGAACCGTTTCCCGACGATGAACAGGACGACGAGCAGCAGCAGGCCCAGCGCGGAGGCCTCACCGATGTGCAGGTCGTTGAAGGCGGTCCGGTAGATGCGTACGACAAGGGTCTCCGTCGCCGCTCCCGGCCCTCCCCCGGTGATGATCCAGATGGAGTCGAAGGTGCGGACCGCGTCGATCGCCCGGATCGTGACGACGAAGGCCACCAGTGGTTTGAGCATCGGCAGCGCGATGCGGACCAGCCGTTGCAGGGCGCTGGCGCCGTCGAGGGCGGCGGCTTCGAAGGTCTCGTCCGGCAGGGATTTCAGGCCGGCGAGCATGACCAGGGTGATGAACGGCGCCCACTGCCAGATGTCGACCACCACGAGGGCGAGCACGGCCAGCATGGGTTCCGAGGTCCAGCCCGGGGTGGGTAGCCCGACGGCTGCCAGGGTGGCGTTGATCTGTCCGCCGTCCGGGTTGAGCATCAGCCGCCAGGACAGGTACGCCGCGACCGGGGTGGCGCCGAACGGCAACACCAGCAGGGCCAGGTAGAGGCGGCTGCCGCGCAGGGGTCGCCACAGCAGCGAGGCCGCGAGGGTACCCAGGAGGAACTCGGCTACCACGGCGACCAGGACCATGCCGACGGTGAGCAGCAGTGCCCGGAGCAGGCCCGGTTCCTGGAGGGTGTTGGTGAAGTTGGTCAGCCCGGCGAAGCCCTGCTCGTCGGGGCGGGTCAGGTTGTTGTGCCGCAGCGAGTTGACCAGCACCGACACGAAGGGGTAGACCGTGAACGCCAGCAGCAGCACGGTCATCGGGGCGAGCATGCCGATGAGGAACAGTCTTCTGCTGCGCCTGTCGTCCGGTCTCGGCGTACCACCGGGGGTGCCCGGCGGTGCCGCCGGCGGGGAGCCGGCGGCCTGCCGCGACAGCACAGCTGTTCGGTCTGGGGACATCACAACCTCGTTCGGCGTGGGCGACGCCGGCGGGTAGGGCCGGCGGGACGGCGACTCATCGGCCCGCTCGGGCCATCGCGGCAGCCGCGTCGGCCATGGCACGCTTCGGGTCCTTGCCGTCCACCAGCACCTTGATCAGTTCGAGGGAGAGGGCGTCGGCCTCGGCCGGGAAGGTGGGCCGGGCGTACGGGACCCGGTCCGGCTGCACGGCCTGGAGGTTGGCGACGATCTCGGTCGACATGTCGCCGGGGTAGAAGGAGAGGAAGTCCTCGTTCGACCACACGGACTCGCGGGCCGAGGGGCTGCCCGACTCGGAGCTGACCGCGGTGGCGGTCTCCTTGCTCATCGCCCAGGCGTAGAAGAGGGCGGCCTGCTCCTTCTTGCGGGAGGCCTTGGGGATGCCGGCCATCCAGTACCAGTAGTTCGGGGCGGCCTTGGCGGCGGCGCTGCCGGGCCACCGGGACACCGCGATCTGGTCGGTGTGCTTGCTGCTGTTCTTGTCGAGCACGACCGACAGCAGGCCGCTGGCGTCGGTGTAGAGGGCCGCCCGGCCCTCGTTGACCGTGCCGGTGGCCTCCAGCCAGCTCATGTTGGAGGCACCCTTGGGGCCGTACTTGGTGAGCAGCTGCTGCACGTACAGCTCGGTGGCCGCGACCGCCTCGGGGCTGTCGACCGTCGGGGTGTTGCCGTTGTAGAACTCCCCGCCCTGGGTGAGGAAGAAGTTCGTCCAGGTCCAGACGATGTCCAGACCACGGCGGCCTCGGCCGGCGAAGGGGCGCTCCATGGCGGCGGAGAGTTTGGCGCTCGCGTCGACCAGGCTCTCCTGGGTGGGGAATCCGTTGATGCCGGCCTGGGTCGCGAGGTCCTTGCGGTAGATGACCACCCCGGCCTCGGCGGACAGCGGCAGGGCCATCAGCTCCCCGTTGAGGCTGCTGGCCTTGCGGGCCGGTGCGAAGAAGTCGTTGGTGTCGAACCAGTCGGCGTTGACCAGACCACCGCCGCCGAAGTAGGTGTCCAGCGGCTCCAGCCACCCGGCGTTCATGTACTGCCCGGCCTGCAGGTTGCCCACCATCAGCGCGTCGTACGTGGTGGCGCCGGAGGAGAGGGCCACCAGGGCCTGCTGGTAGTAGCTGTCCTCGGACAGGGTGTTGGCCTTGATCTTCATCCCGGTCAGGGCCTCGAACTCGGAGAACCGCTTGCTGACCGCGGAGGTCCACCAGTGTTCGCAGAGCAGGAGGTTGAGGGTCTCGCCCTTGAAGCGGTCCCATTCCATGCCGGAGGCGCCGAGTGTCTGGGCGCCTGTCGTGGCGCCAGGGGTGCCTGTGTCGCCTTCGCGGGAGGCGCAGGCACCGAGGGCCAGCGCGCCGGTGAAGCCCAGGGCGCCGGTCAGCAAACCCCGGCGGGACAACCTGAAGGAAGCCTCGTTTCGCATGATGTCTCCTGTTGGCAGCACGCATCGACGGCGGTGGAGGACCACCGTCGGGGCGCGTGGGGGTGGGGGATGTGGTGCAGAGTGGGGGCGGTGGGCGGATGCCTACCGTTTGATCCAGGAGGAGATCCGGACGCGGTCTCCGCGTACCCAGACATCGGAGTACTCGACGGCGTCTCCGTTGGACTGGTAGGAAATCTGTTCGAGGTAGAGGACGGGCACGCCCGGGCGCAGCGTCATAGCGTCACTGACCTCGTCGCCGGGGAGAATTGCGGAGAAGGTACGCCGTACGGAGTCGACGGTCACGCCGTAGTCGTGTTCGAGCACTCCGAACAACGACCGGTCCTGCAGGACCTGCGGGGACAGATCCGGGCACAGGACGGTCGGCAGGTAGTTGTCCAGCAGGTAGACCACCTCACCGGCGACCGATCGGGTACGCCGGATGGCCAGCACGCTGAGGTCGTCAGCGGGCAGACCGAGGTGGGCGGCGATGTGGCTCGGTGCCTGGATGACCCGGGCGGACAGCACCTGGGTCTGGTACTCCACGCCCTCCCGGTCCAGGCTCTGCGCCGTGGAGATCAGCTCCTGGGCGAACTCCTGCTCCAGCATCTGCCCCCGTACGAAGGTGCCCTTGCCACGGGTCTGCTTGAGCAGGCCGGCCTCGATCAGGGTCCGGATCGCCCGCCGGACGGTGCCCCGCGAGACGTTCAGCGCGCCCGCCAGCTCCGGCTCCGCCGGCAACTTCAGGTGCTCCGGCCACTCACCCGACTCGATGCGCTGCCGCATCAGCTGCGAGATCTGCTCGTGCAGAGCCTCGGCTTCAGCCGGCGAGACCTCTCGGGTGAGAGCCCTGATCGCTGCGGGGGTGAGTTCCTGAGCCGTGGCCACGCCGCTCCCATCGCTTGTTCACTGATGTCCGCGTTGGTCTGTAGACATCACTGAACATAGGCGGGCGGTCTGGTGATGGTCAAGGGGCTGACCTGGTGAAACTTGGCGCGGCGGTCGGCGGGCATAGGCAAATGCGACCGAACAGGGGCAACGGCCACGGACCACGATCACGCGGTGACGCTGAGTCATGCGCCCCGGGGTGACGGGCCGGGCATCCAGTGCGGCAGGGCGGCCAGCCGGGCGGCCACCAGCTGCGCGAGCTGATGGTGGCCGGGCAGCGCCGCCTCCCGGGCCTGCTCCGCGCGCAGCGCCGTGTGCTCCGGGCCGCCCGGACGGCCACGCTTACGCAGCATCGCCTCCACCATGCTCTGGAGCAGGCCGTGCTCGCGCGGAGTCAGCTCTGCTCCGGCCACCCGTCGCTCCAGCGCGGTGCGCAGCACACCGATGCTGCCCTTGCGGTGGCGATGCTTGCGGCAGCGCGGATACGCGGCGGCGAGGTGCCGGTAGCGGGCCAGCAGCTGGGCGGCTCGCGGCAGCCAACCCTCCGGCGTCACCGCGCCGACCCGGCCGTCGACGACGGTCTCGCACCACAACGTCGACAACTCGTCCCGGCAGGCCCCACCGCCGCGCCCGGTCGGCCTCGTCCGGGCGCAGCGCGCCGCCGGCGGCCGGCATTCCGGTCGCGAAGCCGCCGTGGAGCAGCTCCGGCGTCACCCACACCGGCAGGCCCCGCATCGGGGTACGCGGACCGATGTCCAGCGTTCCTGCAGCCATCCCGTCCACGACCTGCTGCCAGCGGCGTACCCGCTGCTCCGCCCGCTGCCGGGCGGCCGGATCCTCATGCGTCCCGGCGGTGGTCAGGGCACGCGCCAACTGGCCCAGGGGAAAGCTCACGCCGACGCAGAACGCCATAATTGTTGCCTCGCCCCCTGGCCGCCATGTCCATGGAAGACGCCGCGCCCACGATGACCACGCAGCACTCCTGCGGCGTACCGGAAGCTGATCCCCATCGAGTGGGATTTTGCACTCCCAGTGCACTTGTCTCACGGCCGGTGTCTGCCTAGCGTCACCTCATGGCTGACTCGTGGACCTTCGCCGTGGCCCGTGCCGACCTCGCTGACACCACTCTCGTCGACAACTCCGTGCCCGCGCTGGCCGACGGGGAGGCGCTGCTGCGGGTGGACCGGGTAGGGCTGACCGCCAACAACGTGACCTACGCGGTGCTCGGCGAGGCGATGCGCTACTGGGAGTTCTTCCCACCCGAGGCCCGAGGGCTGGACCGTCGGTGGGGGCTGCCGCCGTTGTGGGGCTTCGCCGAGGTGACCGCCTCCACCGTGGCCGGGGTCGAGCCGGGCCAACGGGTCTACGGCTACCTCCCGCCCGCCGGCCATCTGGTGGTACGCCCGCAGCGGGTGGACGCCACCGGGTTCCGGGACGCCAGCGGCCACCGGGCCGACCTGCCCTCGCCGTACAACGCGTACCGGTCGACCACCGGGGACCCCGCCTACCGGGCCGAGCAGGAAGACCTGCTGATCCTGTTCCGGCCGCTGTTCTTCACCTCCTTCATGCTCGCCGACCAGATCATCGACAACGACCACTACGGCGCGCAGTCGCTGGTGCTGTCCTCGGCGTCGAGCAAGACGGCGTACGCTGCCGCCTTCGAACTGCACGGTCGCGGACCGCGCCTGATCGGCCTGACCTCGCCGGGCAATGTCGCCTTCACCCGGTCACTCGGCTGCTACGACACCGTGCTCAGCTACGACGACATCGACACCCTCGACCCGGTGACCACCGTCTACCTGGACCTGTCCGGTTCACCCGCCACCCGGGCCGCCCTGCGCAGCCATCTCGGCGACCGGCTGATCCGGGACATCGCCGTCGGGCTCACCCAACAGACCCCCAACGCCGACGCGGCCGGGGAGGTCTTCTTCGCCCCGGTGCAGATGCGCAAACGCAGCCGCGACTGGGGGCGCGACGGCCTGGACGCACGGTTCACCGATGCCTGGCAGCGCTTCGTCCCGGTGCTCAACGATCGGCTCGACGTGCAGGTCGGCAACGGTCCCGAGGCGCTGCGGCACGCCTGGCTGGACGTCCTCGCAGGCCGCACGCCGCCACGGGTGGGTCACGTCGTCCAACTCTGACCAGCTGTCCGGCGGCCCGGACCTCGTCCAGCCAGCCGCCAGGCGGTGAGGCGACCACCCCGACACCACCCGCGACTGCCGATGACGAATGATCATCAGCGTGTCGCATCGGTCACGGTAGGTAGGGTGTGGTGGTGGCTGGCAATCGGGTCGGGGGCCGAGGGCGGCGCATTGCCTGGGGTGCAGGGCTTCTGATCCTGGGTGTGGTGCTTTACCTGCTGGCCCGATCCTTGCACGACAATGACGTGCTGGAGGGGCTCGACAAGGTCTTCAGCATCATCGGAGGCATGTCCGGCCTCCTCGGGCTGGCCTTGACGGTCCGGGCGGTGCGGTCCGCCGATGGCCCTGCCGGCACTCGTGACGGGCAGGCGGATTCGTCGGGGTTGGACGGACTCGCCACCGCAGTGGAGCAGGTGTGGCGTCCAGAGCTGCACCGTCGCCGGCTGGCCAATCCGCATCCCCTGCCCGTCGCCTGGACCACGATCGGCCCGCCGATCGCCGACCACTGGAGCAACATTCGCAGTGACGGCGACCCCACGCCGCTGAACCTTGACGATTGCCTCGATCTGCGTAGCCCCGACGCTCTGCACCAGGTCCTGACGGACGAGCAGCTGCGCGGCCGGGTCATCCTGCTCGGTGAACCAGGCGCGGGCAAGACCACCCTGTTGTTGCGCGAGGCCCTGCGCCTCCTTCGGGCCCGCACCCCGGAAGACCGGGTGCCGGTGTTGTTGCGCCTGCCCACCTGGAACCCGGACGAGCAGACCCTCGAACAGTGGATCACCGCCCAACTTGCGACCGAGTACGGCCACCGCAGCCCCATCACCACCAGCCAACTACTGCCGCTGCTCGACGGCCTCGACGAAATGCCCGCTCCGCGCCGAGCACGCGCCGTCCAAGCCATCAACAACACATTCGACCCCGACCAACCACTCGTGCTGACCAGCCGCACCACCGAGTACCTCGACACCCTCACCGGACTGCCCGGCACCACGATGGCCGCCGCCGCGGTACTGGAACTCACCACCATCGCCGCGGACGTGGCGTGTGCATACCTGCAGCGGACCACCAACCGCCCCGGCGACTGGGAAGCAGCATTCGACCGCGACACCGACGGACGGCTGGCCTCGGCCCTCAATGCACCCCTGTGGGTCGACCTCGCCCGCCTCACCCACACCGACCCCCACCAGCCCGACAATCAGCCCGGCAGACTCCTCGACCTGCCCGACACCACCACCATCCGCACCCATCTCCTCGACCGGCTGATTCCTGCCGCCTACCCCGATCCTCCCGAGCCAGACCCCACAGGCCACACCTGGCACCGTGCAGACGCCGACCGGTACCTCCGCAACCTCGCCCACCACATGCACCGCCGCAACACTCACGACCTAGCCTGGTGGGAACTCGTCCACACCCTTCCCCGCCCCATACGGCTCGCGTTCGGGCCCGCGTTCGGGCTCACACTCGGATCGGCGATCGGGCTCGCATTCGGGCTCCCGCTCGGGGTCGCGCTCGGGCACCGGCTCGGGCTCCTGCTCGGGCTGATACTTGGACTCGCGAGCGGGATCGCGTTCCTCGCCGAAGGCGGGTTCACATTCGGGCTTGCGTTCGGGAACATGACTCCATCTCGACGGCAGATAATCTGGCGATGGTCGAGCCGGTCGTTCCTGCGTCGGAACGGATCCGGGCTCGTGGCCATACCCGTGGTGGGGCTGGTGGGCTGGCTCGTGGTAGGGCTCTCGGGCGCATTCGTGGCGGCGCTCGTGTTAGTACTCATAGTTCTGCTCGCCCACGAAGCCAGTACGTCTCTCAACGGCGGCGACGCCGAAATCACCGCCTCTGATCCGCTCACACTCCTGCGCAACGACCGGCGTCGAGCGCTGGCAAACGCGCTCGCGTACGGGCTGGCGTGCGGGCTCACCTTCGGGATCGCGTTCGGGATCGCCGTGGGGCTCCTGGTGGGGCTCACGCTTGGGCTCACCGTCGGGCTCATGCTCGGGCTCACCGTCGGGCTCACCTTCGGCCTCTCGGTCGGGTTCGTGACGGCCTCATGGGGGCCGTTTCAATACGCGCGGCTGTGGTGGTGCATGCGGAAAGAGCTGCCCTGGCCGCTCATGGCATTCCTTGCCGATGCCCATCGGCGAGGAGTGCTGCGCCAGGCCGGCGGCGTCTACCAGTTCAGACACAGCCTGCTGCGCGACCGGCTCATCTGACACGACCACAGGACGCGCGGATCTACTGCCGCCTATCGCGCGCTATCAACTGTCACGACAGTCGGATGGAGCGGGTGCCGATTTCGTCGACCTGCTCTGGCGTGGTCAGGTCCAGGCCTGTTCGAGGGCCAGGGCCAGTCGCCTGGTCCACTGCTCGGCGGTGCCCGGGATACCGGGGTACTCGTCGGTGAAGTTGGTCCAGCGAGGCGGGTGCGGCCAGCATCGGCTCGTCGACACCGGGCAGGGTCAGCATCTCCGGTGGGAGCGGAAGTCGTTCGCCGGCCGCCAGATCGGCGACCGCTGTGCTGGGCAGCAGCAGTTTGACGTGATGCTCGAAGTACCGGCCACTCGGCTCGGCTGTCGCCTGCTCGTCCGACTGCGGTACGCCGACGCACCATGGCGCCGCCTCGATCTTCGAGCGGCATGGGTGAACGCCCGCCGCGCGCAGTTCGCGTTCCCAACGCTGCACCGCGGCCTGCTGCTCGGTCAGGGTGCCTGCGGGAGTTGGACAGTTCGCCGGGCGCGGAGTCTGGCGGCTGGCGGGTCGCGTCAGGCGGAAACGGTCCGTGCGGTTGAATTCAGGGCGTCGCCGTGTGTCCTGGGAGCGCCGTCGTGAGTCCATATGATCAGCTTGCTGGCCTTGACCTGCCGACCCTTCAGGTGTTGGAGGCGGCTCTGGCGCTGGGTGGCCTGGTCACCGAGGCGGAGGTGTCGGCGTTGGTCGGCGCCGACGCGACGCCGTACCTGCAGCGTGCCGCCGATGCGGGGCTTGTCGCGCGGCTACGGGGCCGGCTCACGGTGAACGGCGTACTGCGAGAGGTCTTCGCCCGTCCGCTGGGTGTCGGCCCGGCCGCTGGTCAGCTCGCCACTATGTTGAACGCCGAGGATCTGAAGGTCGTGGCACGCAACCTGGGGCTGCCGACGAAGGGCCGCAAGGCGGACCTGCTGGAGGCGGTGGCGGAGTTCTTCCTCGACACGGACAACGTGCACGCTCTGGTCAAGCGGATGCCCGGCGCGACGCGGACGGTGTTGGAGGAGGCTGACCGGGACGGTGGGCAGATCCGCCGCTACGGCGGCAGCAGCATCGCACACCGGAGTCGGTATCAGAACCGCTATCGGCAGGTGCATCCGCTGGACTGGGCCGAGGAGCACGGGCTGGTCTACCGCGTGACCTGGGAGGAGTATCAGCTGGCGGGGCAGGTCGCGCTCGCGGTGCGCGGAGTGGACTATCGGGCTCCGTTCCAGCCGCAGGAGCCGCCGGTTGCCTGGCACACGCCGGATGCCCCGGCAGTACGCCGCGACGCACAGGCCCAGGGCATTGCCGTGGTCGGGCTGTTGTCGACGCTGTTGGACGGGGCTGGACGTGAGCCGCTGGCTACGGTCAAGGCCGGCGGCGTGGGCGCGCGCGAGCTGACCCGGACGGCGAAGACCCTGGGCGTGACGGTGCCGACCGTGCGGCTGCTCCTGGCCGTCGCCCATGAGGCCAGGCTGGCCGACCTCGACGATCGCGTGATCCCGACGGCCGCGTACGACCGTTGGCTCAAGCTCGGCCTGAACCAACGGCTCGCGGTGATGCTGAAGGCATGGCGCGAGCTGGACTATCTGCCGTCGTCGCAGACTGGCCCGTGGGTTCCGGAGCACCGCCACAGCTGGTCTGCGCAAGCCCGGATGGCCGCGCTGCGGGCGTTGGGTGACCGGGCCACGACGGACCTCGAGCAGACGACGCAATGGATGTGGTGGCGGCAGCCGCTGACCTTCGGCGGCACCGCGACCGTACGCGGCCTGCTGGACGAGGCCGCAACCCTGGGTATCCTCGGTGCGGGCGCGATCAGCCCGGCCGGGCAGGCACTGCTGGCCGACACGGACATTGCCAAGGCAGTCGGCGACCTGGGTGAGGTCGTTCGTACCGCCCGGTTGCAGGCCGACCTGACCGCGGTCGTGGCGGGAACACCGAGCCCAGAGCTAGCAGAACTCCTCGGTGCGACCGCCGTCGTCGAGTCCCGCGGCGTAGCCACGACCTGGCGCTTCAGCCCGGCTACGGTACGCGGCGCGTACGACGCAGGCTGGACCGAGCAGCGTCTGACCAGAGCCCTGACGAAGATCGCCGAAGGCGGACTGCCGCAGCCGCTGGTCTACCTGCTCGCCGATGTCGCCCGCCAACACGGGTCGGTACGGGTCGCGCCCGCCGCCAGCACCCTGGTCAGCGACGACACCGCGCTGCTGGCCCAGATCTGCGCCGACAAACGGCTGGACAAGCTCAACCTGCGTCTGCTCGCCCCCACCGTGCTGGCCAGCCAAGCCACCACAGCCGACACGATGGCCGCCCTACGCAAAGCCGGCTACGCGCCCCGCCAGCAGAACGCCGACGGCCGCGACGTCATCGAGAAGACCCGCCGCCACCGCGCCTGACGAGCTGGTCAGCGCAGGTGGCTTGCCACCTTTTCCCGGAGTGCGGGCAGCTTCGGGTAGAAGGCGTTGCCGGGGCATTCGGTGGCCATCCAGTCCCGGTGTCCGGAGATGGTGTTGACCGCCAGTTGGGTGCCGCTGACCGGGTTGACGAAGGTGGTCGCGGCCAGTGGGTCGAGCCGCTGTACGGCGGTGTTCCCACTGCTTGACGAAGCCAAGCCGCTCGTACCAGCGGGCGGAGGCGTCGGCATCGGCGACCCGCAAGACAGGCGCGAGATGTTCATCCATCGGTTCAGTATCGATGCCCGCCCACCAGGATCGCCGCATACCCGATCCGCCATCACTCGGGATCCCACGACCACACGCCCGACGACGTTGCCCTCGTTAGCGAGAACGGGACGGGCCGGGCCCACATGCCGCGTCGCCAGGTGCGCTGAGTCCGCCGACCCGAGCATCGATCGAAACGCTACCGGTTACTTCCCGAAACTACCGGTTGAAAAGCCGGTAACTTTCTGCCAGCCTGATAGCCACCAATCGATGTGATCGCTAACACGGTCCTCGGCCCCTGGAGGCGCCTCACGGCTGACGCGGCTCACCCGTTCGCCCGGCGACACGTCCACCACCTGCAGTTCCACGCCGCACCACATCGGGCAGACGCATCGGGCGCATTCACCGCCACCTTTGACCTGCTAGTCAGGTGATCAGTGCCGACCGCCTCCCCGGTAGCCCGGCGAGGTGGGTGGGCTCATTTGTGGGGCGCCGCCACCGCAGCCGCCCCTATCCGCGACAGAGGCTCTCATCCCATCAGTGGAGGATCTGCATGATCTCCCGGAACCGTCCCTCCGGGCGTCGACTTCGAACGCTCTCCCTCTCCGGAACAGCCGCGATAGTTGCGGTGCTCGTCGTGTCGATGCTGCCCAACCTCGCCCACGCCGCCGAGTCCACCCTGGCCGCGGCCGCCGGCCAGTCCGGCCGGTACTTCGGCGTCGCCGTGGCAGCGCACAAGCTCAACGATGGCGTCTACACCGGAATCCTCAACCGTGAGTTCAACTCGGTCACGGCTGAGAACGAGATGAAGATCGACGCCCTGGAGCCGCAGCAGAACAACTTCACGTTCGGCAACGCTGACCGGATCGTCAACCACGCCCTCTCCCGGGGCTGGAAGGTGCGGGGTCACACCCTGGCCTGGCACTCCCAGCAGCCCGCCTGGATGGAGCGGATGGAAGGGCAGGCCCTGCGCTCGGCCATGCTCAACCACGTCACCCAGGTGGCCACCTACTACCGCGGGAAGATCGACTCGTGGGACGTGGTGAACGAGGCGTTCG
>NZ_JBEYUI010000032.1:0-51835 GCF_040643455.1 Micromonospora sp. NPDC047134
TGATCTTTGTGTGAGAACTCAGATCATGGACAGGGTCCTCCCCATTCCGCTAGACCTCGACCACCACAAATCCCCCCGATGGTCAAAACACGAGGGAAAGCCCGCCTCGAGGAGGCGGGCTTTCGGTTGGTAGCCCCGACCGGATTCGAACCGGCGCTACCGCCTTGAGAGGGCGGCGTCCTGGGCCGCTAGACGACGGGGCCAGAACTTTCCTGGTTCACCGCCGCTTCCAGCGGTGCGGCAGTAGTCTAGCGGCGATCTCCAGCGCCGTATCAGCGGGGTGGGTGGGCTTGGTGCACCGTCGGCGCGCCGAACCCTGGCGGCGCCTCCTAGCTGGTCGAATGCTCGAACGCGGGGGCGGGTCAGAGCAACTGCGCGCCGGGCCGGCAGGGTTGCTGCGCCGGGCCGGCAGGGTTGCTGCGCCGGGCCGGCGGGCGTCGGGCCGGCTGAACCGGAGAGGCGCTGTGCGCCGCAGCGGGCACTGGCCGGGCGGGGTGAAGGGGACACTGAGCAGGGAAACGGCGAACGGCCCGCCCCTGGAGGGACGAGCCGTGAACCTAT
The DNA here is from genome assembly GCF_040643455.1 of Micromonospora sp. NPDC047134. Classification (NCBI taxonomy): domain Bacteria; kingdom Bacillati; phylum Actinomycetota; class Actinomycetes; order Micromonosporales; family Micromonosporaceae; genus Micromonospora; species Micromonospora sp. NPDC047134. The sequence goes on from NZ_JBEYUI010000032.1 coordinate 562, forward strand.
CTGTAGCCCCGACCGGATTCGAACCGGCGCTACCGCCTTGAGAGGGCGGCGTCCTGGGCCGCTAGACGACGGGGCCAGAACACAATGCGACACCACCTTTCGGTGGTGCCGCCGAACTCTACCAGACCTAGCGATCAATGTTCCGTGGCGGAACCTTGATGCTGAACCCACCAGAATCCAGCGACCTCGGTTCTCGCGAACCTCGGATGCGCTGGGGTACCAGGACTCGAACCTAGACTAACTGAACCAGAATCAGTTGGGCTGCCAATTACCCCATACCCCATCGGCCCCTTGCGGCGCCGGGATCAAACCTTACCCTCCCGGCACCGGCAGGCCAAATCGACTTCCCCAAACCACCTCTGACCTGCGGAAACAGGCTCAGGTGGCGGATACCACCGGGTTGGTCAGGTCGCCGATCCCCTCGATCCGGACGGTGACCGTATCCCCGTCCACGAGCGGGCTAACCCCCGCCGGGGTGCCGGTCAGCACGACGTCGCCCGGCAACAGGGTCATCACATGCGAGATGTACGACACCAGGGCGGGCACGTCGAAGACCATGTCCCGGGTCCGGCCCAGTTGGCGGACCTCCATCTCCTCCGGGTCCCGTCCCACCTCGCACCGGATCTCCAGGTCACTGATGTCCAGGCCGGTGGTGATCCAGGGGCCGATCGGGCAGAAGGAGTCGAACCCCTTGGCCCGGGTCCACTGGTTGTCGGAGCGTTGCAGGTCCCGGGCGGTGACATCGTTGGCGCAGGTGTAGCCGAAGATGGCCCGCTGCGCCGCGGCCCGGTCGGCGCGGCGCGCCCCCGGGGCACCGATCACCACGGCCAGCTCGGCCTCGTGCTCCACCTGCTTGCTGAACTCGGGCAGCCGGATGGCGTCCCGAGGGCCGATGACGGAGGTGGAGGGCTTGAGGAACAGCAGCGGCTCGCTGGGCACCTCGCTGCCGTGCTCGGCGGCGTGCTCGGCGTAGTTACGGCCGACGCAGACCACCTTGCTGGGCAGGATCGGCGAGAGCAGGCGGACGTCGGACAGCGCCCAACGGGCGCCGCTGAAAGTTATCTGGCCGAACGGATGTCCCGAGATCTCGGCGATGGTCAGCCCCTGCGGGCCCGTCCCCGGCTCCCCCTCGACGACTCCGAACGACATTCCCTTGGCATGAGCGAAACGAGCGATACGCACCAGGACAATCTAGCCCCGCCCGTGGACCGGGTGCGGCAGCTTACCCCTGACGATCACCCTCGGTGCCGGATTCGCCGCTTCGTACCCGGCCGACGACGCCGTCGACCTAGCGTCGGCTGCGGAGGTTCGTTCGTATGCCTGCATCGACACGACACCACAAGGCCCTGGCGGCGATCGTGCACTGCGTGGGGTTTCTCACCGCCGCGGTGCCGGCGCTACCGGCGTTCACCGCGGCAGAGCCCGCGGCGGCCGAACGACCGCCGGCAGTCTCGGCGGCCGAACGTCCGGCGGTCGCAGCGGCCGCGCGTCCGGCGGCGGTGGCCACGGCGGAGCCGACGATGCCCTCGGCACCACCGGCCGTGCCCACTCCGACCCGGCTGGCCTCGCCCGCTCCGGCGCCGAAGGTCAGCGTGCAGGTCGCTCCGGCCAGCACCACCCAGCCGAGCTACCGCATCGAGGTCCGCAACGCCGGCAACACCCCGGTGGAGACCACCGTGCGCCAGGAACTGCCCCAGGGGGTCTCGGCGACCGCGATCAGCGACGGCGGTCGGGAGGTACGTCCCGGGGGGTCCACGGCCACGGAGGTGACCTGGCGGCTGAGGTTGTCGCCGCGCAGCACCACCAAGCTGGACACCACCCTGAGCGGTACGGCGGCGCAGCAGCCGGTGACCGCTCCGGCCTGCGCTTTCGCGGTGGACGGCCGCCGGCCGTACGACTGCGCGACCGCCACCTGGACGGCCCCGGGTGCCACCGAGGCGCGCGCCCAGGAGTCCCCGGGGTGGCGTGACCAGGCACCCGCCCTGCTGGCCGGGGTGGCCGTGCTGCTGGTCCTCGCCGGTCTGGGCTTCGCCACCTGGCGGCGGCGCCGGCCCCCGGCCGCGGCGGCGCTGGCCTCGGAGGGGCCCGGGCGGATCTATCCCCGACCGGCCGCACCTCGGCCGCCCACCCGTCGGCGTACCCCGCCGGTGTGGGTGATCGTCCCGGTGGCCGCGACCGTGCTGGCGGCCACCCTGGGCATAGCGGCGTGGACCGCCACCCGCCGGGTGGCCGCGATCGACACCGACAGCCAGCCGACCAACGGGGCCTGGAAGGGCACCGGGGTCACCGGTGGCCTGGGGATACCCCTGCGGGAGGACGCCTTCGAGTTCACCGTCTACCGGATGAACTGCGATCCGGGGCAGGGCGCCCGGCAGTGCCAGGCCACCGTCGGGGTCCGGAACCTGACCCGGGAGCACCACAGCTGGCACGGCAAGCTGCAACGGGCGTACCTGGCGAACGGCAACTGGGTGACCACCGACGAGCAGGCCACCCGCCGGGTCAACCAGGGCCGGGACGTCTTCGCCGAGCCGATGGCCGCGGGCAGCCGCATGGTGCTGCCGCTGGTCTTCACCGTCAACGGCGGGGAGGCACCGCAGCAGTTGGAGCTTCGCAGCGGGGTCTTCTCCTCCGGGGTACGGGTGGACGTGCCCTGATCAGCGGCGGTCGTACCCTTGGACGGTGACCGCCGCCCACCCCAGCTTCGACAGCCTGCCGGCTGCCGTGTGGATGCCGCGCGCCCGGGCCCACGAGGAGCGGGCCGAGGCCCTGACGGCCGCACATCGCCGGCGCCGGGCGGCCCGGCAACGTCACGCGATCGACGACTTCCTCTACGAGTACTACGGCACCCGGCCCTCGATGCTGCGCCGTTGGCATCCCGGGGTGGGGGTCCGGCTGGAACCCGGGCCGCAGGGCCCGGCACCGAACGGGCAGTGGCGGTGGTACGCGACCGACCCCGACGGCACGATCGGCTTCGACGCGGCGGCCTTCCTCGCCGACCGGGCCGAATCGGTACGTTTCATCTGGCGGCTGCTCTCCTCGATCGCCACCCGCCCGGCCTTCACAGGCTGTTTCGGGTTGCACGAGTGGGCGATGGTCTACCGCCAACGTGAGCATCGGCACCCCCTGCCCCTGCGGCTGGGTCAGGAGGGCACCGACGCGGTGGTCGAGGCGCACCAGATCAGGTGCTCGCACTTCGACGCGTACCGGTTCTTCACCCCGGAGGCGGTCGACCTGAACCGGCTGCGTCCCACCCGGGCCAGCCAGGTGGACCTGGACCAGCCGGGCTGCCTGCACGCCGCGATGGACTGCCACAAGTGGGCCACCAAGCTGGGCCCGGCCGTCCCCGGCGAACTGGCCCTGGACTGCTTCGAGTTGGCCCGGGACATCCGGCTGCTGGACATGCAGGCCTCCCCGTACGACCTCTCCTCCTACGGGCAGCCGGCGGTGGCCATCGAGACCCCGGAGGGCAAGGCCGAGTACGTGACCCGGCAACGGGAGTTCGCCCAGCGTTCCGGGCTGCTCCGGGCCCGGTTGATCGAGGTCTGCACCACCCTGCTGGCCACAGTGGAGCAACCGGCGCCGGCCTGACCAGCGGGCAGAGGGCTGCGGGACCACCGACCGGTGGCCCCGCAGCCGTGGTCACGAGCGGGAACAGTGTGCCGTCGGCGCGGTGTTGGTGCTGCCGGCGGAGGCCAGGAACCCGAAGGTGGTCTGGGCGCCGGGCGCCAGGGTGCCGTTCCAGCCGGCGTTTCGGGCGGTGACCACCGAGCCGGTCTGGGTCACCTCGGCGCTCCAGGCCTGGGTGACCCGCTGCCCGTCGGCGAAGTCGAGTCGTACCACCCAGCCGGCGAGTGCGGTCGCACCGTCGTTGCGTACGGTCACCTCCGCCTGGAACCCGCCCTGCCAGCTACCGGCCAGCCGGTAGCCGGCCACGCAACCTCCCGGCGGCGGCGGGGTCGGGGTCGCGGTGACCGTGGGAGTGGGAGTGGGAGTGGGAGTGGGGGTCGGGATGCCGGTCAGGGCGGACACCAGGGCGGGGTACCAGCGGTCGGACAGCTTCTGGTCGCCGGCGGCGTTGGGATGCACCCCGTCGTAGGTGTCCGTGGCGGTGTTGAAGCCGGTCCACTGGTCCACCACGACGATCGGCGACTGGCTGGTGGTCTTGCCCGCCGCCCAACCGTCGATGGCGTTGTTCAGGGCCACGGTCCGCTGCCCGCACTCCGGGCAACTGCTCGGGGCCATCGGGATGATCTTCGCTACCAGGATGCGCATGGCGGGGTTGCTGGCCCGCATCTGGTCCACCAGCCTGCTGTAGGCGGCCAGGATGGTGGTCGGGGCGATGTTGCTCCACACGTCGTTGGTGCCGAAGTGCATCAGCACGATGTCCGGCCGGGTGGCCGACAGCCAGCCCGGGAGCAGGTTCTGGTTGGCCACATTGGTGGCCAGGTAGCCGCCGTGGCCCTCGTTGTCCCCGTCGTAGGGCTGGCCGCAGCCCTGCGGGCCGAGGGTGCCGACGAAGTCGATGGCGGAGTGCCCGGCGGACTGGAGGCGGTTCCAGAGCAGTGCCCGCCAACAGCCCGGTGAACCGGTGATCGAGTCGCCGAGCGGCATGATGCGTACCGGATCGGCAAGCGCCGCCGAGGCGAGGGGCGCGGAGGCGAGGGGCGCCGAGGCGGCGACCGGGGAGGCGGACTGGAGGGGGTCGGCTGGTGGGGTCGATGGCGCGGACCAGGCGGTGATCGCCAGGAGGACGGCCGCGAACCCGGCGGCAGCGTTGCGCAGAGGCCTACGGAGCATGGTGGAGGGACTCCTGTCACGTGTCGAAGTTCGTGTGACGGCCCGAATGCTCCCGCGCGCATTCAACCAACAAAGATGAAAATCATCAATGTCCGGGCTCTCCTGGAGTCGACCCGGCTAGTCGCCGTCCACCCGACGGTCGCGCTTGCGCTGGGAACGGCGCTTCTTGTCGGCCAGCCGCCGCTCCTTGGCCCCGCGGGAGGGCTTGGTGGGCCGACGCGGCGCCGGTGGCGGGGCGACCGCCTCGCGCAGCAGGGCGGCCAACCGCTCCCGGGCCGCCTCCCGGTTGGCCAACTGGGCCCGGTGTTCGCTGGCGGCGATGGTCAGCACCCCGTCGACCAGCCGTCCGGCGAGTCGGTCCAGCGCCCGCACCCGCAGCGACTCCGGCAGGCTGGGTGAGGCGGCCAGGTCGAAGCTCAGCTCCACCCGGGAGTCCGTGGTGTTGACCCCCTGCCCGCCCGGCCCGGAGGAACGGGAGAACCGCTCCCGCAGCTCGGCGGCGGGCACGACCCACCGATCGGTCACCCGCAGTCCGCCGTCCACGCCCTGAGGCTAGCGCCCCGGGGACGCTTCGGGAGAACTGCTCGGGTTCGGCGAGGCCGGCTCCGAGTCGTCGTCTCCCCCGGTCGCGGCATAGGCGACCGCCCCGATCAGCAGCAGGAGGATCACCCCGATCTTCGTGGTGGCCACCTTGATCAGGAGCCAGGCGCCACGACGGGCACCCGGCACGGTCTTCTTGGCGGTCTGGTAGTCGGTCCAGCCCCGTCGAGCGCGGGCGTACGAGGACCCCACGCCGGTTCCGATGATGAGGCCCACCAGCAGGAGGACCGCGATGAGAGGACGCTCCACAACCGTGAGTATGCATACTCAGCGTGATATTTCCATTCTCCGATCTTCGATCGCCGGAATCCGACAGATCCCCCCATGCTTCGGTAATCGGACAGTCACTCTCGGTGATATCAGCCGCCCTTGCCGATGATCGTGTCCGCGGTCTGCTGCACCTGCTCGATGGGGATGGCGAAGCCGATGCCGATCGAACCGTTACCGTCGATGGTGGCGATCGCGGTGTTCACCCCGACCACCTCCCCCCGGGCGTTGACCAACGGTCCGCCGGAGTTGCCCGGGTTGATCGAGGCGTCGGTCTGCACCGCCCGGTGCCGGTTGTCCCCGAGGCGCACCTGCCGGTCCAGGGCGCTGACGATGCCGGCGGTGACCGTGCCGGACAGCCCCAGCGGGGACCCGACCGCCAGCACCGGTTCCCCCACCCGGGTCGAGCCCGGCTTGGCCAGTGGCAGCGAGGCCAGCCCGGCGGACCCCGGCACCTTCAACACCGCCAGATCGCTGCCGGGTTCCCGGCCGACCACCTGGGCGCCGAACCGGCGGCCGTCGGGCAACTCCACCGTCACCGGGCCACCCCGGCCCTTGGCCAGGATGTGGTCGTTGGTGATGATGTGCTGCTCGGAGTCGACCGCGAAGCCGGACCCGGTGGCCCCACCCACCAGCACGGAGACCACCCCGGGCACGGTCTTCTCGGCGGCGGTCACCAGCTCGGCGGGCACCGGCGCGGCCGAGGCCGCCGCCGGTTCGGGAATCCCCCGACTGGCCACCCAGCCACCGGCCACCGCCCCCGAGCCGGTCGACAGGGCCAGCACCGCCAGCCCGCCCAGCAGTCGACGACGCCAACCCCACCCCGCCTCGTCGCGCATCCGGGCAGCCTGCCCCGTCCCGTCCCGACCGTGCGGGTCGAGCTCCGGCGAGACGAACCAGGGCCCACGGGGCTCACCCAGTCCGGTCTGCACTGCCATTCGTACGCTCCTCACATGTGCGCCCGCAGCTGGTGCGGAGGTCGGGCCGGGCCGGGGTCGGACCGGCCGGTACGCGATCAGGGCAGGCGGGAGAACCAGCGCATGGAGCCGAAGGCCGCCCCCATCGCGAACACCAGGCCGAGCCCGATGAACCGGGCCGAGATGTCCTGCCGCTCCTTGCGCCACCCCACCGAACTGCCGATGTCGTCGTAGACGGCACGCAACTCGTCGCTGGTGTCGGCCTGGTGGAAGGCCCCGCCGGTCTGCTCGGCCACGGCCTGCAGGGTCTCCCCGTCCACCGGCACCTGGATGGGTCGCCCGCCCCGGTCCACGAAGCCGCCCGGGGTACCGAAGGAGATCGTGTGCACCGGCACCTCCACGGCCACCGCCTCCGCGGCGGCCTCCATCGGATCCATGCCGGAGGTGTTGGCCCCGTCGGAGAGCACGATGATCCGGGCCGGGGGCGGTTCGGTGGTGGCCTGTTCGTCCAGGGCCCGGACCGCGCCCAGGGAGGTGCTGATCGCCTCGCCGATGGCGGTGCCCTGCACCCCGGTGATCCCCTCCGCCAGGCGTTGGATCCCCTCGTCCAACGCCTCCCGGTCGGTGCCCGGCGGCACCAGCACGGCGGCGCTGCCGGCGAAGGCCACCAGCCCGACGTTGAACTCCCTGGGCAGTCCGTCGACGAACTCCCGGGCGGCGCTCTTGGCGGCGCTGAGCCGATCCGGGTCCACATCGGTGGCGAGCATCGAGGTGGAGACGTCCACCGCGACCATCACGGTGGCCCGTTCCCGGGGCACCCGAACCTCCGCCGTCGGCCGGGCGAAGCCGACCACCAGCAACGCCAGCATGGCCAGGAAGAGACCGGCCGGCAGGTGCCGACGCCAGGTCGGGCGCTGGGGGGCCACCCGGTCCAGCAGACGCAGGTTGGTGAACCGGACGGCGTACCGGCTGCGGCGGCGCTGCGCCACCAGGTAGGCCAGCGCCAGCGCGGCCACCCCGAGCAGCAACCAGAGCCGGATGGGTGACTCCCAGATCATGCGACACCTCCCCGCCTCGGCGCGGCCGGTGCCAGGGCCAACCGACGCTGGGCGTGCACATGCCGCACGATGTCGGTGGCCCAGTCCCGGTCGGTACGCAACGCCAGGTGGGCCGCCCCGGCCCGGCGCAGGGCCTGGCGGAGTTGGTCCCGCTGGGCCGCGGCGGCGGCCGCGTACCGCTCCCGCAGGCCGGGGTCGCCGGTCCAGACCTCGCGGCGTGCGCCGGTCTCCGGATCGGTGAGGGTGATCAGTCCGACGTCCGGCAGTTCCAGTTCGCGCGGATCGACCACCTCCACCGCCAGCACCTGATGCCGCACGCCCAACCGGCGCAGCGGGCGTTCCCAGTCGGCCGGTGACCGTGGGTCGTCCGGCAGGCCGTCCAGGAAGTCCGAGATCACCACCACCAGACCCCGCCGGTTGGCCGTCCGGTGCACCGCGGCCAGCCCGGCGGCCAGGTCGACCTCCTCGCCGGGCGGGCGGGCCGGCGGGTTGACCCCCTGCCGGGGGGCGGCCAGCAGGCCGCGCATCAGGCCGACCAGATGGCTGCGTCCACCCCGCGCGGGCACCCGATGCAGCCCGTACGGGGTGAGCACCTGCGCCCCCAGGCGGTTGCCGCTGCCGGCGGTGAGGAAGCCGATGGTGGCCACCGCCGCCACGGCCAGTTCCCGCTTGTCCAGTTCTGCGGTGCCGTACTCCATGCTGGGGCTGGCGTCGACCAGCAGCCAGGTGGTCAGTTCCCGGTCGGCGTCGACCTCCCGGACGTGCGGCACGGTGGTCCGGGCCGTGACCGCCCAGTCCATCCGGCGTACCTCGTCCTCGCCGGGCCGGTACTCGCGGCTGCCGGCGGGTTCGCTGCCCGGTCCGGGCAGCAGACCCCGATGCTCGCCGTGCAACAGACCGTCCAGGCGCCGGGTGACGGTCAGCTCCAGCCGGCGCAGCCGCTGGTCGGGGGTCAGCTCGGTGAGCACCGGGTCCGCCGACACCGGGACCCGGCCACCTCTCATCACGCGGCCGCCAGATCGGCGGCGTACTCCGGTTGGCCGTTGACCACCCGGGGCAGCGGCACCACCTCGACCAGTCGGCGTACCACCGATTCGGCGCTCACCCCGTCGGCGACCGCGTCGAAGGAGAGCACCAGCCGGTGGGCCAGCACATCCACGGCGAGTTCCCGGACGTCCTCCGGCAGCACGTACTCCCGGCCGCGCAGCAGGGCCTGGGCCCGGGCGGCGGCGACCATCCCCAGGGTGGCGCGGGGACTGGCACCGTACGCGAGCAGGGGGGCCAGGTCCGGCATCCCGTACCGGGCCGGGTCACGGGTGGCCAGGATGAGTCGGACGACGTACTCCGCGATGGCGTGGTGGACGAAGACCTGCCGGGCGTGGAGTTGGAACTCCCGCAACCGGTCCGGTCGCAGCACCCGGTGGGCCCGGGGGCGCTCGGCGCTCATCCGGTAGAGGATCGCCAGTTCGTCGGCGTCGTCCGGATAGTCGACGACGATCTTCATGAGGAAGCGGTCCCGTTGGGCCTCCGGCAACTGGTAGACCCCCTCGGACTCGATCGGGTTCTGGGTGGCCAGGACCAGGAAGGGCTCCGGCACCGGGTAGCTGCGTCCACCGATCGAGACCTGCCGCTCGGCCATCGCCTCCAGCAGGGCGGACTGCACCTTCGCCGGAGCCCGGTTGATCTCGTCGGCCAGCACCAGGTTGGCCATGATCGGGCCCAGTTCGACGTCGAAGCTCTCCTTGGAGGCCCGGTAGATGCGGGTGCCGACGATGTCCGAGGGCACCAGGTCGGGGGTGAACTGGATCCGGGAGAAGGTGCCACCGACCACTGTGGCCAGGGTCTGTGCGGCCAGGGTCTTGGCCACCCCCGGTACGCCTTCCAACAGGCAGTGCCCGTCCGCCAGCAGGGCGGTGAGCAGGCGTTCGACGAGCTGATCCTGCCCGACGATCACCCGTCTGACCTCGTTGAGGGTCTGGTGCAGCTCGGCCGCGGTCGCGTCCTGATCGGCCGGGGTGGGCAGGCTGGACAGGGTGTCCGAGATGTCCGTCACGGTGCTTGCTTCCCGCGACGGCCGTCGGACAAACGTCGGAATTTACGGCCGTGGGGCACCCAGACCGCGCGGCGGCGGCGTTACGACCCTGGAGGGGGCCGGACCACCCAGAGCCGCCCGGCCGGTCAGCAACCGGATGCGGGCGGGGCACCCGTAGCCTCCAGATGTGCAGATCGTCACCGCGAGACTCCCCCGGCTCGGCACCGCGATCTGCTGGCTGGCCGTCGTACCGGGCCTCGGCTGGGTACTGGCCCGACTGCTGGGCCTGGACCGCGGGCCCCTGGTGCAGTTGCTGGCGTTCACCCCGTACGCGGCGCTCGGCAGCCTGGTGCCGCTGCTGCTCGCGCTCGCCCTACGGCGCCGCTGGCCGGCCGTGGTCGCGGCGCTGACCACGGTGGCCCTGGTCGCCGTGGTGGTGCCCCGGGCCCTGCCCTCGCCCCAACCGCAGGTGAACGGGCCGACGGTACGGCTGCTCACCGCCAACCTGCTGGCCGGTGCCGCCGACCCGGCGGCCGTGGTCGACCTGGTCCGCTCCGAGCAGGTCGACGTGCTCGTGGTGCAGGAGTTCACCCCCTCGGCCCAGGTCGAACTGGATCGGCTGGGCCTGGACCGGCTGCTGCCGTACCGCCACCTCAACCCGGTGGTCGGCACCCCCGGCTCGGGCCTGTACGCCCGCCACCCGATCCGCGACGCCGGCCTCCGGACCCTGCGCGGTGGCTGGGGCTTCACCCAGGCGTACGCGACCGTGGCCGTACCGGGCGCCCAGGAGGTACGCGTCGAGTCCGCCCACTCCTCCGCGCCGTACGCCCTGGATCAGACGGGCTTCTGGCGCGACGACCTGGCGGCCCAGCCGGCGGCCACCCCGGAGGGGGCGCTGAGCATCCTCGCCGGAGACTTCAACGCCACCCTCGACCACGGGCCGCTGCGGGCCCTGCTGGATACCGGCTATGTCGACGCCGCCGCGGCGGTCGGCGCCGGGCTCACCGGCACCTGGGGCCCGTACGACGGCAGCCTGATCCCCCCGGTAACGATCGACCACGTGCTCGTCGACCGTCGCATCGCGGTACACGATGCGACCGTCCGACCACTGCCGGGCAGTGACCACCGCATGGTGCTGGCCGAACTGCGCCTACCCCCGGCCCAGGCCGTAGGTCAGGGCGTCGACCAGGGCGTGCCAGCTCGCCTCGACCACGTTGGGGTGCACACCCACCGTGGTCCAGCCGCCGCCACGGCCGTTCGCGGTCTCGACCAGCACCCGGGTCACCGCTCCGGTGCCGTGGCTGCCCTCCAGGATGCGCACCTTGTAGTCGGCCAGCTCGAAGTCCCGCAGTTGCGGGTAGTGCCGGCCCAGACCGACCCGCAGCGCCTCGTCCAGGGCGTTGACCGGGCCGTTGCCCTCGGCCGTGGCGATCACCCGTTCACCGCCCACCCGGATCTTCACGGTCGCCTCGGAGACCACCGCGCCGTCCTCCCGGTGCTCGACCAGCACCCGGAACGACTCCAGGTTGAAGGGCTGCACCGCCGCGGCGCCCGGCAACTCGGAGCGCACCAGCAACTCGAAGGAGGCGTCCGCGGCCTCGAAGGACCAGCCGCCGGCCTCCAGTTCCTTGACCCGGTTGGTGACCCGGGACAGGGCCTCCGGATGGCCGGCCAGATCCAGCCCGAGCTCACGACTCTTGAGCTCGATGCTGGCCCGGCCGGCCATCTCGGTGACCAGGATCCGCATGTCGTTGCCGACCACCTCGGGTTCGATGTGGTTGTACAGCAGCGGATCCACCTTGATCGCACTCGCGTGCAGTCCCGCCTTGTGAGCGAAGGCTGCGGCCCCTGCATACGCCTGGTGGGTGTCGGGGGCGATGTTTGCGATCTCGGCGATGGCGTGGGAGACCCGCACCATCTGCTCCAGGCAGCCCTCCGGTAGGACCGGCAGCCCGAGCTTGAGTTGAAGGTTCGCGACGACCGCGAAGATGTCGGCGTTGCCCGGCCGCTCGCCGTACCCGTTGGCGGTGCCCTGCACGTGGCGGACCCCGGCCTCGACGGCGGCGATGGTGTTGGCCACCGCGCAGGCGGTGTCGTTCTGGGCGTGCATGCCGAGCAGTTCGGGGGCCACCCCGATGCGGTCGGTCAGGTCGGTGATGGCCGCGGTGACCTGCGAGGGCAGCATGCCGCCGTTGGTGTCGCAGAGCACGAACCGCTCGGCGCCCGCGGCCAGGGCGGTCTCCACCACGGAGGCGGTGTACGCCGGATCGTGGCGGTAGCCGTCGTAGAAGTGCTCCCCGTCGACGAAGACCCGACGGCCCTCGGCGACCAGATGGGTGACCGTGTCGTGGATCATCGCCAGGTTCTCCTTGGCGGTGGTCCGCAGGGCCCGCTCGACATGCCGCAGGTCGGCCTTGGCGACCAGGGCGATCGCCGGGGTCTGCGCCTCCAGCAGGCCGCGCACCTGCGGGTCGTCGGCGGCCACCGCACCGGCCCGGCGGGTGGCGCCGAAGGCGACCAGCACGGCGTGCCGCAGCTCCAGCTCGGTACGCGCCCGACGGAAGAACTCGGTGTCCTTGGGCACCGCTCCCGGCCAGCCACCCTCGATGAACCCGACGCCGAACTCGTCGAGCAGTCGAGCCACCGCGAGCTTGTCGACCACGGAGTAGCTGACCCCCTCGCGCTGGGCACCGTCGCGCAGGGTGGTGTCGTAGACCTGGAACGTCATGGTGATCCCTTCGTATGGCACCGGCCGGCGCAACAAAAAGACCCCCCGCGGCTGCGGGAGGTCTGCGCGCTCGGCGGAGGGGAAGGCCGGCGCGCTAGTTGCCAATAATGCGGGCGGTGCTGGTCACGTTCTGCACTCTGCCACTCGGCGGCGGATCTGGGAGGCAGAATCCATATCTCGGGACGATGACTTGGGTCTCATCGGAGAAGGTGGGTGTAGGACGAGTCGCACCGGGTAGGAGTTTTCGGGACAACGAACCACGTACCTCCGAGACGACTGAGCCAAGTCGAGACAGGAGAGATCCCATGGACAGGCTCGACCCGAACAACACGCACGCCACGCCGGACCCGGCCCTGCGCGCCGTCGACCAGGACGTGGTCACCACCGGCGCCCCCACCAGCTCCTTCAGCCCCTGGAGCTACCGGGACGAGGCCGGGGTCGCCGGCACCAGCCTGATCGGCTACAAGGTCGAGGCCAGCGACGGCTCGATCGGCAAGATCGACAGTGACAGCAGCGAGGTCGACGCCAGCTACCTGGTGGTCGACACCGGCCCGTGGATCTTCGGCAAGAAGGTCATGCTGCCGGCCGGGACGGTCAACCACGTCGACCACGACGAGCAGAAGGTCTACGTCGACCGCACCAAGGACCAGATCAAGGCCGCGCCGGAGTACGACGACTCGATCAACGACCCGGCGTACCGGGACAAGCTCGGCGGGTACTACAACGACACCTACTCCGCCACCCCGCCCGGCGGCCTTCGCTGAGGCGACCTGAAGTACTGATCCGCGGTATCGGCCGGTGGGAAAGCCTCCCACCGGCCGATACGGTGTCCGCATGGACGCGATCGACGACAGGCGCAGGATCCCCTTCACCGCGATGTTCAACTTCCGGGACGTGGGCGGCTACCGCGGCCTGGACGGGCGGACGGTGCGCTCCGGGCGGCTCTACCGCTCCGACTCCCTGCACCGGATGGACGGCGCGGACCTGGACGCCTTCCGCGCCCTGGGGGTACGCACGGTCGTCGACCTGCGCCGCCCCCAGGAGGTCCAACGCGACGGCCGGGTCCCCGAAATCGAGGGGCTCGACTACCGGCACATCCACCCCGAGCACGAGGAATGGGGCAGGCAGCCGTACCAGCCCGGCAGCGATCTGGCCCGCTACCTGGCCGACCGGTACGCCGACCTGGCCCGGACCGGGACCGCCGGGCTGGCCCAGGCGATCGGCCTGATCGCCGACAGCGCCAACGCCCCCGTGGTGGTGCACTGCGTGGCCGGCAAGGACCGCACCGGCATCGTCTGCGGCCTGACCCTGGCGGCCCTGGGTGTCGATGATGCCGAGATCGCCGCGGACTACGCGCTGAGCACGGAGGCCTCGCAGCGGTTCGTCGCCTGGCTCGCCACCGCCTACCCCCACCTGCCGGAACTTCCCGCCCCGTTCGTGTTCTCACCGGCGGAGACGATGCTGACCTTCCTGGCGGAGATCCGCGAGGGCCACGGCTCGATCGACGGCTACCTGCGGCACGCCGGGGTCACCGACGACCAACTGGCCGCCCTGCGCACCCACCTGCTCGGCTGAGCCCTGGTTGCGAAAAAGGGCCCCCCGCACCGGCAGGGGGCCCTTTCGCACAGCTCAGAGGACGCGGTGGACCCAGTTGTGCGGGTCGGGGGCGTTGCCGCGCTGCAGGTCGACCAGTTGCTGACGCAACGCCATCGTGATCGGACCCGGCTCACCACCGCCCATGGTGAACTCCCCCTCCGGGTACCGGACCCGACCGATGGGGGTGACCACCGCGGCGGTGCCGCAGGCGAATACCTCGCGCAGTCGGCCGCTGTTGGCGTCCGCCTGCCACTCGTCAAAGCTGACCGGCCGTTCCTGCACGGAATGACCGGCCGCCGAGGCCAGGGTGAGCACGGACTCCCGGGTGATGCCGGGCAGGATGGTGCCGGTCAGCGGCGGGGTGACCACCGAGCCGTCGTCGTAGACGAAGAAGACGTTCATGCCGCCCAACTCGTCGACGTACCGCCGCTGCACCGCGTCCAGGAAGACCACCTGCTCGCAGCCGTGCTCGGCGGCCTCGGCCTGGGCGGCCAGGGAGGCCGCGTAGTTGCCGCCGCACTTCGCCGCGCCGGTGCCTCCGGGAGCGGCCCGGGTGTAGTCCGGCGACACCCAGACCGTCACCGGCTTGACCCCACCGGAGAAGTACGCCCCCACCGGGGAGGCGATCACCACGTAGAGGTACTCGTTGGCCGGGCGGACGCCGAGGAAGACCTCACTGGCGAACATGAAGGGCCGCAGGTAGAGGCTGCCGTCCTCGCCCTCCGGGATCCACTCCCGGTCGATCTCGATCAGCCGCAGCAGCGAGTCGACGAAGGCCTGCTCCGGCAGGGTCGGCATGGCCATCCGGGTGGCGGAGGTGTTGAACCGGGCCGCGTTGGCGTACGGGCGGAACATGGTCACCCCGCCGTCGACCGTGCGGTACGCCTTCATCCCCTCGAAGATCTCCTGCGCGTAGTGCAGCACCGCGCTGGCGGGATCCATCGGGATCGGCCCCCGGGCCTCGACCCGGGCGTCGTACCAGCCCTTGCCGTCGGCGTAGCGGATGATGGCCATGTGGTCGGTGAACACCCGGCCGAATCCAGGGTTGGCCAGCAGCGCGGCCCGGTCGGCGGCGGATACCGGCGCGGGATTCGGACGGATCTCGAATTCGAGCTTGTCACCACCGCTCATCGCGCTGACCTCCCTGGGGGACGACGACATGCGCCGAGGCGGCGCACATCAGAAGTATTTGTGCCAAAAACTTACCCCGAACGGTCGTTCAGCGGGTAGGCGCACTGGTCGGTAGTACCAGCGAGTCGTCGCTTCCACCCGGACGTTCGGGCCGATCGCCACCGGCTGTCGCCGGTGGCGAGACCTGATGTGGACTCAGGCGGCTACCTGGGCGGCGATCCGGTCGCCCACCTCGGCGGTGCGTACCGCCTCGCCCGGGGTACGAGCGGCGAGTTCCGCACCGACCGCGGCGGTGATCCGCTCCGCGGCCTCGGAGTGGCCGAGCTGGTCGAGCAGCAGGGCGCCGGAGAGGACCGCGGCCACCGGGTCGGCGATGCCACGCCCGGCGATGTCCGGCGCGGAGCCGTGCACCGGCTCGAACATGGAGGGGTAGGTCCGGTCGGGGTTGATGCTGCCGCTGGCGGCCAGCCCGATCCCGCCGGTCACCGCGGCGGCGATGTCGGTGAGGATGTCGCCGAAGAGGTTGTCGGTGACCACCACGTCGTAGCGCTGGGGCTGGGTCACCAGGAACATCGCGGCGGCGTCGACATGCTGGTACTCCGTGGTCACCTCGGGGTACTCCGCGGCCACCGCCTCGAAGGCGCGGGCCCACAACGAGCCGGCGTGGGTGAGCACGTTGGTCTTGTGCACCAGGGTCACCTTGCGCCGTTCCCGACGGCTGGCCCGGGCGAAGGCGTCACGGACCACCCGCTCCACCCCGTGTCGGGTGTTCAGGCTCTCCTCGGTGGCCACCTCGGCCGGGGTGTCGCGGTGCAGGGTGCCGCCGGCACCGGCGTACAGCCCTTCGGTGCCCTCGCGGACCACCACCAGGTCGACCTCGCCGGGCTTGACCGTCGCCAGCGGGCTGGCCACCCCGGGCCAGAGCCGGGAGGGCCGCAGGTTGACGTACTGGTCGAAGGCGAAACGCAGCTTGAGCAGCAGACCCCGCTCCAGCACCCCCGGGGGGACGGTGGGGTCGCCGACCGCACCGAGCAGGATGGCGTCGTGCCCGGCCAGCTCGGCCAACACCGAGTCCGGCAGCACCTCGCCGGTGCGGTGGTAACGTGCCGCACCCAGGTCGTACTCGGTGGCCTGCACCCCGGGCAGAACCGCATCGATGACCTTGCGGGCCTCCGCGACCACCTCGGGTCCGATCCCGTCCCCGGCCACCACCGCGATCCGTGCCACGTTCGTCAGCTCCTTCGCTCGTATCGGCTAGACGGTACGCCGCCGTCCCGCCTCCCGGTACGAGTGTTCCACTTTTCGGGATGTGACACGCACAGCAGCTTCTCAGCGTCCGCTCATGCTGCCGTCATCTGGGCTGCCTAGCGTGAGCGACAACCGGCCGGACAGGGCCGACGACGACCACTACGGCGTGGGGCCGGTCGTCGAAGGAGGGGCGGACACCATGTGGACCGACGAGCAGCCGCGTACCCGCTGGATCGACCCGGCGACCTTTCGCTACCGCCGACCGGACCTGCGCCTGGGCATCCGCGACGCGCGCCCGGACCGGGCCGGCCGGGGTGCCGACGACCGGCTCACCGTACGGCACACCGTGCGCACCTCCACCGCCGAGTACACCCTGCTGCTCAACGCCCCGACCGGGCCGGGTCGGCGGGGAGTCGGTGAGGCCCTGCGGGACGCGGTGGCCGAACTGCGCGCGATCGACCTGACCTACGGTCCCAACCGGCCGGAGAGTCTGGTGTCCCGGCTGCGTCGGGGCGAGATCAGTCCGGAGTCCTACCCGCCGCTGGCGGACCTGGTGGACCGGTGCGCCGCGATGCGCGCCGCCACGGACGGCTGGTTCGACGCCTGGGCGGTGCCGGGCGGATTCGACCCCGGCGGCCTGCTCGGCGGCTGGGCGGTCGAACGGGCGGCGGCCCGGCTGCGCGCCGCCGGCATCACGAACTACGCCGTGCTCACCGGCGCCGACCTGGTGGTACGCGGACACGCCGGGCACGGCGGCCCGTGGCGGGTGGCCGTGCACCATCCGACCGACCGCCGTCGGGCGCCACTGGTGCTGGAGATGACGGCGGGTGCGATCGGCACCTCCGGGGTGACCGGCCGACGCGGGCATGTGGTCGACCCGCGCACCGGGGAAGCGGCCGACCAGATGGTCGCCGCCACCGTGGTGGGCCCGGACCTGGCGGTCGCGGACGCCTACGCCACCGCGCTGTACGCCGCCGGTCCGACCGGGCTGAACTGGTTCCGGGCCGGATCGCCCTACCGCGCCCTCATCGCCACCCACCACTGACCGTCCACATGCACCCTGGACAGGGTCCATCGTGGAGTCTCGGCGATCGGCCTCCACGGCCGCGGCAACGGCCGCGGAGGCCGGTCGAGGCGAATGCGCATGGCTCGCGCAATCGAGGGGTACGGGCCGGTCGATCGGACGTCGACCTCGCCACCCGAAGACGGGCCGGCATCATCGGATCGGCCAGAAACCGCACCAGTAAGCTAGCGAATCGGCGTGTTTCACGGCAAGGCTCTACAGGGGACCATCACACCCGTCACCGCAGGCCCGTGCCAGGGCCGTTTTCGACAGGGACAATCGCGGATGGCACGCTGTCGGCCGTGAGTTTCGATCTGAGCGTGTGGGCCCTGGCGGACGGGGCGACGCCTGACGATGTGCGCGCGGCGGTGCAGCGGTGCCGGGAGGGCCAGCACGCCCAGCACCGACCGGACCCCCGGGTGGTCGCCTTCTACCGGGCGATCACCGCCCGCTACCCCGACCAACCGGGGATCACCGGTGGGCCCTGGGCGGTGGCACCACTGCACGCGACGGCCGACCATATCGAGATGAATCTCGACCCGGCCTGCCCGGATGAGGTGCTGCTGGACATCGAGCGGCTGGCCGGAGAGCACCGGTTGATGCTCTACGACGCCCAGGACGGCTCGGTCTACCCACCGCCGGTAGCCCGACTGTCCGGCTGACCCGGCACCACGCAGACGTCAAGCACCAGGGGCCCGGCCGATGGCCGAGCCCCTGGTGGCGTCGCCTGAACTGTTACTCGTCGCGCAGGTCCGCCGCGCTGGCCGAGGCCGCGCCGATCGAGTCCGCCGCCGAGGTGAGCAGGTCGGCGCCGAGGGCCTGGTCGACCGTGAGGGTCATCAGGGTCTCGCCACCGGCCTCCCGGCGGGCCACCTGCATCGCCGCGATGTTGATCCCGGCCTCGCCGAGCAGGGTGCCGACCGTGCCGACCACCCCGGGACGGTCGGCGTAGCGGAGGAAGAGCAGGATGCCCTCCGCCCCGATCTCCACGTCGAAGCCGTCCACCTCGGTCAGCTTGATGATGTCCCGGGTGCCGGCGTGGGTCACCGTGCCGGAGACGCTGACCGTACGACCGTCCGGCAGGGCGCCGCGCACGGTGACCAGCACCGGGTGCTCCACGGTCTCCGTGTGGGTGGTCAGGGAGACCTCCACCCCACGCTGGGCGGCCAGGTGCGGCGCGTTGACGTAGGTGACCTGCTCCTCCACCACCGAGCTGAACAGGCCCTTGGTGGCGGCCAGCTTGAGCACCGAGACGTCGTGGTTGACGATCTCACCGCGTACCTCGACGGTGACGCTGGCGGCTACCCCACCGGCGACCGCGGTGAAGGCCCGGCCGAGCTTCTCGGCCAGCGGCAGCAGCGGGCGTACGTCCTCGGCGACCACCCCACCGGCCTGCACGTTGACCGCGTCCGGCACGAACTCGCCCTGCAGGGCCAGCTTCACGCTCTTGGCCACGGCCAGGCCGGCCTTGTCCTGGGCCTCGGCGGTGGAGGCACCCAGGTGCGGGGTGGCCACCACGTTGTCGAAGGCGAACAGCGGCGAGGAGGTGCAGGGCTCCTTGGCGTACACGTCCACCCCGGCACCGGCGACCCGACCCTCGGCCAGGGCGTCGGCCAGGGCCTGCTCGTCGACCAGTCCGCCGCGGGCGGCGTTGATGATCCGTACGCCCGGCTTGACGATCGACAGCTCCTTCTCACCGATCAGGCCCACGGTCTCCGGGGTCTTCGGCAGGTGGATGGAGATGAAGTCGCTCTCCCGCAGCAGCTCCTCCAGGCCGACCAGGCGGACCCCGAGCTGCGCGGCCCGAGCCGGCTGGATGTAGGGGTCGTAGGCGATCAGCCGGGTGCCGAAGGCTGCGATACGAGACGCGAACAGCACCCCGATGCGGCCCAGGCCCACCACGCCGACGGTCTTGCCCTGCAACTCCACGCCGGTGTACTTCGACCGCTTCCACTCCCCCGCCTTGAGGGCGGCGCTGGCGCTGGCGGTGTTGCGGGCCACTGCCAGCAGCAGCGCGACGGCCTGCTCGGCCGCGGAGACGATGTTGGAGGTGGGGGCGTTGACGACCATGACGCCCCGCGCGGTGGCGGCCGGCACCTCGACGTTGTCCAGACCCACGCCCGCCCGGGCCACGACCTTCAGCCGGGGTGCGGCGGCGATCGCCTCGGCGTCAATCTGAGTGGCGCTGCGGACGATGACGGCGTCGGCCTCGGCCAGGGCGGAGAGCAGAGCCGGGCGATCGGTGCCGTCGACGTGCCGGACGTCGAAGTCGTGAGCGAGCACCTCGATTGCGGCAGGAGCGAGTTCTTCGGCGATCAGTACGACAGGAGTCATTGGTCCTCGTAGATGTCGTCAGAGCGGTCGGCCGGTGCGTGGACGCTGCGCTGCGCCCGGCGCGGGCAGGGCCATGGCCGTGGGGTGCGGCTGGAGCACCTACCCGGAATCGTAGGGGCCCGGCCGCCCGAGATGGCCCGGACCAGGGGGTGAGTGCCCTCACAAACCGGACGTGACGTGCGGTTTGACCCCTTGCCGGTGGGTCCGAACAGCACGGCACCCGCGCCGGACGTCGGGGAGAACGTCCGGCGCGGGTGCCGTCGGGTGAGACGGATCTCGCAACCCGTCGCGAAGATCTCAGGCGGTCTCGGTGATCGGGCGGTCCACCCAGCTCATCATGCCGCGCAGCTTGGCGCCGGTCTCCTCGATCGGGTGAGCCGCGCCTTCGGCCTGCCACTTGCCGAAGTTCGGCCGGCCGGCCTCGTCCTCGGCCACCCACTCGCGGGCGAACTCGCCGTTCTGGATCTCACCGAGGATCTTGCGCATCTCGTCCTTGACCCGGCTGTCGATGACCCGCGGGCCCCGGGACAGGTCGCCGTACTCGGCGGTGTCGGAGACGCTGTAGCGCATCCGGGCGATGCCGCCCTCGTACATCAGGTCCACGATCAGCTTCAGCTCGTGCAGGCACTCGAAGTAGGCCACCTCGGGGGCGTACCCGGCCTCGGTGAGCACCTCGAAGCCGGTCTGCACCAGGGCTGCCGCCCCACCGCAGAGCACGGCCTGCTCGCCGAAGAGGTCGGTCTCGGTCTCCTCGGTGAAGGTGGTCTTGATCGCACCCGCCCGGGTGCCGCCGATGCCCTTGGCGTACGACAGGGCCAGCGCGAAGGCGGTGCCGCTGGCGTCCTGCTCGACCGCGACCAGGCAGGGCACCCCCTTGCCGTCGACGTACTGCCGGCGGACCAGGTGACCCGGGCCCTTCGGGGCGACCATCGCCACGTCCACGTCGGCCGGCGGCTTGATCAGGCCGTAGCGGATGTTGAACCCGTGCCCGAAGAACAGCGCCTTGCCTGCGGTGAGGTTCGGCGCGATCGACTCGGTGTAGATGTGGCGCTGCGCGGTGTCCGGGGCGAGGATCATGATCACGTCGGCCTCGGCCGCCGCCTCGGCCGGGGTGAGCACCCGCAGGCCCTGCTCCTCGGCCTTGGGGCGGCTCTTCGAGCCCTCCGGCAGACCGATCACCACGTCGACACCGGAGTCGCGCAGCGACAGCGCGTGGGCGTGGCCCTGGCTGCCGTACCCGATCACGGCGACCTTCTTCGCCTGGATCAGGCCCAGGTCGGCGTCGTCGTCGTAGTACACCTCAACGCTCATGACTTCCCTTTCGTACGGCGGCCGCAGCGGCCCGTCGTGGCTCGTGGCCGGCCGGTCCAGGCGGACCCGGCCGGGGTGATGTGGGTCAGGCGGCCCTCAGGGCCGGGCCGGCGGTGATCGCACGCGGGCCGCGTCCGATCGCGACCAGGCCCGACTGGACCATTTCCTTGATGCCGAAGGGCTCGAGGTCGCGCAGCAGCGCGTCGAGCTTGTCGGGAGTGCCGGTGGCCTCGATGGTCAGGGTGTCGGCGGCCACGTCGACCACCCGGGCGCGGAACAGGCTCACCGTCTCCAGGACCTGTCCCCGGGCGGCGCGGTCGGCGCGCACCTTCACCAGCAGCAGCTCCCGGGCCACCGAGGTGGAGGGGTCCAGCTCGACGATCTTGAGCACGTTGACCAGCTTGTTGAGCTGCTTGGTGACCTGCTCCAACGGGGAGGAGTCGGCGTTGACCACGATGGTGATCCGCGAGACGTCCGGGTTCTCGGTCTCCCCGACCGCGAGGCTGTCGATATTGAAGCCGCGCCGGGAGAACAGCCCGGAGACCCGGGCCAGCACGCCCGGCTTGTTCTCCACCAACACGGACAGCGTGTGCATCGTCATGGCAGTGCCTTCCTCGTCATGTCCTCTTGGCCCTCGCTTCGCTCGGTGCAATCGGCCATGACTAGATGTCATCCTCGTCGAAGGTCGGGCGGACGCCGCGGGCGAACATGATCTCGTCGTTGCTGGTACCGGCGGCGACCATCGGCCAGACCATCGCGTCCTTGCCGACCACGAAGTCGATGACCACCGGCGCGTCGTTGATGGACATCGCCGCCTCGATCGTCTTGTCCACGTCCTCGGCGGTCTCGCAGCGCAGCCCGACGCAGCCGAGGGCCTCGGCCAGCTTGACGAAGTCCGGGATGCGGTGCTTGTGGGTGCCCAGGTCGGTGTTGGAGTAGCGCTCACCGTAGAACAGGGTCTGCCACTGCCGGACCATGCCGAGGTTGCCGTTGTTGATCACGGCGATCTTGACCGGGATGCCCTCCAGGGCGCAGGTGGCCAGCTCCTGGTTGGTCATCTGGAAGCAGCCGTCACCGTCGATGCCCCAGACCACCGCGTCCGGCCGGCCGACCTTGGCGCCCATCGCGGCCGGCACGGCGTACCCCATGGTGCCGAGACCACCGGAGTTGAGCCAGGTCTGCGGCTTCTCGTACGAGATGAACTGGGAGGCCCACATCTGGTGCTGGCCGACCCCGGCGACGTAGATCGCGTCCGGCCCGGCGATCTCGCCCAGCCGCTTGATCACGTACTGCGGGGAGAGGGTGCCGTCGGAGGGCTCCTCGTAGCCCAGGGGGTAGCGCTCCCGCAGGTCGTCGAGCTGGGTCCACCAGTCGCCGAGGTCGGCGACCCGCCCGGCGGCCTGCTCGGCGGTGACCGCCGCGAGCAGCTCGTCGATGACGTACCGGGCGTCACCGACGATCGGCACGTCGGCGTGCCGGTTCTTGCCGATCTCGGCCGGGTCGATGTCGGCGTGCACCACGGTGGCGTCCGGGGCGAAGGAGTCCAGCTTGCCGGTGACCCGGTCGTCGAACCGGGCACCCAGGGCCACGATCAGGTCGGCCTTCTGCAACCCGTAGACCGCGGCGACCGTACCGTGCATGCCGGGCATGCCCAGGTGCTGGCGGTGGGAGTCCGGGAAGGCGCCCAGGGCCATCAGGGTGGTCACCACGGGAATGCCGGTCAGCTCGGCCAACCGGCGCAGCCCCTCGGTGGCAGCGGCCTTGAGCACCCCACCGCCGACGTAGAGCACCGGGCGGCGGGCGGTGGTCATCAGCCGGGCCGCCTCGCGGATCTGCTTGCCGTGCGGGTGCAGCGTCGGCCGGTAGCCGGGCAGGTCCGGGGTGGGCGGCCAGACGAAGGTGGTCTCCGCCTGGAGGACGTCCTTGGGGATGTCCACCAGGACCGGGCCGGGCCGGCCGGTCGAGGCCAGGTGGAACGCCTCGGCCAGGATGCGCGGGATCTCACTGGGGCTCTGCACCAGGAAGTTGTGCTTGGTGATCGGCAGGGTGATGCCCTGGATGTCCGCCTCCTGGAAGGCGTCCGTGCCGATCGCCGGACGGGCCACCTGGCCGGTGATCGCCACCAGCGGCACGGAGTCCATGTACGCGTCCGCGATCGGGGTCACCAGGTTGGTGGCGCCCGGACCGGAGGTGGCCATGCAGACCCCGACCCGGCCGGTGGCCTGCGCGTAACCGGTGGCCGCGTGACCGGCCCCCTGCTCGTGCCGGACCAGGATGTGCCGGACGGTCGAGTCGTACAGGGGGTCGTACGCCGGCAGGATCGCCCCGCCGGGGATGCCGAAGACGACGTCGACCCCGAGCGCCTCCAGGGAGCGCACCAGCGAGCCGGCTCCCGAGACCTGGGCGGGTTGTACCGGGGCCGAGGCGACCTCCGCGCGGGTGTGGTCGTTGTCACCCGTGGTCTCGGCGGAGTTACGGGCTCGCCGGACGGAATGGGCGATGGTCTCTGGTGTGGGTCTCGTCATGGCGATTGCCTTCGGCTGGAGTTGGTTGGGCTGCTCACACAGTGCACACGGACGAGCCGGATGCGGTGGGTTCGACGGCAACAAAAAAGCCCTCGTGCCAGATGCACGGGGCCAGCGCACTCTCAGTGAGGAGAGTGCGCTCAGATAAGTACTCGCAGCGACCGGTACGACATGACTCAAGACTGACGCATCTCACGCGATGAGTCAACTGATCCCACATTTTGGTTCACGGACGGGGGGTATTGCCCCCTGGCAGGCCCGCAGCACCCGGTTTGACCTGCTCCGACGTCCCATTTTCGGCCCTCTGGGCGGGCACCGAGCCCACCCCGGCCGGACGCGCCGGGCGGGCCCCCGGCGAGGTGGCCGCCTCCAGCATCGCCTCCAGATGCTCTGCCGGTACGCCCCACCCGAACAGGGCCCCCTGACCGAAACGGCAACCGGCGGCCACCACCGCGGCCAACTCCGTGGGGGTGGTCACCCCCTCGGCGATGACCTCCAGGCCGAACTGGTGCCCCAGCCGCATCACGATGTCGACCATGGGGGCGAAGGCCGGTCCCTCGCTCCCGACCGGGCGGACCGGCTCGTGCTCGGCCACCAGGCCATGGTCGATCTTGAGGATGTCGATCGGGAGTCGGCGCAGCTGGCCCAGGGAGGAGTAGCCGGCACCGAAGTCGTCCAGGGCGATCCGCACCCCGGTCCGCCGCAGGGCGGTCAGCCGGCGGATCAGCTCGTCCAGATCGGTGGCTACCGCGTGTTCGGTGACCTCCAGCACCAGCCGCTGCGGCGGGACGTGGTGGATCCGCAGCGCCTCGGCCACCTGGACCACGTAGGCCGGGGCGTGCAGTTCCCGGGGGGAGACGTTCACGGACACCCAGACGTCGTGCCCCTCGGCCAGCCAGCGGGACAACTGCCGACAGGCCTGGTGCAGCACCCAGGCACCGAGTTCGGCGATCATGCCGCATTCCTCGGCCAGGGGGATGAACTCGTCCGGGCGGACGTTGCCGAGCTCGGGGTGGCGCCAGCGCAGCAGCGCCTCCGCCCCGACCGGCCGCACCGAGGGCAGGGAGGCCACCGGCTGGAAGACCAGCCGCAGCTCGTCGCGCCCGATCGCGCCCCGCAACTCGTGCTCCAGGGTGGTCCGCCGGCGCAGCAGCCGGTCGTACCCCCCGTCGTACCGCTCGGTCCGGTTCTTGCCCCGCTGCTTGGCGTAGCGCAGCGCCAGATCGGCGTGCCGCAGCAGCAGTTCCACGTCCGGGGTGTCGGCCCAGGTCGCCAGGCCGATGCTGACCGAGAGGAAGACCGGCCCCTCGGGCTGCTGGTATGCCTCCCCCAGCACCTTGCGCAGCCGCTCGGCGACCGCCTCCACCTCGGCCGGTTGCCCGTGCATGAGGACCGCGAACTCGTCTCCGCCCAGGCGGGCGGCGAGGTCCCCCGGCCGGAGGTTGCTCCGCAGCCGCCGACCCACCTCGGCCAGCACCGCGTCACCGACGTCGTGACCGCGCATGTCGTTGACGTTCTTGAAGCCGTCCAGGTCCAGGCTGACCAGCATGCAGGGGCTCTGCGCGCACCGGTGCAGGGCCCGCAGCAGCCCACGCCGGTTGGCCAGCCCGGTGAGCGCGTCCGTGTGCGCGAGTTGCCGGAAGTGGGCCTCCCGCTCCGCCAACCGCCGGGCGTAGGCCCGGAGCAGGTGCAGGGTCAGGTGCTGCCGGGCCACCAGGGCGAAGCCCTCCACGCTGCCGGCGATGATGCCCAGGGCGTCGAACTGGCCGCCCCGCAGCAGGTGGTACATCGCCGAACCGGCCATCGCGGCCATCGGGATGAAGGCGTACTCGCCGTCGTGGCGGATCACATCCGTGGTGAGCTGCCCGGAGGGGTCGATCCGGCCCACCGCCACCGCGGCCGTCAGCAGGCCGACGGCGAGCACGATCAGGCTGACCGAGGTCACCGCGGGACCGACCTGGCAGAGCCCGGCCGCCACCCCCAGGCCGCCGCAGGTGGCCACGGAGATGCCGGCGCCCAGCATGGCCAGGCCACGTCGCGGTCGGGTGGCCCGCAGCACCAGGATGGCGGCCAGGCCGCAGCACAGCGCCGCGCTGACCGAGGTGAGCAGGATCGCCGGACAGGCCGCCGGGGTGGCGTCGCCGAGCAGCCGGGTCGGTTCGGAAACCAGCACCCAACCGACGAACCACAGCGCGGCACCCACGACCACGCCCTCCAGGGCCAGCCCACCGGCCGAGCCCACCGAACCGGCGACCCCGGGCATCCGGAGCAGACCGCCGCAGAACAACAGGCCGCTCACCGCGGTGCCGACCGCCACCGCACTGGCCCAGTCGGTGCGTTGCGCCTGCTCGTGTGCCCAGTGCTCGTTGGCGCTCAGGGCACCGGCCGCGGCCAGCAACAGGGTGATCAGGGACACCGCCGCGGCGACCGCGAGCAGGGCGTACGCCTGGCGGTGCGGCCCACCACGACGCCGGGCGGCGGCGGCCAGCAACACCCCGGCCGCTACGGCGACGAGCGCGCTCAGCACCGCGGCGCCGATCATGCCCGGGGGTGTGTGCACCACCTCACTCTGCCGGATGGCCGCGCGCCGTGGGGATCGGGTGTGCATCTGTTGGGACACATCCGACTCACCTGTCCGACCCAGGGACGACGGTGCCAGACTGATACCCATGCCTGAGCTGCGTTCGAAGACCTCCACGCACGGTCGGACGATGGCCGGTGCCCGGGCCCTGTGGCGGGCCACCGGGATGACCGACGACGATTTCGGTAAGCCGATCGTCGCCATCGCGAACAGTTTCACCCAGTTCGTCCCGGGTCACGTACACCTCAAGGACATGGGTGGCCTGGTTGCCGACGCTGTAGCGGAGGCCGGCGGGGTGGGCCGGGAGTTCAACACCATCGCGGTCGACGACGGCATCGCCATGGGCCACGGCGGGATGCTCTACTCCCTGCCCAGCCGGGAGCTGATCGCTGACGCGGTGGAGTACATGGTCAACGCGCACTGCGCGGACGCCCTGGTCTGCATCTCCAACTGCGACAAGATCACCCCGGGCATGTTGCTGGCCGCCCTGCGGCTGAACATCCCCACGGTCTTCGTCTCCGGCGGCCCGATGGAGGCCGGCAAGACGGTGGCCATCGAGGGCATCGTGCACTCCAAGATCGACCTGATCGACGCGATGATCGCCTCCTCCAACGAGGCCGTCACGGACGACCAGCTCGGCGCCATCGAGCGCTCCGCCTGCCCGACCTGCGGCTCCTGCTCGGGCATGTTCACCGCCAACTCGATGAACTGCCTGACCGAGGCCATCGGCCTGGCCCTGCCCGGCAACGGCTCCACCCTGGCCACCCACGCCGCCCGGCGGTCCCTGTTCGTCGAGGCCGGCCGCACCGTCGTGGAGATCGCCAAGCGGTGGTACGACGAGGATGACGCCTCCGTACTGCCCCGGGTGGTGGCCTCCCGGGCCGCCTTCGAGAACGCCGTGGCCCTGGATGTGGCGATGGGCGGCTCGACCAACACCATCCTGCACCTGCTGGCCGCCGCCCGCGAGGCCGAGCTGGACTTCACCGTCGGCGACATCGACGAGATCTCCCGCCGGGTGCCCTGCCTGGCCAAGGTCGCCCCGAACTCCCCGCAGTACCACATGGAGGACGTGCACCGGGCCGGTGGCATCCCGGCGATCCTGGGCGAGCTGAACCGCGCCGGGCTGCTGCGCCGGGACGTGCACGCCGTGCACTCCCCCACCCTGGAGCGCTGGCTGGCCGACTGGGACGTGCGGGGCGGCTCGGCCACCCCGGAGGCGACCGAGCTGTTCCACGCCGCGCCGGGCGGGGTACGCACCACGGAACCCTTCTCCACCACCAACCGCTGGTCCACCCTGGACACCGACGCCGCCGAGGGCTGCATCCGGGACCGGGAGCACGCGTACAGCGCCGACGGTGGATTGGCCATCCTCTACGGCAACCTGGCGCCGGAGGGCTGTGTGGTGAAGACCGCCGGGGTGCCCGAGGAGTGCCTGACCTTCCGGGGCCCGGCCAAGGTGTACGAGTCGCAGGACGACGCGGTGACCGCCATCCTGGCCAAGGAGGTCGTCGCCGGGGACGTGGTGGTGATCCGCTACGAGGGGCCCAAGGGCGGCCCCGGCATGCAGGAGATGCTCTACCCCACCTCCTTCCTCAAGGGCCGAGGGCTGGGTCGGGCCTGCGCCCTGCTCACCGACGGCCGGTTCTCCGGTGGCACCTCCGGGCTGTCCATCGGCCACGCCTCCCCGGAGGCCGCCGCCGGTGGGCTGATCGCGCTGGTCGAGCCCGGCGACGAGATCGTCATCGACATCCCGAACCGGTCCATCGAGCTGAACGTGCCGGAGGACGTGCTGCAGGCCCGGCGCATCGCCCAGGAGAAGCGGGACCGCCCGTACACCCCGGTCGACCGGCAGCGCCCGGTCTCCGCGGCACTGCGCGCGTACGCCTCGATGGCCACCTCGGCCAGCGACGGCGCCTACCGCCGCGTGCCCGAATGAGCTAGACACCAGGGATGGGCGTACCGGCGTTCATCCCTGGTCTGTCTCTCGCGGCCGACACCTACCACGAGGCGGTGCGGCCGATCCTCGATGGCACCCACCCCGGGCTGGTCCACTCCGCGGCCCTGCTGGGCCCCGGGTCGGAGGTGCTCGGCTTCGACACCCCCCGCTCGACCGACCACGACTGGGGACCCCGGCTGCTGCTGTTCCTCCGGCCCGCCGACGCCCACCGGCACACCGAGGACCTGATCCGGGCGCTGGCCGAGCGGATGCCGGCCACGGTGCGGGGCTGGAGCACGAACTTCAGCCCGCCCGAGCCGGGCCGCTCGGGCACCCTGGGGCCGGTCGGCGAGGGCCCGGTGGCGCACCGGGTCGAGGTGGTCGACCTGGACACCTGGTTGGTCGCCCGCCTCGGCACGGACCCGCGCGGCGGGCTGTCCGCCCGCGACTGGCTGGCCCTCCCGACCCAACGGTTGCTGGAGCTCACCTCGGGCGCGGTCTTCCACGACGGGCTGGGCCGACTGGAGCCCCTGCGGGCCGCGTTGGCCTGGTATCCCGAGGAGATCTGGCGGTATCTGCTGGCCGGCCAGTGGCGGCGTATCGCCCAGGAGGAATCCTTCCCGGGTCGCTGCGCCGAGGCCGGCGACGACCTCGGCTGCCGGCTGGTCACCGCGCGGCTGGTCCGCGACCTGATGCGCCTGGCGATGCTGATCGAACGTCGCTACCCGCCCTACAGCAAATGGCTGGGTACGGCGTTCGCCCGGTTGCGTTGCGCCCCGACCCTGCAACCGTGGCTCACCGAGGCCCTCACCGCCCCGGAATGGCCGCAGCGTGAGGACGCCCTCTGCGCCGCGTACGAATATCTGGCCTGCGCCCACAACGACCTCGGCCTGTGCGAACCGGTCGAGCCCCGGGTGCGCCAGTTCCACGACCGACCCTTCCGGGTGCTGGCCGCGGACCGCTTCGCCGACTCCACCCACCGGTCGATCACCGATCCGGAGGTGTCGGCCCTGCCGCGACACCTCGGCGGGGTCGACCAGTTCGTGGACAGCACGGAGATCCTCACCGTGCCCGACCGGGCCCGCGCGGTCACCGAGGCCCTGCACGGGTGACGCTAGCCCTGAGCGCTCGTCCCGGGCACGATCGTCGATCGCGGTTCATCCTGCCGCCACGCCGCTTTCGGTAGCGTGGCGATCGTGAATCGTGAATGGGGAGGTACCTCGATGGGTGCTAGGCGGAGGGTCTGCGCCGGTGTCACGGCGGCGCTGCTGGCGGCGACCGCGACGCTCGCGGTGACGGGTCCGGCCGGTGCCGGTGGGCGGCATCCTGCCACCGTACGGGTGGCCACCTTCAACGCCTCGCTGAACCGGGACACCGCCGGTGGGCTGGTCGCCGACCTGTCCCGCCGGGACAACGCCCAGGCCGCCAACGTCGCCGAGGTGATCCAGCGGGTACGCCCCGAGGTACTGCTGGTCAACGAGTTCGATTACGACCCGGCCGGCCGGGCGTTGGCGCTGTTCCAGGAGAACTACCTCTCCGTGCCCCGCAACGGCACCCGGGCCATCCGCTACCCGTACCGGTACGCCGCCCCGTCGAACACCGGGGTCCCCTCCGGCCACGACCTCAACAACGACGGCACGGTCGGCGGGCCGGACGACGCGTACGGCTTCGGTCTCTTCCCCGGCCAGTACGGCATGGCGGTCTACTCGGCGTACCCGATCGATGTGGCTAAGGTCCGCACCTTCCAAACCTTCCGGTGGCGGGACATGCCCGGCGCGCTGCTGCCGGACGACCCGGCCACCCCCGAGCCGGCCGACTGGTACTCCCCGGCGGAACTGGCCGACCTGCGGCTGTCCTCGAAGAGCCACTGGGACCTGCCGATCCGGTTGCCGGGCCGTACCGTGCACCTGCTGGCCAGCCATCCCACGCCGCCGGTCTTCGACGGGCCGGAGGACCGCAACGGCCGCCGCAACCACGACGAGATCCGGTTCTGGGCCGACTACGTCTCCCCCGGCCGGGGCGGCTACATCCACGACGACGCCGGACGGCGCGGCGGGCTGCGGCCCGGCGCGGCCTTCGTGATCGCCGGGGACCTCAACGCCGACCCGTACGACGGGGACAGCGTGCCCGGGGCTGCGCAGCAACTGCTCGGCCACCCCCGGGTCGACGACCGGGTCGTGCCGGCCAGCGCGGGTGGTACGGCCGCAGCCCAGCGGCAGGGTGGTGCCAACCTGGACCACCGCGGCGATCCGCGCTTCGACACCGGTGACTTCGCCGACACCAGCCCCGGCAACCTGCGGATCGACTACCTGCTGCCGAGCCGGGGCCTGCCGGTCCGTTCCGCCGGGGTCTTCTGGCCGGTGCCGGGTGACCCGCTGTTCCGGCTGGTCGGCGACTACTCCCCCGCCCTGCCGGGCGGCTTCCCCACCTCCGACCACCGGCTGGTCTGGCTGGACCTGCGGCGCTGAGGCGGCCGTCCCTTGGGCCTGTGTCGACTGTCCCAGGGCCTTGTCGACCTCCTCGGCGCAGTCCCTCAGAAGCGGGCTCCGACGTTGGCTCCGTTGGCCGGGCGCAGGAAGGTCGAGGAGGGGATCGAACCGTCCGCGTTGCGGGGGCCGGTGATCGTGGTGGGGTTGGTGTTGGCCAGCGACCAACTGCCGCCGAGGTCCCAGGAGTTGCCGCTGCCCCGGGAGTTGGCACCCAGCGAGACGTTGGTGCCGTTGCCCAGGGCCAGGTTGCCGGTCAGGGTGCTGCTGGAGCGGCTGAGGTTGAATCCGGTGCCCGGGTTGCGCCAGGCGGTGCTCCGCTCGATCCGGTGCTGTCCGGGGTTGTTGTTGTCGATGAAGCCGCCGACCGCGTTGTCCCAGGCCATGCTGTTGCGCACGGTGTGGTTGGCGGAGACGGAATTGCCGCCGAGCTTGAACCCGTTGCCGTCACCGGTGTAGTCCGGCAGGTTCCACCGGTTGAACCCGTTGCCCCAGGCCAGGCTGCTCTCGGTGAGGATGGGCGAGGCGAACATCCAGTAGTCCAGCCCGTCGTCGGAGTTGTTCCACAACCGGACGCCCCGCACCAGGTTGCCGCTGCCGGACCCCTCCTTGATGGCAAGGCCGTCGGCGCTCTCCCCGTTCTTACGCGGATCCCGGTTGCCGTACGAGTCCAGGTTGATGATCTGGTTGTTGCTCGAGGCCCCTTGCAGGTGGAAGCCGGACTCGTAGTTGTCCCGGGTCACCAGGCGTTCGAAGACCCCGTTGTTGACATCCAGCCCGAACACCCCGTACGGGCCGTTGATGATCTCCAGACCGATCAGCCGCCACCAGTCGCCCTCGATGTGGACCGCGCCCCGCTCGGGCCGGGGGATGCTGCCGCCGACCGGGGCCGGGGTGTGCGGCATGTTCTCCCCGTCGATGACCACCCGCTCCCCGGGGTAGTTGCGCATCGTGATGGGTCGGCCGGAGGTGCCGTCCTTGAGCAGTTGGATGTTGCTGCCGGGGGCGTACCGCCCGCCCCGGATCAGGATGGTGTGGCCGGGCTGGGCCAGATCCACGGCCCGTTGGATGCTCGCCAGCGGGGCGGCCAGGATGCCCGGATTGCCGTCGTCGCCGTTGGTGGCCACATGGAGCACCTCCGACGGCGCGGGGTCGGTGTCCCACTCCAGGTAGTCCAGGTTGGGCAGCCCCTCGGCGGCGGTCGGGTGCAGTCGAATGGTGTTGCTGCCGGCACGCAGGCTCACCGACAGCGACTTCGTCACCCAGGTGCCCCAGGCCCCGGTGCTCTCGAAGGACACCCTCCGCACGGTCGATCCGTTGACGATCAGGTCGACCGGACGGCTGCCGGTGGTGCCGTTGGCGAACCGGACCCGCACCTCCGCCGTCACGGAGGTGGCGGCGGAGACCGTGAACTCGGCGTACGCACCGACGGCGTTGTTGCCGTTGCAGAACCCGCTGCCGGAGTAGCCGGGCCAGTTGCTGTCAATGGTGCCGGTGCACCGTGCCGGGCTGTGCTCGGCTTCGTACCGGACCGGGGCGGCCGATGCCGGTCCGGCCGCCGGCACGGTGACGGCGGCGGCCACGAGTAGGAGGGCGGCACCGACTGACTTCCACTCCATGGGGCTTCTCCAAGGATCGAGGCCGGGCCACCCGACAGCGGGAAAGCGCTTTCCGACCCGCCCGAATGGTAGCCGGTCATTCGACACTGGTCAATGCGTGTGGGATGGCGGCGCCGTAACGGCGGCGGCGCCCCTGCCAGCGGGGCGGTCAGCGGGTGTCCGCCTAGGGGGCGGCGACCCTACCAGCGCGCCCTCGCCGCCTAGGCTGCGGCTGCGGCGGGCAGGGCCAGGGTACGGGCGTACGCGATCGCGGCCGGGGTGTCGGGGAAGATCAGGTTGTCGCGGCGTAGTTGATCGGCCACCCCGAGGGTGTCCAGCACCTGGTCGTGGTCGGAATCGATGCCGGACAGCAGCACGGTGATGCCCCGGCCCTGGAGGCGGCGGATGGCGTCGCCGAGCACCTGGGCACCGGTGGCGTCGATGGTGGTGACCCGGGCCATTCGGAGAATGACCACCCGCACGTCGGCCACGTCGGAGAGCTGGAGCAGGAAGTTGTGCGCGGCCGCGAAGAAGAGGGGGCCGTCCAGGCGGTAGGCCACGATGTGCTCGGCCAGCAGGGCCTGCTCCTCGGCGGTGTGATCGTCGGCGTCCAGGGGGACCTGTTCCAGCCGGGCGCTGCGGGCCACGGCACGCAGGGCCACCATGATGGCGACCCCCACCCCGACCGCCACGGCGGTGACCAGGTCCCAGATGACGGTGACCGCGAAGGTGAGCACCAGCACCAGGGCGTCGCCCCGGGTGGAGCGGGCCAGCGCCCACAGCGAGGCCGCCTCGACCATCCGTACCGTGGTGGCCAGCAGGACCCCGGCCAGGGCCGCCAGCGGGATGCGGCCGACCAGGGGCGCGGCGGCCAGCACGATGGCGGCCAGGGCCAGGGCGTGGATCAGGGCGGCCAGCTTGGAGACGGCGCCGGCCCGCACGTTCACGGCGGTACGCGCGATCGCCGCGGTGGCCGGGATGCCGCCGAACAGCGGGGCGGCCAGATTCGCCAGGCCCTGCCCGAACAGCTCCCGATCCGGATCGTGTCGCTGGCCGACCGTCATGCCGTCGGCGACCGTGGCCGAGAGCAGGCTCTCCAACGCGGCCAGTGCCGCCACCGCCAGGGCGGCGGGCAGCAGGACCCCGACCGCACCCAGGTCCAGGAAGTCCAGCGAGGGGGCGGGCAGGGACTGCGGCAGGGCCCCGATGCGGATCAGGTCGATCGGCGCGAACTCCGCCAGCAGGGTCGCGGCGGCCACGGCCAGCAGCGAGAACGGCACCCCGGGACGCCACCGGGCGCCGATCAGCATCACCGCCGCCACCCCGAGGGCCATCACGATCGGGGCCGGCTGGGGGTGTGCGACGAACCGGGCCACCGCGTCGGCGGCCACCGCCCAGACCCGTTCCCCCTCGGCGTCGGTCACCCCCAGGGCGGCCGGTACCTGTTGCAGGGCGATGACCACGGCGATGCCGGCGGTGAAGCCCTCGATCACCGGGACCGGAAGAAAGCGCACAAATCGCCCCATGCGAGCGAAGGCCAGGGCGATCAGGATCAGCCCGGCCAGGACGCCGACCATCAGCACTCCGGCCGCCCCGAACTGGGCCACGATCGGCACCAGCACCACCGTCATCGCCCCGGTGGGCCCGGAGACCTGGAGGTTGGAGCCGCCGAAGACGGCAGCCACCGCACCGGCGACCACTGCGGTGATCAGCCCGGCCTCCGCCCCCAGCCCGGAGGTGACCCCGAAGGCCAGGGCCAGCGGCAGGGCGACGACCGCCACGGTCAGCCCGGCCACGAGGTCGCGGCGCGGCGCTCGCCGGACCGCCTGCAGGTCGGCCCGGTCGGGCAGCAGGGCACGGGTACGCCGCCAGACGGCGGCCAGCACGGCGCCCGGCCTGCCGGGGTGTGCGGCGCCGACATCGTTCACCGGCCCGCTCCCCCGGCACGCAACTGGTCGAGCAGGCCGTCCCGGTCGGCGAGCACCGCCCCGAGGATCCGCCGACCGGCGGCCAACAGGTCGGCCACGTCGGGGGTGCTCAACGCGTACATCACCAGCGGGCCGTCCCGGTGGGAGGTGACCATGCCCGCCCGGCGCAGCACGGCCAGTTGCTGGGAGAGGTTGGAGGCCTCCACCTCGATGGCGGCCAGCAGGTCACGCACCGGCTTGGGGCCGTCCTGGAGCAACTCCAGCACCCGGATGCGGACGGGATGACCGAGGGTGCGGAAAAGCTCCGCCTTCGCCTGGTACAGCGGCACGGACACGCCTCGTGCTCCTTCCCCAGCGCCCAGGTCGGCACGCTGAAGACTTTAGCACTTGCAGGATTCTTCAACTTAGAAATCCGACGGAGCGGCCCGGACCGGGCGGATCCCAGGGCCGCCAGCGGACGTTGGCGGGTCGCGGACTGACCCACCGCCACGATCCGCCGCCGGAGACCCGGTGCCGGGGCGGGCAGCGGGGTGGCCGGTCGATCAGGCCGGTGACGGGGTGGACAGGTCGTTGACGCAGCGCAGCACGGGTCGGGTGATCAGCGCGGTCGGGTCGATCGGCTGCGCCGTACGCACCGTGAAGGTCGTCGACTCCCCGGGCAGCAGGGTCACCACGGCCTCGTCGACCTCGGCGTCGGGATCTAGCCGGTCGGGATAGAGCACCAGGTCCCGCAGGAGGGTGTGGGCGTGCACCCGGACCCGCAGGCCGCCGTCGACCGGCTGCACGGTGGCCGCGAAGTCCGCCGCCGGCAACGGCAGGTCACGGTCCTCCGCGAAGAACCACCAGGCCCGTCCGGCCGCCTCGCCCGCCTCGGCCACCAGCAGTTCGGTGTACGGGTCCTCCGGGCGGGCCAGGTCCGCCGGCAGGGCAAGGGTGACCGTGGCGTACCCGGGCACCGCCACCTCCAGGGTGGTCTTGGCGCGGGGCTCCCCGGCCAGGGTGAACCGGGTGACCGTGACCGGGGCCCGCCAGGGCTGACCGGTGTCGTTGACCGCCACCAGGGCCAGCCCGCCGTCGCGGGGTTGCAGGGTGAGCAGCCGGTCGGCGTACGCCCGGCGCAGCGCGTACCACAGGGGTTTGCGGCGACCGTCCCCGTCGATGGCGGCCCAGGAGGTGACCGGCCAGCAGTCGTTGAACTGCCAGACGATGGTGCCCATGCACCGCCCCCGGTGGGAGCGGAAATGCTCCACCCCCAGTTGGATGGCCCGGGCCTGGTTGAGCTGGGTCAGGTAGTGCCAGTCGTCGAAGTCACGCGGCTCGGGCAGGTGGGCGTCCAACCCCCGGCGCAGTTTGGCGTCGCCGTCGATGGCCTTCTGGTGGTGCGCCATGCCGGGCGAGTCGTACGCAAGGGGTTCGTCGGAGATCGCCCGGCGCAGGGTCGCGTACGCCGGTGGCCCCTGGTATCCGAACTCCGCGACGAACCGGGGCAGGTAGTCGCGGTACCTGAGGTAGTCCTCGGTGTTCCAGACGTCCCAGATGTGGGTGGTGCCGTACGCCGGGTCGTTGGGGTGGATCTGCTCGCTGCCCGACCAGGGGCTGCCCGGCCAGTAGGGGCGGGTGGGGTCCAGGTCGGCGAGGATGCCGGGCAGCAGGTCCAGGTAGTAGCCGCGACCCCAGCTGCGCCCGGCCAACTGCTCCTGCCAACCCCAGTCGTGCCAGCCCCAGATGTTCTCGTTGTTCCCGGTCCACAGCACCAAACAGGGATGCGGCGCCAGCCGGGTCACCTGCTCGGCGGCCTCGGCGGCCACCTCGGTGGCGAACGGCTCCTCCTCCGGGTAGGCCGCGCAGGCGAAGAGGAAGTCCTGCTGCACCAGCAGGCCCCGCTCGTCGGCCAGGTCGTAGAAGTCCGCCGACTCGTACCGGCCGCCGCCCCAGACCCGCAGCAGGTTGACGTTGGCCGCCAGGGCCTGGTCGAAGCGGTGGGCCAGGCGTTCCCGGGTGACCCGGGTGGGGAAGACGTCGTCCGGGATCCAGTTGACTCCCCGAACGAAGATCGGCACCTCGTTGACGTGCAGGGTGAACGGGGCACCGTGCGGGTCCGGGGTGGTGTCCAGGCGTACCGAGCGGAACCCGATCCGCCGGTGCCAGGTGTCGAGAATGTCCCCCTCCGGCCCGTGCAGGGTCAGATTTAGGTCGTAGCGGGGCTGGTCGCCGTGGCCCCGTGGCCACCACAGCGCGGGTCGGGGCACCTCGACGACCAGGGTGGTACTGCGCTGCCCCGCCGGGAGGGTCGCCTCGACGAGCACCCCGGCCACCTGGGCCCGTACGGTAAGCGGCACCTCGGCCAGCCGGTCCACCTCGACATGCAGGTCCACCCGCCCGTCGCCACCGGTGACGGTGACCAATGGGCGTACGGTGGCCAGCCGGGCTACCGACCACCCGTGCAGGCCGATCTCCTGCCAGATGCCGGCGGTCACCAGGGTGGGCCCCCAGTCCCAGCCGAAGTTGCAGGCCATCTTGCGGATGAACTGGAAGGGCTCCGGGTAGGCGTTGGGCCGGTCCCCGAGGCGGTCCCGATGGGCATGGGCGTACCGGTAGGCGGAGTCGAAGCGTACGGCCAGGGTGTTGTTCCTGGGTTGTAGCAGCGAGGTCAAGTCGAAGCGGTGGCCGCGGTGCATGTTCTCCGTCCGGCCCACCTCGACCCCGTTGAGGGTCACCGTGGCCACCGTGTCCAGCCCGGCACAGACCAGGTCGAGCCGCCGGTGGGCGCCGGGGGGCCGGTCGAAGGTGGTCTCGTAGGCCCAGTCGGTGTGC
This sequence comes from Micromonospora sp. NPDC047134, assembly GCF_040643455.1. Classification (NCBI taxonomy): domain Bacteria; kingdom Bacillati; phylum Actinomycetota; class Actinomycetes; order Micromonosporales; family Micromonosporaceae; genus Micromonospora; species Micromonospora sp. NPDC047134. The sequence continues at coordinate 37,512 of NZ_JBEYUI010000032.1, forward strand.
CCGATCCAGGCCAGCCGGGTCTCGTTGTCGTCCAGGTAGGGGTCGGGGATCAGTCCGGCGGCCAGCAGGTCGGTGTGCACACAGCCGGGCACGGTGGCCGGTACGACCCGACCCTCTACCTCCGGTGGGACCTGCGGGCCGGTGACCGCCCGCAGGGTCCAACCCTCGTGCAGTGCCTGCCGGAGCGGACCGGTCCCGCGCGTGTCGCTCACGATTTCACCGCGCCTTCCATGATTCCTCGGACGATCTGTCGACCACCGATGACGAGCATGATCAGCAGTGGCACCGTTGCCACGAACGCGCCGGCCAGCACCCGCCGGTAGATGACGTAGTTGCCGCTGGCCAGGTCGGAGATGGCCACCATCGAGGTGGGGTAGTCGGTGCCGTTGAGGGTGATCAGGGGCCATTGGAAGTCGTTCCAGGTGGCGACGAAGGTGAGCAGGCCGAGCACCACCAGGGCCGGACGCACCGCGGGCAGGGCGACCGTCCACCAGATCCGCATGGTGCTGGCCCCGTCCACCCGAGCGGCCTCGACCAACTCGTCCGGCACCGTGTTGACGATGAACTGTCGCATGTAGAACACCCCGAACGCGGTGACCATGCCGGGCACGATCACCGCCAGCAGGGTGCCGTTCCAACCTAGCCTGCCCATCACGATGTAGAGCGCGACGATGCCGAGCTGGTTGGGCACGGTCAGGGTCAGGATCACGAAGAGCATCAGGGCCCGGCTGCCCCGGAACCGCAGCTTGGCGAAGGCGAAGCCGGCCAGCGAGCAGAAGAACAGCACCGAGGCGGTCACCGCCGTGGCGACGATGACGCTGTTGACCAGGGAGGCGGCGAAGTAGACGTCCTGGAGGGAGAAGACCTCCTCCAGGTTCGCCAGGAACCGGTCCCCGGGGATCACCACCGGCGGCAGCTGCGAGGTGGCCTCGTCGGTGCTGGTGGCGATGACGAACATCCAGTACAGCGGGAAGGCCGCGAACAAGGCGGTGACCGACAGGAACAGATAGGTGCCGATGCCGGCCGGGGTGTCCTGGGGGGCCCGGCCCAGCATCGCGGACCGCCGACGCGCGGCGGAGGGTACGGCCGGGGCGGTACGCCGCCGCTGAAGAAGACTCACCTGCGTCCCCCCGACATGCGATTGGTCAGTGCGGTGTTCAGCGCGGCGACCACCAGGATGATGAGGAACAGCGCCCAGGACATCGCGGCGGCGTACCCGAGGTTGAGGTCCTTCCAGCCCACCCGGTAGATCAGCTGGGCCACGGTCTGCCACTCCCCGCCGGAACCCCCGGTGGCGGCCTGTGCGTTGAGGTCGAACAGCATCGGCTCGGTGAACAACTGGAGCCCGCCGATGGTGGAGAGCACCACGCTGAAGATGAGCACCGGGCGGATCATCGGCACGGTGATCCGCCAGAGCTGACGCCAGGGGCCGGCCCCGTCCAGGGCCGAGGCCTCGTACACGTCCCGGGGAATGGACTGCATAGCGGCCAGGAAGAGCAGGGCGTGGTAGCCGACCCACTTCCAGTTGACCATCGTGGCGATGGCGATCCAGGAGTGCAGCTTGTCGGCCCGCCAGTCGATCGGGGTCTCGGTGCCGATCCCGACCAGCCCGAGCGCCCAGTTCGCCATCCCCAGGTCACGGGCGAAGAAGACGTTGAACACCAGGGTGGAGGCGGTGATCGGGGTGATGTACGGCAGCAACGCGCTGACCCGCCACCAGGTCTGGCCCCGCAGCCGACGGTTGAGCATCGAGGCGACGACCAGCGCCAGCAGCAGTTGCGGGACGGTGGAGAGCAGGAAGATGCCGAAGGTGTTGTAGAGGGCGTTGCCGAAGTCGCCGTCGGTGAACAGCCGGCGGAAGTTCTCCGTCCCGGCCCAGCCGGTCAGGTCCGGCTGGTCCAGACGCCAGTGCCGCAGTGCCACCACCGCGTTGAAGACCATCGGGAACAGCCCGAAGACGAGGAAGAGCAGGAAGAACGGCGCGATCAACAGGTACGGCACGTAACGCACGTCGAAGCGGTGGAGCCGATCCCGCCAGGTCATCGACCGGTCGGGGGCCGCCCCTCGGCGGCGGAGGGCCGGTTCGCCGGCCGCGCGCGTGGTGGGCATGAGGACACACTCCAGGTACGACGGGAGGACGGACCGGTGCCGGGGTACGCGGACCCGTCCGCGCATCCCGGTCACCTCACCTGCTGGCCTTCTCGGCTTCCTTGATCGCCTCGGCCCAGGCCGCGTCCGACTTCAGGGTGCCGTTCTGCACCCGGTTGATCACGTTCTCCACCGCCACCCGGGTCGGTCCGTTCTTCCGGCCCAGGTACTGCGGCGTCAGGCCCTCGGCCATCTTCGGGAAGATCTGCCCGACCGGCGCCGAGTTGAAGAACTCGTTCTTGAAGTCGGCGATCGCGGGGTCGGTGTAGAGCCCTGGCTGTGAGGGCAGGTTGCCTACCGTCTTGAAGACCTCGATCTGCTGTTCGGGCTGGATCAGCCACTCCAGGAACTTGTACGCCTCGTCGACGTTCCTGCCCTGCTTGGGGATGGTCAGGAAGGACCCGCCCCAGTTGCCACCCCCGCCGGGCACGGCGGCGATGTCCCACTTGCCCTCGGTCCCGGGCGCGGTGTTCTGGATGTGGCCGAGCATCCAGGCCGGACAGGTGAGCACCGCGAAGGAGCCGTTGGTGAAGCCCTTGTCCCAGTCGGCCTGGAAGCTGGTCAGGTTTGCCGACAGGCCCAGGTCGGCGGCCTTGACCGCGTAGTCGAAGGCGACCTTCGGGCCGCCCTCCATCAGCAGCCGCTCCTCGGAGTCGTAGAAGCCGACCGGCTGTTGGCCGAGGATCGGGTTGAACAGGTTGGTCGCGTTGTCGAGGAACTTCTTGTCCGTCTGGGCTACATAGCGCTGGCCCACCGTCAGGAAGTCGTCCCAGGTGGGCCAGAGGGCGGAGACCTGGTCCCGGTCGGTGGGCAGGCCGGCGGCGGCGAACAGGTCCGTGCGGTAGCACATGGCCAGGCCGCCCACGTCGGTGCCGAGAGCGATCTGGGTCCTGCCGTCGGCCGACAGCGACTGCTTCCACTTCCACGGCAGATAGTTGCTCTCGTACTTGCCCGCACCACGGTCGAGGAGGTTGACGAACTGGTCCGCCTGGCTGCGGAACTGCACCATGAAGCCCTCGTCGATGGCGGCGATGTCGGGCGCACCGGAACCGGCGATCAGCTTCTTCTGCAGGTCCTCGTGCTGGGCGTTGTACTCGCCCGAGTTGAGGGCGATCCTGACGTTCGAGTGCTCGGCCTCGTACCTGGTCTTGAGCTCCTGCAGGCCGAAGTCGCCCCAGAAGTTGATCGTCAGGGTGACCTGACCGTCGCCGCCGGTGCCACCGGTGGTGCTGCGTCCGCTGCAGGCTACGACGAGGGAACCGACCACCAGTGCCACGGCTGCTACCCGCAGCCATCGAGGCGTAGACCGCTTCATGACCCATCCTCCAAGACGAGTGGGTTCGATACAAAGATCGAGATACATCGACTGAACCGGATAAGTGACGCCACCGTACGGGGACGCATCAGGCGTGTCAACGGCGGGTCACCAAACCGGCCCGCCCGTAACCTCAGGACGACAAAACCCTGATCCACCCGGCGATACAGGGGGCCTGGCCGACTCAGCTCGACAGAACCCGAGCCCTCAGGTGCTGAGCTGAACCGAACAAGTTGCCACCTTCAGGCCCACACCTGGTCGGTGGCCATCGGCGGGTAGCCTGTCCAGCGGACAACGGACTGGCTCAGGAGGGCGTACGCCGGTGAAGCGGCCCACGATCGCGGATGTCGCCCGGCGGGCGGGGGTTTCCAAGGGCGCGGTGTCGTACGCCCTCAACGGCCAGCCCGGGGTCTCCGAGGCGACCCGGCAACGCATCCTCGCCATCGCCGCCGAGATCGGCTTCAGCCCCAGCAGTGCGGCCCGGGCCCTGTCCGGGGCCACCGCCCGGGCCATCGGCCTGATCCTCGCCCGCCCCGCCCAGACCCTCGGCATAGAACCCTTCTTCATGGAGCTGATCAGTGGCGTCGAGGCGGAGTTGTCCGCCCGGTCGTACGCCCTGACCCTCCAGGTGGTCGCCGACCCGCAGGCCGAGATCGCGGTCTACCGCCGGTGGTGGGGTGAGCGGCGGGTCGACGGGGTGCTGGTCTGCGACCTGCGCACCGACGACCAGCGGGTGCCGGTGCTGGAGGAGTTGGGGCTGCCCGCCGTGGTGATCGGGGGGCCGTCCGGCACCGGGCGGCTGGCCAGCGTCTGGGCCGACGACGCCGCGGCCCTCGTGGAGACCGTGGAGTACCTGTACGCCCTGGGGCATCGCCGGGTGGCCCGGGTGGCCGGCCTGCCCGACCTGCTGCACACCGACATCCGCACCCGGGCCTTCACCGAGGTGTGTCAGCGGCTGGGGCTGGCCGAGTCGGTCGTCGTCTCGACGGACTACACCGGGGAGGAAGGGGCCCGGGTGACCCGGCGGTTGCTCAGTTCCCGCATCCGCCCCACCGCGGTGATCTACGACAACGACGTGATGGCCATCGCCGGGTTGTCCGTGGCCCAGGAGATGGGGTTGACCGTTCCCGCCGATCTGTCCATCGTGGCCTGGGACGACTCTCCACTGTGTCGGCTGGTGCATCCGCCGCTGACCGCGGTGGGCCGGGACATCCCGGCCTACGGGGCACATGCCGCCCGGCAACTCCTTCGGCTCATCGAGGGTGCTCCCGCGACCGACCTCCAGGACGAACAGGCACACCTGACCCCCCGTGGCAGCACCGGTCCGGCGGCATGAACCGGTTAAGCGATCACCGGAAGGTGTACGGGAAGTCCTCGAAGTACGCCTCCACCCGCTCGGCCGTGGCGGGCCGGGCCAGCTCGTACCCCTGGCCGTAGCGGAACCCGGCCCGGCGGGCCGCCTCGACCTGGTGGGCGGATTCCAGCTTGTCGGCGACCACCTCCACCCCCAACCGGTCGGCGACCGTGACCACCACGTCCAGCAGGGGGCGCTCCCCGTCGGCCCCGGCCACCTCCGGTCCCACCTTCAGCAGATCGATCGGCAGTCGCCGGAGCTGGGCCAGGGAGGCCTGCTCGACCCGGAAGTCGTCCAGAGCGGTCCGGATGCCCATCGACCGCAGCCCGGCCAACCGGGCCACCACGGTCGACAACTCCGCACCCACCCGTGGCTCGGCCACCTCGACCACCAGCTGATCCGGCGCCACCCCGTACGCCGCCAGGACCGCCGCCGTCCGGGGCACGAAATCCGGCGAGGTCAGCTCCCGGACGGTGACATTGATTCCCATCCGCAGCCGTCGTCCCCCGAGGGACCACTCCGCCACCTGCCGGCAGGCCCGGTCCAACACCCAGGCGTCCAACTCGCCGGTGATGTCGAGATCCTCGGCCACCGGCAGCAACTCGGCGGGGAAGACCGTGCCGAGCACCGGACTGCGCCAACGAAGCAGGGCCTCCGTACCGACCGGCAGCCGGTCGCCGAGCCCGACCACCGGCTGGTAGACCAGGTCCAACTCGCCTCGGGCGACCGCGCCGGGCAGTTCCCGTTCCAGGTCCAGTCGGCGGACCAGTTGCTCCTCCAGGTACGCGTCGTACCACTCGATCCGGTCCCGACCCAGCTGGGTGGCGCGTCGGCGGGCCAGTTCCGCCTGGCGCAACACGTCCTCCGGGCGACCGTGGGCCAGTTCGGCCAGCCCGATACTGGCCCGTGAGCGCAGCACCGCCCCGGACACCTCGTACGGCCGGTTCAACGCGGCCAGCAGCCGGGCGCCCAGGGCGTAGGCCAGCAACGAGGCGGCGCCGGTGACCACCGCGAAACCGCTGCCGGTCAGGTCTACCACCTCGTCCTGCGGGGTGGTCACGGCCCGTGCCCGCCGGAGGGCCTCGGCAATCATGTCGTCCCGCACGGTCATCCCGGGCAACTCCGTGAGGTGCAGGTCGACCACCAGCAGGGTGCCGCCCGCCGACTGCGATCGGGCCGCCAGGGCTTGCAGCAGGGCGGCACGGCCACGGAGTACGGACTCCTCGACGGCCGCCACGGCCATGGTCACCGGGGTGCTCTCCGGGCCGGTGGGGGTCGGCGCCACCGAGGCCGGGGTAGTCGGCTGGCCGCCGGGGGTCGGGGCTCCCGGGCTCGTAGTGGTCTGCGCTGTCGGGGTCGGGGTGGACTTCGGGCCGGGGTCGAGCAGTTCGCGGGCCACCAGGGCGGGCACCACGGCGAGGGCCAGCAGCACGGTGGTGCGGTCCGGCAGCCGCCCGGACTGGAGGTGGTGGACGGTGGCCAGCACCACCCCGGCCGCCGGCACCACCACCCGTGGCCAGAGCGCCGTGGCCGCCGGTGTCGGCTCCGAGTCCGTCTCCACCACCCGCCGTACCCCGGCGGCGGTCAGCAGCACCCCGATCACCAGAGGGGCCACCGCCACCAGGGCCGCCCGCCCCACCTCGGTCGGCAGCGCCACCAGCAGGGTCAGGGCCAGCAGGGTCAGTCCTGCCCCGGCCCGACACCGGGTTATCCCGGAGTGCCGGTGCGGCCCGGTCAGCGCGGCGAGCACGGCTACCGCCAGCACCCCGACGGCCACCGCGGCGACCAACCGCACCTGGGCGGACACCCCGGCGTACGGCAGCAGCAGCCAGGCGGTGAGCACCAGGGCGGCTCCGGCCGCCACCCCGTCGAGCAGCCGACGACGGCCCATCCGGGCGCAGAGTTCCGCCCGGCGGGGCAGGCTGAACAGGCCACCGGCCAGCAGTCCGGCGGTACCGGCCAGTCCGGCGAGGGCGGCCGCCGGGCGGCCACCGACGGAGACCAGCGGCAGCACCGCCACGGACAGCCCGGCGATCACCACGGCCGCGTGCAGCAGGGCGGCGGCCCGACGGGGGCGGGCCGCACGGCGACGGGCCAGCCGCCCGCCGCCCGGACCGGCGGTCGGCACCTCGGGGCCGGCGGCCAGGCGGGACAGCCGCACCCCGGCCAGGGTCGAACCGGCCGCGCCGGCCAGCGCCACCACCGCCAGCCCCGGCATCGCTCCGGCGGCGCTGACCAGGACGAGCACGGCCGCCACCGCGACGACGCAGAGCTCCGGCAGGGGGGTACGTCGGAGGGTGGCGCGGAACACGGACGCGACGGGCACGACATTCGCCTTCGTGAGGGGGCACGGGGCGGTGCGGCGGTGCGAGGGGCGAACAGCTAGTCGGCCACTCGTCCCCGTAAACGAGCCAGCGCGCAAGCAGTGACGCCCGGTGAGCCAGATCACTGTACGCGCTCGGTTGAGCACACGCAGCAGGGCCCTCGTCCGCCACCCGGTGCCGTCCGCCGCCCTGCGGGTGGAATCATCGAGGGGTGAGCCGCACCGAGAGCACCCGATTCCGACACCATCAGGCCCTCCTGGTGGGGGCGATCATCGGCACCATCGGTGCCCTGCCCCTGGCCAGCGCCAGCGCGTACCTGCTGCCGGTGTTGCTGGTGCCCCTGGCCGTGGGGGTCTGGGCCTGGCGGGCCGGTACGGACGCGGACCGCGACGGGCTGCGGCTACGGGCCCTGGTCGGCGACCGCCGGATCCGCTGGGACCAGATCGTCGAGCTGGGCGGCGACGCCCGCGGCCGGGCGGTGGCCCAACTCGACGACGGCTCTCGACTCGTCCTGCCCGCGGTACGCCAGCGGGACCTGCCGCTGCTGGTCGCCGCGGCCGGACAGGGCGAGGTCCAGGCGGCTCAGTAGCCGTCCACCACCACGTTGTCGGGCTGCTCCCCGGCGACGAAGCGCCGGATCTGTCGCCCCACCAGGTCGTACGCCCGAGGCAGCAGCCCGCGTACCGACCCGGCCACATGCGGGGTGATCAGCACGTTCGGCAGCTCCCAGAGCGGATGGTCGGCGGGCAGGGGCTCCGGGTCGGTGACGTCCAGGGCCGCGCTGATCCGGCCGGTCGTCACCTCGGCCACCAGCGCCTTCGTGTCCACGACCGGTCCCCGGGCGGCGTTCACCAGCAGGGCGCCGTCCGGCATCGCGGCCAGGAAGGCTTCGTCGACCAGGCCCCGGGTCTGCTCGGTCAGCGGCACCAGCAGCACCACGATGTCGGCCTGCGGCAGCAGGGTGGGCAGGGCCTCCACCCCGTGCACCCCCGGTCGCGCCGTCCGGGCCACCAGGTCGAACTGCACCTCGAAGGGGGCCAGCCGGTTCCGCACGGCGGTACCGATCGAACCGGCACCGACGATCAGCACACGTTTGCCGGTCAGCTCGTCGGTCGGGGCCACCTCGTCGTACGCCCACCGGCGCTGGGCCTGGGCGCGGGCCAGGGCCGGGAAGCCACGCAGCTGGGACAGGATGGCGGTGACCACCCACTCGGCGGTCGAGGGATCGTGCACCCCCCGGGCATCGCAGAGCAGGACCCCCGGCGGGATCCGCCCGATCCACGGATCCGCCCCGGCCGAGAGCAGCTGGACCACCGCCAGGTCGGGCAGTTCCCGCAGCAGGGTGGTGGCCGCCGCCGGGGCCAGGAAGGGCGGCACCCAGAACCGGACACCGGCGGTCGGGGAGGGCAGCCGATCCGGATCGCTCATCGTCTCGACGATGACCTCCGGCGGCAGCTCACCCAGCAGGTCGTGACCGGTCTCGTGCGGAATCCATACCTTCACGCTGGCTGACGATAGCCCCGGCGACGGCCAGAGCCACGGCGGGTCGGCGGATGCGGGCACCGGCGCGGGCGTCCACGGCGGGCTACCCTGGGCCGCGTGAGCGCCCGTCTGCCACTCCCCCGTGCCCGTAAGCTCCGTACCCTCCTGGGGGTGTCCTGCGCGACACTCCTGCTGGTCGCCACCGGTTGCAGCCTCGGCGAACCGGAGCCGGATCCCGCCGGTGAACCGCCGAACCTGCCCACCCCCTCCGCCGGGGCGGGCGAGGGCGGCCGGGAGGTAGTCGCCACCGTGCTCGCCCAGGGGCTGCGGGTGCCGTGGGGCATCGCCTTCCTGCCCGACGGCGGGGCCCTGGTCACCGAACGGGACAGCGGCCGGATAGTCCAGGTCGGCCCGGAGTCGACCACGGACGGTCTGCGGGTCACCGAGGTGCAGACCATCGACGAGGTGGTCGCCTCGGGCGAGGGTGGCCTGCTGGGCATCGCGGTGTCACCGCAGTACGCGCAGGACAGGACCATCTTCGTCTACTACACCGCCGAACAGGACAACCGGATCGCCCGGTTGCGGCTCGGCGAGAAACCCACCCCGATCCTGACCGGCATCCCCAAGGCCGGCATCCACAACGGCGGCGGCCTGGCCTTCGGCCCCGACGGGCACCTCTACGCCAGCACCGGCGACGCCGGGGACACCGACCAGTCCCAGGACGCCGAGCAGCTCGGCGGCAAGATCCTGCGGATCACCCCGGAGGGCAAGCCCGCGCCCGGCAACCCCTTCCCGGACTCCCCGGTCTGGTCCCTGGGCCACCGCAACGTGCAGGGCATCACCTGGGACGGCGACCGGATGTACGCCGTCGAGTTCGGCCAGAACACCTGGGACGAGATCAACCAGATCACCAAGGGCAAGAACTACGGCTGGCCCGAGGTGGAGGGCCGAGGGGACGACGACAAGTACGTCGACCCGATCGTGCAGTGGTCTACCGACGAGGCCTCCTGCTCCGGGCTGGCGGCCACCGAACGCACCCTGGCCACCGCCTGCCTGCGCGGCCAGCGTCTCTGGCTGGTCGAGCTGACCGACGCCGGGACGGTGCTCGGGCAGCCCCAGGCCCTGCTGACCGAGCGGTACGGGCGGCTGCGCGCGGTGGCCACCGCCCCGGACGGCTCGATCTGGGTGGGCACCTCCAACCATGACGGGCGGGGCCGTCCCGCCGCCGAGGACGACCGACTGTTGCGACTTGTTTTCGCAGGTGGCGGAGCTGGGCGAAGCTGAGGCAGGCTCTAGTACAGCACCCTCAGGTTTGTCAAGATCCTTCGGCGGGCAGGTCAGAGTCTCGATATGGGCGATCAGGAACACGGGCAGCCGCCCCACGGCGCGGAGCCGACCCGTCGCACCCGCCGCTTCCCCGCGCTGCGGCGGGGCAATGCGGCGTCCCCCCGCCGTGGGCGGTCCACCGGCCTACGCCGAATAGGGACGGCTCTGGCCGTGCTGGTCGTCACCCTGGCCGGGGTGCTGCTCGGCACCCTGGCCGGCGGGCAGGTTCACACGGACATCGGTCCCTTCCGCGCCAAGCTGTCCATCTCACCGACCACGGTCGGCGGCACCACCATCAAGATCCCGCCGCTGGGCGCTCTCCTGCTCAACAGTCATGACGGGCCCACCCAGCTGACCGTGGAGCTGGGTGCGCTGGACCAGAGCCGGGTCGAGGCCTTGCTGGACGACCCGGCGAGTCTCAACCGGGCCACCCAGTCGGCGGTCGACGAGGTCCACGACGGGGTACTGCGGCTAGGGCTGCGTACCCTCGGGGCCACCGTGCTGGCCACCGTGCTGCTGGCCCTGCTGGTGTTCCGGGACACCCGCCGGGCCGCCTGGGCGGGCGGGCTGGCCCTGCTGATCGCCGCGGGCAGCCTGGGCACCGCCGCGAGCACCCTGCGACCCCAGGCCATCGAGGAGCCGACCTACGAGGGGCTGCTGGTCAACGCCCCCGCGATCGTCGGCGACGTACGCAAGATCGCCAACGACTACACCCGGTACGCCGAGCAGCTCCAACGCCTCATCGGCAACGTCACCCAGCTCTACACCACCGTGTCGGCGCTGCCGGTGTACGAGCAGGATCCCGGCACCACCCGGGTCCTGCACATCTCCGACATGCACCTCAACCCGGCCGCCTGGCAGCTCATCCGCACCGTGGTGGAGCAGTTCGGCATCGACGTGGTCATCGACACCGGGGACATCACCGACTGGGGCAGCGAGCCGGAGGCCTCCTACGTCGGCTCGATCAGCCTGCTGCGCAAGCCGTACGTCTACATCCGGGGCAACCACGACTCCGGTCGTACGGCGGCGGCGGTGGCCCGCCAACCGAATGCGATCGTGCTGGACAACGCGACCACCACGGTCGCCGGACTGACCATCGCCGGCATCGGCGACCCCCGCTTCACCCCGGACAAGAGCACCTCCCCGGCCGCCGGCAGCCCGGTCCCGCCCACCGCGGACGAACTGGTCACCACCGGTCAGACCCTGGCCGCCACCATCCGCAGCTCCCCCAAGCCGGTGAACCTCGCCCTGGTGCACGACCCCGTCATCGCCGGCCCCCTGTCCGGCACCACCCCGCTGGTGCTCGCCGGTCACACCCACCGGCGGCAGATCGAACAGCTGCCGGAGGTACCGGGCCAGCAGCCCACCACCCTGATGGTGCAGGGTTCCACCGGCGGCGCCGGACTACGCGGCCTGGAGGGCGAGGAGCCGACCCCGCTGACCATGACGGTGCTCTACTTCGACCAGGACAAGCAGCTCCAGGCCTACGACACCATCACCGTCGGAGGCACCGGCCAAGCCCAGGTCAACCTGGAACGCACCGTCATAACTCCCCCCACAACCCCCACAACCCCCACCCCACCCACCCCAACCCCCACCCGCTAACCCACCCCACGCCGCCTCCCCTCCCCTCCCCCGCCTCGCCCTCACCCTCACCCTCACCTCGCCGATCTTGCACTTTTGGTCGCTGATTTGCGCCGGTTCGCGAGGTTTGTGGCGTCAGAAAGTGCAAGATCGCGGAGGTGGAGGGGTGGAGGGGTGGCGGGGTTGAGGGCGTGCGCGGGGTGCAGGGTGGGGTGGGGGTGAGCGGAGGCGGGGTGGCCGCTTCAGGGGGCGGGGTCAGTGGAGGGAGAGGGCGGCCAGGGCGGCGTTGACGATGCTGCCGGGGAGCAGGTCGTGCAGGTCGTAGAGCTCGTGGACGCTGCCGGACTGGCCGAACTCGTCCACCCCCAGCGGCACCGCCGGGGCGGCCAGGGCCGAGCCCAGCCAGGCCATCGCGTGCGAGGCGGCGTCGTGCACGGTGACCACCGGGGTCCGGTCGGCGAAGGCCGACCGCAGGGCCCCCGGCACACTGGGCACGGTCGCCGTGCGTACCCCCTGCCGCAGGGTGCGCTGCCAGGCCCGGTAGAGGCGGTCGAGGCTGGTGACGTCCACGACGTGGGCGGCCACCCCCTCCTCGGCCAGTTCCGCCGCGGCGGTCAGCACCTCGGGCAGTACCGCACCCGAGGCGGCCAGCTGCACCGTCGGGGCCCCGGCCAGGTGCGGGTACGCCTGGTGTGCGTCGACCAGCCGGTACGCCCCGGCCAGCACCTGCCGCCGCAGCACCGCGTCACCGAGGCGGGCGCGGGCCGCCTCGAAGGGTGCCTGGTCCATCGGTCGGGTGCTCAGCCGGAAGTAGTACGCCCCGTCCTCGGCCGGTGCCGCGGTCGCCGCGGGCTGGTCCGGGCCGGCGATCTGCCCCAGGGCGTCGCAGAGCAACCAGTCCAGGCTGGTCGCGTACGCCGGCTCGATGAAGGTCACCCCGGGCAGTTCCAGGCCCACGCTCGCGGTGATGGTGGACTGGTGGGCGCCGCCCTCCGGAGCCAGGGTGATGCCCGACGGGGTTCCGGCGACCACGAACCGGGAGCCGGAGTAGGTGCCGTAGAGGAAGGCGTCCAGGCCCCGCAGCACGAAGGGGTCGTACACCGTGCCGACCGGCAGCAGCGGCTGCCCGGACAGGTCCCAGGCCAGGCCGAGCTGGCCGAGCAGCAGGAACAGGTTCATCTCGGAGATGCCCAGCTCGATGTGCTGCCCCTCGGGGCTCTCCGTCCAGCGCAGCATCCGGTCTTGCGACCAGGACCGCTGGGCGGTCGGCGCGAACACCCCGGTCTTGTTGATGAACCCGGCCAGGTTGGTCGAGGTCGCCACGTCCGGCGCGGTGGTGACGAGGTACCTGCCCACCTGCGGATCCCGGGCCAGGTCGACCAGCACCCGACCGAAGACCTCCTGGGTGGAGATCGGCTTGGTGGCGCGTACCTTCGTGGTCTGGGGGACGGTGACTCCCAGCGCCCGCCGGCGGGGCGCGCGGGACAGCGCCTCCCGACGCTGCCCGGCCCGGATGCCCGCGGGCGAGGCCGGGTCGAGGCGGTCCCACTCGGTGTCCGGGGTCAGGCCGTGCGCGGCCCGCAGGGCCTCGATCTGGTCGCCGGTGAGCAGCGCGGAATGGTTGCGCGGATTGCCGGCGATCGGCAGACCCCAACCCTTGACGGTGTACGCGAACACGACACTCGGCCGGTCGGTCACCGCGTCACACTGGGCGTACGCGTCGAGCAGCGCCGCCAGGTCGTGCCCGCCCAGGTCGGTGACCAGGGGGCCCAGTTCGGCGTCCGGAATGTCCTCGACGAAGGTGGCCACCGCGTTCGGCGCGCCGTCGAGGAACTGCTTGCGCAGCTCCGGTCCGGTCAGCCCGAACAGCGACTGGTACTGCTCGTTGGGCATCGCGTCGATCCAGTCGCGCAGCGCCTCCCCACCGGGCTGGGCGTACGCCTCGGCCAGCTTGCGGCCGTACTTGACCTCGACCACGTGCCAGCCGGCCGCTTCGAACTGCCCCCGCCACTGGTCGATGCGTACCCCCGGCACCACCCGGTCCAGGGACTGCCGGTTGAAGTCGACCACCCACATCACGTTGCCGAGCCCGGTGGTGGCCGGGTCGGCGACCGCCTCCCAGATGTTGCCCTCGTCCAGCTCGGCGTCACCGATCAACGCGACGAACCGAGAGTGCGGGCGGGCCCCGAAGTGCGCGTCCACGTAGCGGCGGGTCACCGCGGCGAACAGCGGCGCGGCCGCACCCAGCCCCACCGACCCGGTGGAGAAGTCCACCCCGTCGGGGTCCTTCGTCCGCGAAGGGTACGACTGGAGACCACCCCGGGCCCGCAGCCGAGTCAGGTAGGACCGGTCCAGGTTGCCCAACAGGTACTGAATGGCATGGAAAACCGGGGAGGCGTGCGGCTTGACCGCGACCCGGTCCTCGCCATCCAGATGCGCGAACCACAACGCAGTCATCGTACTGACCAGCGAGGCACTGGACGCCTGATGCCCCCCGACCTTCACCCCGTCCCCGGTCACCCGTTCCCGATTGGCCGCATCCACGATCCGGGTGGCGAGCCAGAGCACCCGCCGCTGAATCTCATCGAGAACACCAACATCGTGCTGCTGCACAGCTGAACTCCATCCGAACGTCACCATTGACGCCCTACAGGACCCACCCCCCTCTCCCCACTCCCCCATCTGCCCCCGTTGATCATGAGATTGGCGGCAGTCGTTGATCTCCAAGGTGCCGCCAACCTCATGATCAACGGGGCGAGACGGGGGTGGGGGTGGGGGTGGGGGGTGGGGG